>NZ_CP097118.1:0-366261 GCF_024029435.1 Fructilactobacillus hinvesii | reverse complement strand
GTGGTCCCGTCCAGATTAATTTACCGTTGCGAAAACCATTGTTGCCAACTTTAGGAACCAGCTGGCCCTCAATTGCTCTCCAAACGTTTGGACGTATAAGTAGTCGCCTTGCTGCTGAGTCGTTAGCTGCTTTGATCAACCGGCTGATCCATCGAAAAGTCCTACTGGTTCTAGGTCCCACTAACCAAGCATATCCAATGCCACAACTGCGTACCGTGGCTAACCAATTACAGGCTCCCATCGTAGCCGACGTCTTAAGTTCCGTCCGTGGTGAGCTTTCCACCTTTACCCCGCATCAGTTACTGACCATTCCCCCGGAATTAGAACCAGACATCGTCCTGCGTTTTGGAGGCACCCCCGTCTCTGGGAAACTCCTACCCTGGTTGAAAAACCATCACATCCCGGTGATGCAAGTGGGGGACGCTTATCTCGGTCAGGATCACAGCCGCTGGGCCCACGTCAGCTATAACCTGTCTGCCCAGGATTTTTTAACCCAGTTAGCCGCCACCAATGTCTCCGGCCAGCCTAATTACCAACAACGGTGGCAACACCATTTTAACCAGCAGCATCCTGTCCCAACTACGCTGACTGCTCAAACCCTGCCCGTACTTTTGGCCCAAGCTCCTCAGGTACAACAACTGTTTCTCGCTAATTCTTTAACCGTCCGTAATTTCGATCAGGCCTTTGTCCCCCATCATCCGGTGCAAGTTGCGGGAAATCGGGGTGCCAATGGGATTGATGGAACTACTTCTAGTGCTGTCGGCATGGCATTGAATCACGTGCCCACCTGGCTGGTGATTGGCGATTTGGCCTTCTTTCACGATCTTAATGGATTGCAGTTAGCCCGCCAAACCCACGTTTCGTTAACTGTTGTGGTGGTTAATAACGATGGGGGTGGTATTTTTTCACTCCTCCCCCAGGCGCAAGCCCCCCATTTTGAACACCTTTTTGGAACACCCCAGGAATTAAACGTTGCCGCCGTAGCGACCTTGTTTGCAGCTCACTATCAACGAATCACCACGGTTGCAGAATTAAACCACCTTACAACCACTCCATGGACGGGCCTTCGAATCATCGAGGTGCAAACGAATCGTACCGAACTAGCCCAAGAATATCCGGAGGGCCTCAGTTAATGAAAAAATTAATTCGTGTAAGGGACTACGACTATCACGTTAATATTACCGGCAGTGGTCAGCCCCACTGGCTTTTTCTCCACGGGTTTTTAGGCAATCAAACTGATTTTCAAGCAATTCAGCCCCGTGGAACTGAGGCGTACATCACGCTCTATGGCTTTGCTCCCCACGATCCGGTAGTTCCCGTTGCAGGATTTACAGCTGACCAGCAGGTGCAAGCCTTAGCAAGCGTAATCACCCACTTGCATTTCCAGCCAGTCAACCTGGTAGGATACTCGATGGGAGCACGATTGGCACTTTGTTTGGCGTTAGCAGCTCCCCATTTGATTAATCAGCTGGTGCTTGAAAGTGGAACCCCGGGGTTAGCACAGCAATCAGCACGACAAGCGCGCCAACGGGCTGATGCACGCAAGGCCCACCAAATTGAGACAAGTGGGTTGGCTCCATTTGTCACTCACTGGGAACAATTACCGTTATTTCAGAGCCAACGCACTGTTACGTTAGACCAACAGCGACACATGCACGCGATGCGTTGTGCCCATCAACCGCAGAACATGGCCAACTCCCTTCGTTATTTTGGCACCGGAACGATGCCCAATCACTGGCCTAATCTTTCGCAATTACAACCCAAAACTACTATCATTACGGGTGAACTAGATCATAAATTTACAACGATTGGTGCAAAAATGCATCCCCAAATCCCGGTGGCGCACCACCATCTTTTTCAGCAAACGGGGCATAACGTTCATTTTGAACGCCCCCTGTTATACCTGGCTACACTAAATCACTTAGCTGAGGAGGAGCTCCATGAAAATTAACCAAATTACCATTATTCCCGTGACCCTCCGTCTCAAAGAACCCTTTGTGACTAATCACGGAGAAACAACTAGTCGTCCCCTGTTACTGATTGAAATGAAGATGACAAACGGAATCACCGGTTACGGAGAGGTCCAGGCCCTGGCTGACCGTGCTTACGCGTCCCAAAACCAGGAGGATGCCTTAGGGGAACTAAAGCAAGGTCTCCCCGCCCTCGTTAAGCGCAGCTGGCAAACTCCTGCTGATTTACAACGGCAACTGACCCGCTTTACTGCCTTTGCGCGGGCTGGAGTTGAAATGGCCTTGTGGGACGCTTACGGCAAATTGGAACATCAGCCCCTTGCCCAATTACTCGGTGGTCCAACCACTAATTTTGTGCCGGTCAGCGTTGCCTTAGGAATTCAATCCCGGGATCAACGTACGATTCGTTTAGCTGACCAAGAACTTGCGGCTGGTTACCGGCGGTTAAAAATTAAAACGAACAAGCTCGACGTGGCACTCCGCCTCATGCAAAAGTTAAAGATTGCTTTTCCCGACCAACTAATCTCGTTGGATGCCAATAGGGCCTGGCCAGTTAATAATCAAACCATTTCCACTCTACGTCAGTTAGATGTAGCGGGTTTAAGTTTGATTGAAGAACCGTTTCATAAACCCAGTTGGACAGAATTAGCCACCGCGCAGGCCCAACTCCCCCATCTAAAGATCAGTCTGGACGAGAGTTTAAACTCACTGCAAGACATCCAAAGTGCGGTCCGGGCGCAAAGCGCGGCAGCGTTCACTTTGAAACCTAGTAAACTAGGTGGGATCACGCCAACGATGCAGGCAATCCAGTACATTACTAATACTCCTTACCTTCCTTGGATTGGAGGGATGCTTGGCAGTGGTCTCGGTCGTGCGGTTGACTTAGCACTTGCAGCCCAACTACCAGAACCAATTTTTCCGGCTGACATTGCCGATAGCAATCACTACTTTGAACAAGAATTAATCAATGAACCGTTAACCGTCGATACCGGCTTACTGCCAGTACCAACTGGTGCCGGAATCGGGGTTAGTATTAACTGGGATGCCGTTAACCAATTGCAAACTGGTCACTCCATTCCCTTTGTTTAAGCCAAAAGACCGCAATTCATACGAATTACGGTCTTTTTTAATGCTTTTCTTTAATGATTAAGCCCACGATAATGAGCCCAAAGACGATGGTCAATCCCCCTTTTACGGCCTACCATAAAATCAGGGTGGAAACCTTAATCCACGCTGCTATATAGCTGGTTACGGAAAAGAAGACAAAGGTAGAAGTTGCTAAAGCGTGCATGGCCGAAATGTCACCCACGTTATAAGAACGATACATTAACTTTTCAAACACATTGCCAGACATTCCCATCCCAATTCCAGCTACCAATAGTAAAATAAGCCGGGCCACGTTGGGAATGGGTAAAGTAAAATCAATGAAACATCCCCCTGAGATGATATAGTCAACGACAAAGAAGGTTGGCGCCGGCCATTTTACCAAGGGAGCCACTGCGCCACCAATTAAATCTCCCACTCTTTGAATGGCGCCCACGGTTGAAAAGAGTGCCACCGCTAATCCAATTTCTTTCATCGTCAACGGAAGTAATTCGAGTAATAGACCGGTCATGCCCCCTAAAATTGCTTCAAAAAGAATAATTAAAAAGGCGGGCATGGTGTGAGTGAATTGGTACAGTGCGCTTCTCATCTGTCTTAAGTAAGATTGTTCAGTGGTGGGTCCCTGATTTATTTCAGAATCAGTTGGTTGCATTGTTGCATCATAGCTAATCAACCAATAAAAAATAATTCCCAATGGGGCACTGAACCAACTAACAATAAGAAGTCCCGTGCTTCTCCCGGGTAGTAACAAAATCGCTGAACTAAGTACGCTAATTTCAATGGTAAGCCCCGTACTTACAAAGTACTGAAAGTCAACTGACTGCTCAATCGCTGCCTCATTTTCTTGAAAAACCACCTGAATAAAGCCTACTTCCACGGATGCCGAAATTACATTGACACTACTGAGGACCAAGTAAAGCAAACCGATTAAAACTAGCTTGGCCCGACTCAATAATAAAGTTCCGCCCAGCACAAGGATGAGTGTAGCAATCATTTGCAAACTAATTAACAGTTGTTTATTATTATGCAAGTGCGCTAACCACGGGGCTAAGAATACCATCAATGCCGATGGAAAGGCGGCTAGAACCCCAAAAACAGCTAGGGCAGGTGTGGTCGCGATATTGTTGAACCAACAAGTACATGAGCACCGTTGTATAAACACTAAACGCTTCCAATAATAAGGCTTGGCCGACGACCAACTTAAATAAATTAGGATGTCTGTGAAAGATCATCAGCTTGGCTCCTCTATAATTTAAAAAGCTGGGGATTAAACGATTGGGGCAAATGTTTTCCATAATTATACTGGTTTGGCAGTTAATGTAAATTTGATTTACAACAATTAATTAGAATCAACTTAAAAATTTTCCTCCTTTTTATTATACTGATAATTTGAGTAAGTATTTTTAGCAAGCCAAAATGAAAGCAACAAAAAAGGCACCTTCGAATTGCTTCGAAAGTGCCTTTCGGTTTGCGTGGCAACGTCCTATCCTCGCAGGGGGCGATCCCCCAACTACTTTTGGCGTACTAAAGCTTAACTACTGTGTTCGGCATGGGAACAGGTGTATCCTTTAGGCTATCGCCACCACACTCTGAGTGAACTTCGTTCCCTCAAAACTAGCTAATATTATTTTCTTCCGATTTTACCACTGCTCTTTACTTGGTTAAGTCCTCGACTGATTAGTATTAGTCCGCTTCACGTATCGCTACGCTTCCACTTCTAACCTATCGACCTGATCATCTTTCAGGAGTCTTACTTCCATAAAGGAATGGGAAATCTCATCTTGAGGCGAGTTTCACACTTAGATGCTTTCAGCGTTTATCTCATCCATACATAGCTACTCAGCAGTGCGCCTGGCGGCGCAACTGATACACCAGCGGTATGTCCATCCCGGTCCTCTCGTACTAGGGACAGCTCCTCTCAAATTTCCTGCGCCCGCGACGGATAGGGACCGAACTGTCTCACGACGTTCTGAACCCAGCTCGCGTACCGCTTTAATGGGCGAACAGCCCAACCCTTGGGACCAACTACAGCCCCAGGATGCGATGAGCCGACATCGAGGTGCCAAACCTCCCCGTCGATGTGAACTCTTGGGGGAGATAAGCCTGTTATCCCCAGGGTAGCTTTTATCCGTTGAGCGATGGCCCTTCCATACGGTACCACCGGATCACTAAGTCCGACTTTCGTCCCTGCTCGACTAGTCAGTCTCACAGTCAAGCTTGCTTCTGCCTTTACACTTACAGAATGATTTCCAACCATTCTAAGCAAACCTTTGAGCGCCTCCGTTACTATTTAGGAGGCGACCGCCCCAGTCAAACTGCCAACCAGACACTGTCTCCGAGCACGATTAGTGCTCAGGGTTAGAGTGTTCACATAGCAAGGGTAGTATCCCACGGGTGCCTCCACCGAGACTAGCGTCCCGGTTTCAATGGCTCCTACCTATCCTGTACAAGCTATGTAAACACCCAATATCAAGCTACAGTAAAGCTCCATGGGGTCTTTCCGTCCTGTCGCGGGTAACCTGCTTCTTCACAGGTATCTTAATTTCACCGAGTCTCTCGTTGAGACAGTACTCAAATCGTTACGCCTTTCGTGCGGGTCGGAACTTACCCGACAAGGAATTTCGCTACCTTAGGACCGTTATAGTTACGGCCGCCGTTTACTGGGGCTTCATTTCGAGGCGTCGCCGAAGCTAACCTTTCCACTTAACCTTCCAGCACCGGGCAGGCGTCAGCCCATATACTTCATCTTACGATTTTGCATAAACCTGTGTTTTTGATAAACAGTCGTTTGAGTCTCTTCACTGCGGCTGACCTGACGGTCAGCACCCCTTCTTCCGAAGTTACGGGGTCATTTTGCCGAGTTCCTTAACGAGAGTTCTCTCGCTCACCTGAGGATTCTCTCCTCGACTACCTGTGTCGGTTTGCGGTACGGGTAGTTAATTACTAACTAGAAGCTTTTCTCGGCAGCGTGACATCAGTTGATTCTCTACTATAATTTCGATCCTCATCAGCGCTTGTCAACCCGATCAGAAGCATTTCACTCCTGACCTGACTTACGCTTTAAACATCCCTTTCCAACCGGATGCTCAACTTAGCCTTCTGCGTCCCTCCATCGTTCAAACATAATTAACTAGTACAGGAATCTCAACCTGTTATCCATCGCCTACGCTTCTCAGCCTCGGCTTAGGTCCCGACTAACCCTGGGTGGACGAGCCTTCCCCAGGAAACCTTAGTCATTCGGTGGACCAGATTCTCACTGGCCTTTCGCTACTCATACCGGCATTCTCACTTCTAAGCGCTCCAACAGTCCTTGCGGTCTGCCTTCATCGCCCTTAGAACGCTCTCCTATCACGCAACGTAGTTGCGTCCGCAGTCTCGGTAATATGCTTAGCCCCGGTAAATTTTCGGCGCAGAATCACTCGACTAGTGAGCTATTACGCACTCTTTAAATGGTGGCTGCTTCTGAGCCAACATCCTAGTTGTCTAAGCAACTCCACTTCCTTTTCCACTTAGCATATATTTAGGGACCTTAACTGGCGGTCTGGGCTGTTCCCCTTTCGACGATGGATCTTATCACTCATCGTCTGACTCCCGGACATAAATCAATGGTATTCGGAGTTTATCTGAACTCAGTAATCCAAGACGGACCCCTTGCTCAAACAGTGGCTCTACCTCCATGATTCTAATTCCGAGGCTAGCCCTAAAGCTATTTCGGAGAGAACCAGCTATCTCCAAGTTCGTTTGGAATTTCACCGCTATCCACACCTCATCCCAGCACTTTTCAACGTACACGGGTTCGGACCTCCGGTGCGTATTACCGCACTTTCATCCTGGACATGGATAGATCACCTGGTTTCGGGTCTACGGCAACATACTAATTCGCCCTCTTAAGACTCGCTTTCGCTACGGCTCCGCTTTTTCGGCTTAACCTTGCATGCAACTGTAACTCGCCGGTTCATTCTACAAGAGGCACGCCATCACCCCTTAACGGGCTCTGACTGCTTGTAGGCACATGATTGCAGGAACTATTTCACTCCCCTTCCGGGGTGCTTTTCACCTTTCCCTCACGGTACTGGTTCACTATCGGTCACTAGGGAGTATTTAGCCTTGGGAGATGGTCCTCCCGGATTCCGACGCCGTTTCACGTGTGGCGCCGTACTCAGGATCCTGAACTGAGGGAATTCAATTTCGCTTACGAGACTATCACTCTCTTTGGTGCAGCTTCCCAACTGCTTCAGCTATCGAATTCTTTTGTAACTCAAATGTTCAGTCCTACAACCCCGAACCACGAAGGTTCGGTTTGGGCTATTCCCAGTTCGCTCGCCGCTACTTTGGGAATCGAAATTTCTTTATCTTCCTGTGGGTACTTAGATGTTTCAGTTCCCCACGTTTACCTCTACGTAGCTATGAATTCACTACGCAGTGATTAGTCATCACACTAATCGAGTTTCCTCATTCGGAAATCTCCGGATCACAGCTTACTTACAGCTCCCCGAAGCATATCGGTGTTAGTTCCGTCCTTCATCGGCTCCTAGTACCAAGGCATTCACCATGCGCCCTTTCTAACTTAACCTATAATCCTACGGATTATAAATTATTGAGTTTAGCGATTAAACACATTAAAAAACTCAAATTACACAATGGTTTTCTCGGTTAAAATTATATCAATCAATATAATTCTTACAGAAAATAATATTATCTAGTTTTCAAAGAACCAAGTTTGAGAGTAATCCTCTCAAAACTAAACAAGACTTTGATCGGTGTAAGGTTCCGTATTATTCCTTAGAAAGGAGGTGATCCAGCCGCAGGTTCTCCTACGGCTACCTTGTTACGACTTCACCCTAATCATCTGTCCCACCTTAGGCGGCGGACTCCAAAAGGTTATCCAACCGACTTTGGGTGTTACAAACTCTCATGGTGTGACGGGCGGTGTGTACAAGACCCGGGAACGTATTCACCGTGGCATGCTGATCCACGATTACTAGCGATTCCAACTTCATGCAGGCGAGTTGCAGCCTGCAATCCGAACTGAGAACGGCTTTAAGAGATTAGCTTGACCTCGCGGTTTCGCAACTCGTTGTACCGTCCATTGTAGCACGTGTGTAGCCCAGGTCATAAGGGGCATGATGATTTGACGTCATCCCCACCTTCCTCCGGTTTATCACCGGCAGTCTCTCTAGAGTGCCCAACTGAATGCTGGCAACTAAAGACAAGGGTTGCGCTCGTTGCGGGACTTAACCCAACATCTCACGACACGAGCTGACGACAACCATGCACCACCTGTCATTCTGCCCCCGAAGGGGACACCTAATCTCTTAGGCTAACAGAAGATGTCAAGACCTGGTAAGGTTCTTCGCGTAGCATCGAATTAAACCACATGCTCCACCGCTTGTGCGGGTCCCCGTCAATTCCTTTGAGTTTCAACCTTGCGGTCGTACTCCCCAGGCGGAATGCTTAATGCGTTAGCTTCGGCACTGGGAGGCGGAAACCTCTCAACACCTAGCATTCATCGTTTACGGCATGGACTACCAGGGTATCTAATCCTGTTTGCTACCCATGCTTTCGAGCCTCAGCGTCAGATGCAGACTAGACAGCCGCCTTCGCCACTGGTGTTCCTTCATATATCTACGCATTTCACCGCTACACATGAAGTTCCACTGTCCTCTCCTGCACTCAAGTTTCCCAGTTTCCGATGCACTTCTTCGGTTAAGCCGAAGGCTTTCACATCAGACTTAAAAAACCGCCTGCGCTCGCTTTACGCCCAATAAATCCGGACAACGTTTGCCACCTACGTATTACCGCGGCTGCTGGCACGTAGTTAGCCGTGACTTTCTGGTTAGATACCGTCACGCCGTGAGCAGTTCCTCTCACAGTCGTTCTTCTCTAACAACAGAGTTTTACGAGCCGAAACCCTTCTTCACTCACGCGGCGTTGCTCCATCAGACTTGCGTCCATTGTGGAAGATTCCCTACTGCTGCCTCCCGTAGGAGTATGGGCCGTGTCTCAGTCCCATTGTGGCAGATTACCCTCTCAGGTCTGCTACGTATCATCGCCTTGGTGAGCTATTATCTCACCAACTAGCTAATACGCCGCGGGTCCATCCAAAAGCACTAGCACCAAGGCCAGCTTTCAAACTAAAACCAGGCGGTTTTAGTTGTTATACGGTATTAGCATCTGTTTCCAGGTGTTATCCCCTACTTCTGGGCAGGTTACCCACGTGTTACTCACCAGTTCGCCACTCGGTCCGATCTAAAGTCAACTCAGTGCAAGCACGTCATATCATTTAGGAGACCTCGTTCGACTTGCATGTATTAGGCACGCCGCCAACGTTCGTCCTGAGCCAGGATCAAACTCTCATTTTAAATGAGAACTTTACTAGCTCTACTTTATTTGTTAATTAAGCGAATTGACTTCGCAAATGTTTAATTTTTAAACGCTAGTTTAAAAATTCCTTACACTTTTTGTAATCAAAATCTTGTTCAGTTTTCAAAGAACTACTCGGTTGTCCATCAATTTGACAACTTAATTATCATAACATCTTTTCAATGGTTAAGTCAAGGACTAAATCTGATTAATTAGTTATGAAGTAACTGACTCGCCGTCAGCAATATTTAATATATCAAGTTCAGTCCTCAGCGTCAACCCCCTTTGGTGCAAAAAGGTCAATTTAATTATCCTTAACTTGTGACGGTCTCACTAACTAAAGTATGGTATATTAAAAAAGTACCATTGGGGTACAACTAAATTTTTTTGGAGTAGGATTTAACGCGTTAAGTGCCAGCGGAACGGAATGTGAACGCCGGACGAAAAGCAATTGCTTGCGATGTTATTTCCGCATTCGCCACTAACCTCACCATTTGGTGGCAGCTCCAGTTAGGAGATGTCAAAGTGAATTTTTTACGTAAGTGGGGGCTTCGGCCTCTGAGTTTAAAGGGAATGACCTACCTTGCCATTCTAATGGCGATTGAAATTGTTGTTGGTCGCTTCGTAATTGGTAGTAGTAGCGTTCAATTTTCCTTTACTTTTATTGTAATTGCCCTAATTGCCAAATGGTATGGTCCGTTTTGGTCGGTTGGAGTAGCTGTAATTGTCGACTTCATCTCGACCCTCTTTAGCGGACAACCCTATTTCCCAGGGTTTGCATTATCAGCTATGCTCGTCAGTTTAATTTACAGCGTGGCCTTTTTCCAACAGCCAAAAATTGGTTGGATTAGAGTAATCATCACGGTGGCCATCATCACGATCTTTATTAATTTAATGCTTAACTCGTGGTGGGTGTCAATCATTGCTCATACTCCGTTCTCGTATTTCTTTGGAGTTCGGTTGGGTAAAAATCTAATCTCATTTCCAATCCAGACCATTATTTTATACTGGGTGCTCAACAATCGCACCATTCAAAACTTAAAACCAAACATCTTTAAATAAAAAAGATCCGCAACTATTGGTGGTAGCTGCGGATCTTTTTTCAATTAATTTCTAATTCATTTATGCTTATGCCACCAGTTTAACATCCGTGACCAAGCACGTTGGAACTGACCGTCTGTTTCATGTTGATTAGCCAGTTCATGGAGAAAAGTTTGTTGGGCCGAATGCCCCTTAGGACTTTCATACTTAAAGTATTTGCCTTCTACGTTCATAAAGAACCCATCCACGTCATCTTGAGCATAAACGTCAATAATGTGTTCCAAGCCGCGACGCATATCTGAGTCAAGTACGGGAGCTGCTAATTCTACCCGGTTGTCCATGTTCCGCGTCATCAAATCGGCTGATGAAATCCACAGCGCCGTCTCTTCATCGTAAAAAGCATAAATCCGGCTGTGTTCCAAAAATTGACCAACCACACTTGAAACCACAATATTTTCCTTTGGACCACAAACGCCTAACTTCAAGCAGCAGGCCCCCCGCACGATAATCCGGAACGGCACCCCAACGCTAGCGGCATCATAAATCGCGGCGATCACGTCCACATCTGTCAGTGAGTTAACCTTCAAGAACACATGACCCTGTCCCGTCTTTAGGTAGTATTCTTTCACCTTCTGAATGTTTTGAATTACCATATCCTCAATCCGGTGTGGGGAAGCGGCTAGCACCTTGTACTTAGGTGGATTAGCTCCTGGCTGTTCCAGGTAATTAAAGAACGAGGCCAAATCACTTACGTAGTCCTTTCGACTAGAGAAAAGACTCAAATCCACAAACCCCTTCGCCGTTGACTCGTTGTAGTTCCCGGTTCCGATCTGGACGTATCCTTCGGGATTAACTCCGTCTTTGGTCAACACCAAACAGGTCTTACTGTGCACCTTCATGTATTTCTTCCCAAAGATGATGTTGCAACCAGCGTCTTCTAGTTCCCCAGTTACCTTCAGGTTATTGGCTTCATCAAACCGGGCCCGTAGTTCAATCATCACGGTTACTTCAATTCCCTTTTGGGCAGCTTCCTTAAGCAGTTCAATTACTTTTGAATTGTCGGCAACCCGATAAATGGTTTGCTTAATGGCCACCGTGTTCGGATTATCAATTGCTTCTCGAAGGAAAGTTAAGAACTGGTCAAACGAGTCATCTGGATACTGCAGCAATAAATCGTGATCCTGTAAATACTGCAGCATGGACCGGTTGGTTGGCCATTTTCGGGCCTGAAATCCTGGGTAAACCAGTTGGGGTTTGGTTTTCTTCCAGGATTTTAACAATGCAAATAAGAAAGTTAAATCCAGTGGTCCCGGAACGCGGTAAACGGCCTGTTCATCAATTTTGAATTTTTTCCTAAATTCATCAATAAACTTGGCCTGCACATCCGGAAGATCCTCAATTGCAAACATCGTAATTCGACCCCGCTCACGGTCGGCGAGATAGTGACGAAGATTTTTGACAGTGTCCTGATTATTGTCATCCTTGTCCACATCTAAAGATGCATCTAGATCCCGAATAATCCGAAAGGTCAAAATGTCTTCGACCTTCCCGTCATCGAACAGATTGTGCAAGTTATTCCGAATTAAATCTTCCACCCGGAGGTAGATGATTCCCTCTTCAAATTTAAGTCGAATCGTGCGCCGAATTTCAAGTGGAACGGGAATAATCCGAATCAGATGCTTGCCCTTCGTTTTCATCCTTACAGCAAGTGCCATCCGCTTGTTTTTTAGATAATCTAAGTTGTAGTTACTTTCATAGCTAGTAAAACTCAAAAACGGCAGAATGCGTTGGTCAAACACCTGATCAGCCTTTTCCCGCTGGTGTTCATCCAACTGCTTGTACGTAGTGAGCTTGCCTAATCCTTCTTGGGGTAACTGCTTACTCAAACCCGTGAAGTGGCTGTATTGAATCTGAAAGTTTTTTTCGTTTCGTTTATGCAGCTGTTTCAAAATCTTAGAATAATGCAGCCCTGATTTTTTCTCAATGCCATCCTTGGTCAGTTCCATCTGACTTTGCAAGCTCGGAACACGGACGCTATAAAATTCGTCAAGATTGTTAGCAGCAATCGCCAAAAATTGAAAGCGATCCAAAAATGGGGTGGTGGTCTCGTTTGCGAGTTCAATCACCCGACGGTTAAACAGTAACCAGCTTAAATCACGGTTATAACATTTTCCCTTGTAGTTAAACTCAGTTGCCATGTTTCCCTCCCTTAATAAAAGTTTGGTAGTCTAGCTCTACTTGTTTGACGTATTGGTTGGCAAAGTGCACGAATGCTCGGTCCATCCAGGTCTGACTTTGTAAGTAGCCAATCACCATTGGAAAAGTCAAAGAGCGACTGTGAGCCCGGGCTAACAAGTTCATGCAGACGGATACGTAGTCACAGTAAGCAGGCCAGTCCAATTTATTCAATTTAACGGAACCCTTCATATCCTTGAACTGTCGAACGTAAAAACTGTATTTCTTGGTATCAAAATAGCCCAAGAAGCGGTCAGAAGAGCTCTGCAAAATTCGTTGACATTTAACAATTTCTTCTCCAGAAGAATGCCGTTTGTTAAAGTAAATTTCATCATTCTGGTAGATTGGTAAAGCTTGTTTAATTTGTAACACGAGGTAGTTGCCGTCCCCATCTTCTAACAAGATTAGGTAACACAGGGTTCCCACGCTACCAACTCCCACACTGTGACGCACAATGTCTACGATGTGGAAACCAGAGAGGAACTGATGCACGTCGCTTCTGGCATGGTGCCGGTAATCATAGTATCCCTTCACCAGCCGTTGGTAAGTTTTATTACCAACGTGTTTGGTTACGGGCACGTCCTCAATAAAGTGACGTTTGCCTTCAACTACTTCCGTGTATTTTTGCACCGCGTAATCAGAATTACTCCGGACGGCCTTTTCGACCGTTTTGCTGATGATTTTGGCAAATGACTTGTCAAACTTATCCCGGTCGTCATGAATGGCATCAAAAGCCGACGCAATGTTAGGCAGCGTATTCGGCGTAATGAATCGTTCCATGGCCGGCAACTGATTCAGGTGAATTAACGAACGTAAATACGTCCGCATCACCTTGTGTAAGAAAGGATTAACGTCTTTTTTGATGTTAAATCCTTGTTGTTTAGCAACTAAGATTGCACTAATTAACAGTCGTTTGACGTCATAGTCCCAAAAACCAACGTGAGATTCGTCAAAATCATTCATATCAAACAACAATTGACCCTCGGCAGAACCATAGTAACCAAAGTTCCCCAAGTGGGCATCACCCCCAATTAGGGTTTTAATACCACTGTTTGGACTCCGATCCAGATCATAGTTCATGATGTCCACAGTTCCTCGAAAAAACGCAAAAGACGATTCAGACATCCGTTTCCGCTTCACCTTTAACAGTTTCTTGTACAGCAATGAATTACGGACATCCATAATCTTTTTAACGTTTCGCTTGTGAGGTTTGTAATTAGCGACGTCGCCATAATCCTTATCCAATCCTAACCGTTGTCCCTCGGCAATTAATTCCGAGCTGGTTTTAGTCGTGCTGTCCATTTGGTTAAATTCATATGGAATTAACTTTTTGTTGTCCATTAAAAATGATTCCTTTCTCTGGGTCGTCTCGTTATTTACTTTATTATAACAATCACAAGTGCTAGAAGGAACTTAAATTAAAATCATGCTGGAAATTAGTAGCTAATTAGACAAAAAAGTGCTCCTGTTAAAAGCAGGACCACTTTTTGCGTTTGTTTACTTTAATTGCGCTTGAATCCGGGAGAAGAAATCCAAAAATAGTTGTTCATCACGTTGATCTTGCTCCCACATTAATTCGGGATGCCATTGCACCCCAACAACGGAAGCATCATTGGTTTCAGCTCCTTCAATCACACCATCGCGAGCCTTAGCGGTAACGTGCAGCGGAGCAGCTACGTCTTTTAACGCTTGGTGATGAATGGAGTTAACCTGCGGATGAGTGCCCATGGCGTGTGCCAGTGCACTTCCTGGTTCAACTTCTAGTTCATGAATTTCTGCCTGTGGTTTTTGAAACTCAACGTGTTCAATGGCAGAAGTAGGAAAATCAGTATTCACATCCTGATGCAAACTGCCCCCTAATGTCACATTAATAACCTGTAATCCCCGACAAATTCCCAGCAATGGTTTGTGCTGTTTCAGCATTTCCCGCACCAGAGCCATTTCAAAGTGGTCATGAGGAAGATAGTGCACACTTTCCTTTTGCTGCGAAGTTTCCCCAAACAATTGCGGGTCAACGTCTTGGCCCCCAGGAATAATGAGCCCATCGATTAAATCAACATAGCCAGGCACCATCTCTAGATCTGTCATTGGAATAATCACTGGCATTACTCCGTGCTTTTGCAAAACATCGATGAAAACCCGCGCCGTATAGTTAGCGTAATCTAGGTTAAAATTTTCGGTTTTAAGCCGATTCACGTTTGCGGCAATTCCAACTTTCAAGCTAGCGCCCCCTACTTAAAATAACTGACTGGTTTGTCAACATCAATTTTGGTCCCCGCAAATTTCTTGTTAATGTAACGCTGAGCTGCTTTACTGTGGTAAAGCTTAACTAGTTTCTTGTATTCGGGGTTGTTCTTATTCTTTTCAGCGGTGGCAATGACATTAATGTTACCCTTCGTAGCTTCATTAAGGTGCTCGTGATAAATAGCATCCTTTTTCACGTTCAGGTGACTTTGAAGAGCCATTGTGTTCCCAATCAAAACAGCAGCAACGTTCTTATCCTGTAAGAGCCGAGGACCAGTATGATCATCAACTTCTTGGAACTTCAGGTCCTTTTGGTTCTCACCCACGTTTTGCAGACTGTAGAGACCGGCTTTCGGTTCACCCTTAAGCGTGATTAAACCTGCACTTTGTAGCAATTTCAAACTTCTTGATGTGTTAGCAGGATTATTAGAAATTGCAATCGTAGCTCCATCTGGAATCTCTTTGACTGACTTGTACTGGTGTGAGTAAATTCCCATTGGCTCTAGATAAGTTGTTCCTAAAACAGCTAACTTACCTTTGTTACTGTGCTGGTTAAAGTACTGCAAATAACTTTCCATTTGGAAAGCATTTACGTCTACTTGGCCCTGAATCGTAGCCTTGTTTAAACTTACTCCATCGGAAAAATCCTTAACCTGTAAATTGATTCCGGCTTTTTTAGTTTCTGGCAGCTTAGCAATGTACTCCCAGACCTGAGTATCAGGACCATAAGATCCAATTGTAACGGTCTTAGACTGGTTACCGTGACCACCAAATTGGTACAAACCTAAACCACCGATAATTACCACGACGGCAATTCCAATGATCCATTTCCATGTTTTTTTCATATTAATGACTCCTTTTTTAGAAAGTTAAGAAAAATTTATAATCATTGTAATTTAACCACAGCAACTTACTATTAGTCAATAAATTGCTCTTATAATAGTTTTGCTAAATTAATTAGGATAAAAAAAGGCACCTTCGAATTGCTTCGAAAGTGCCTTTCGGTTTGCGTGGCAACGTCCTATCCTCGCAGGGGGCGATCCCCCAACTACTTTTGGCGTGCTAAAGCTTAACTACTGTGTTCGGCATGGGAACAGGTGTATCCTTTAGGCTATCGCCACCACACTCTGAGTGAACTTCGTTCCCTCAAAACTAGCTAATATTATTTTCTTCCGATTTTACCACTGCACTTTACTTGGTTAAGTCCTCGACTGATTAGTATTAGTCCGCTTCACGTATCGCTACGCTTCCACTTCTAACCTATCGACCTGATCATCTTTCAGGAGTCTTACTTCCATAAAGGAATGGGAAATCTCATCTTGAGGCGAGTTTCACACTTAGATGCTTTCAGCGTTTATCTCATCCATACATAGCTACTCAGCAGTGCGCCTGGCGGCGCAACTGATACACCAGCGGTATGTCCATCCCGGTCCTCTCGTACTAGGGACAGCTCCTCTCAAATTTCCTGCGCCCGCGACGGATAGGGACCGAACTGTCTCACGACGTTCTGAACCCAGCTCGCGTACCGCTTTAATGGGCGAACAGCCCAACCCTTGGGACCAACTACAGCCCCAGGATGCGATGAGCCGACATCGAGGTGCCAAACCTCCCCGTCGATGTGAACTCTTGGGGGAGATAAGCCTGTTATCCCCAGGGTAGCTTTTATCCGTTGAGCGATGGCCCTTCCATACGGTACCACCGGATCACTAAGTCCGACTTTCGTCCCTGCTCGACTAGTCAGTCTCACAGTCAAGCTTGCTTCTGCCTTTACACTTACAGAATGATTTCCAACCATTCTAAGCAAACCTTTGAGCGCCTCCGTTACTATTTAGGAGGCGACCGCCCCAGTCAAACTGCCAACCAGACACTGTCTCCGAGCACGATTAGTGCTCAGGGTTAGAGTGTTCACATAGCAAGGGTAGTATCCCACGGGTGCCTTCACCGAGACTAGCGTCCCGGTTTCAATGGCTCCTACCTATCCTGTACAAGCTATGTAAACACCCAATATCAAGCTACAGTAAAGCTCCATGGGGTCTTTCCGTCCTGTCGCGGGTAACCTGCTTCTTCACAGGTATCTTAATTTCACCGAGTCTCTCGTTGAGACAGTACTCAAATCGTTACGCCTTTCGTGCGGGTCGGAACTTACCCGACAAGGAATTTCGCTACCTTAGGACCGTTATAGTTACGGCCGCCGTTTACTGGGGCTTCATTTCGAGGCGTCGCCGAAGCTAACCTTTCCACTTAACCTTCCAGCACCGGGCAGGCGTCAGCCCATATACTTCATCTTACGATTTTGCATAAACCTGTGTTTTTGATAAACAGTCGTTTGAGTCTCTTCACTGCGGCTGACCTGACGGTCAGCACCCCTTCTTCCGAAGTTACGGGGTCATTTTGCCGAGTTCCTTAACGAGAGTTCTCTCGCTCACCTGAGGATCCTCTCCTCGACTACCTGTGTCGGTTTGCGGTACGGGTAGTTAATTACTAACTAGAAGCTTTTCTCGGCAGCGTGACATCAGTTGCTTCTCTACTATAATTTCGATCCTCATCAGCGCTTGTCAACCCGGTCAGAAGCATTTCACTCCTGACCTGACTTACGCTTTAAACATCCCTTTCCAACTGGATGCTCAACTTAGCCTTCTGCGTCCCTCCATCGTTCAAACATAATTAACTAGTACAGGAATCTCAACCTGTTATCCATCGCCTACGCTTCTCAGCCTCGGCTTAGGTCCCGACTAACCCTGGGTGGACGAGCCTTCCCCAGGAAACCTTAGTCATTCGGTGGACCAGATTCTCACTGGCCTTTCGCTACTCATACCGGCATTCTCACTTCTAAGCGCTCCAACAGTCCTTGCGGTCTGCCTTCATTGCCCTTAGAACGCTCTCCTATCACGCAACGTAGTTGCGTCCGCAGTCTCGGTAATATGCTTAGCCCCGGTAAATTTTCGGCGCAGAATCACTCGACTAGTGAGCTATTACGCACTCTTTAAATGGTGGCTGCTTCTGAGCCAACATCCTAGTTGTCTAAGCAACTCCACTTCCTTTTCCACTTAGCATATATTTAGGGACCTTAACTGGCGGTCTGGGCTGTTCCCCTTTCGACGATGGATCTTATCACTCATCGTCTGACTCCCGGACATAAATCAATGGTATTCGGAGTTTATCTGAACTCAGTAATCCAAGACGGACCCCTTGCTCAAACAGTGGCTCTACCTCCATGATTCTAATTCAGAGGCTAGCCCTAAAGCTATTTCGGAGAGAACCAGCTATCTCCAAGTTCGTTTGGAATTTCACCGCTATCCACACCTCATCCCAGCACTTTTCAACGTACACGGGTTCGGACCTCCGGTGCGTATTACCGCACTTTCATCCTGGACATGGATAGATCACCTGGTTTCGGGTCTACGGCAACATACTAATTCGCCCTCTTAAGACTCGCTTTCGCTACGGCTCCGCTTTTTCGGCTTAACCTTGCATGCAACTGTAACTCGCCGGTTCATTCTACAAGAGGCACGCCATCACCCCTTAACGGGCTCTGACTGCTTGTAGGCACATGGTTGCAGGAACTATTTCACTCCCCTTCCGGGGTGCTTTTCACCTTTCCCTCACGGTACTGGTTCACTATCGGTCACTAGGGAGTATTTAGCCTTGGAAGATGGTCCTCCCGGATTCCGACGCCGTTTCACGTGTGGCGCCGTACTCAGGATCCTGAACTGAGGGAATTCAATTTCGCTTACGAGACTATCACTCTCTTTGGTGCAGCTTCCCAACTGCTTCAGCTATCGAATTCTTTTGTAACTCAAATGTTCAGTCCTACAACCCCGAACCACGAAGGTTCGGTTTGGGCTATTCCCAGTTCGCTCGCCGCTACTTTGGGAATCGAAATTTCTTTATCTTCCTGTGGGTACTTAGATGTTTCAGTTCCCCACGTTTACCTCTACGTAGCTATGAATTCACTACGCAGTGATTAGTCATCACACTAATCGAGTTTCCTCATTCGGAAATCTCCGGATCACAGCTTACTTACAGCTCCCCGAAGCATATCGGTGTTAGTTCCGTCCTTCATCGGCTCCTAGTACCAAGGCATTCACCATGCGCCCTTTCTAACTTAACCTATAATCCTACGGATTATAAATTATTGAGTTTAGCGATTAAACACATTAAAAAACTCAAATTACACAATGGTTTTCTCGGTTAAAATTATATCAATCAATATAATTCTTACAGAAAATAATATTATCTAGTTTTCAAAGAACCAAGTTTGAGAGTAATCCTCTCAAAACTAAACAAGACTTTGATCGGTGTAAGGTTCCGTATTATTCCTTAGAAAGGAGGTGATCCAGCCGCAGGTTCTCCTACGGCTACCTTGTTACGACTTCACCCTAATCATCTGTCCCACCTTAGGCGGCGGACTCCAAAAGGTTATCCAACCGACTTTGGGTGTTACAAACTCTCATGGTGTGACGGGCGGTGTGTACAAGACCCGGGAACGTATTCACCGTGGCATGCTGATCCACGATTACTAGCGATTCCAACTTCATGCAGGCGAGTTGCAGCCTGCAATCCGAACTGAGAACGGCTTTAAGAGATTAGCTTGACCTCGCGGTTTCGCAACTCGTTGTACCGTCCATTGTAGCACGTGTGTAGCCCAGGTCATAAGGGGCATGATGATTTGACGTCATCCCCACCTTCCTCCGGTTTATCACCGGCAGTCTCTCTAGAGTGCCCAACTGAATGCTGGCAACTAAAGACAAGGGTTGCGCTCGTTGCGGGACTTAACCCAACATCTCACGACACGAGCTGACGACAACCATGCACCACCTGTCATTCTGCCCCCGAAGGGGACACCTAATCTCTTAGGCTAACAGAAGATGTCAAGACCTGGTAAGGTTCTTCGCGTAGCATCGAATTAAACCACATGCTCCACCGCTTGTGCGGGTCCCCGTCAATTCCTTTGAGTTTCAACCTTGCGGTCGTACTCCCCAGGCGGAATGCTTAACGCGTTAGCTTCGGCACTGGGAGGCGGAAACCTCTCAACACCTAGCATTCATCGTTTACGGCATGGACTACCAGGGTATCTAATCCTGTTTGCTACCCATGCTTTCGAGCCTCAGCGTCAGATGCAGACTAGACAGCCGCCTTCGCCACTGGTGTTCCTTCATATATCTACGCATTTCACCGCTACACATGAAGTTCCACTGTCCTCTCCTGCACTCAAGTTTCCCAGTTTCCGATGCACTTCTTCGGTTAAGCCGAAGGCTTTCACATCAGACTTAAAAAACCGCCTGCGCTCGCTTTACGCCCAATAAATCCGGACAACGTTTGCCACCTACGTATTACCGCGGCTGCTGGCACGTAGTTAGCCGTGACTTTCTGGTTAGATACCGTCACGCCGTGAGCAGTTCCTCTCACAGTCGTTCTTCTCTAACAACAGAGTTTTACGAGCCGAAACCCTTCTTCACTCACGCGGCGTTGCTCCATCAGACTTGCGTCCATTGTGGAAGATTCCCTACTGCTGCCTCCCGTAGGAGTATGGGCCGTGTCTCAGTCCCATTGTGGCAGATTACCCTCTCAGGTCTGCTACGTATCATCGCCTTGGTGAGCTATTATCTCACCAACTAGCTAATACGCCGCGGGTCCATCCAAAAGCACTAGCACCAAGGCCAGCTTTCAAACTAAAACCAGGCGGTTTTAGTTGTTATACGGTATTAGCATCTGTTTCCAGGTGTTATCCCCTACTTCTGGGCAGGTTACCCACGTGTTACTCACCAGTTCGCCACTCGGTCCGATCTAAAGTCAACTCAGTGCAAGCACGTCATATCATTTAGGAGACCTCGTTCGACTTGCATGTATTAGGCACGCCGCCAACGTTCGTCCTGAGCCAGGATCAAACTCTCATTTTAAATGAGAACTTTACTAGCTCTACTTTATTTGTTAATTAAGCGAATTGACTTCGCAAATGTTTAATTTTTAAACGCTAGTTTAAAAATTCCTTACACTTTTTGTAATCAAAATCTTGTTCAGTTTTCAAAGAACTACTCGGTTGTCCATCAATTTGACAACTTAATTATCATAACATCTTTTCAATGATTAAGTCAAGGACTAAATCTGATTAATTAGTTATGAAATGACTGACTCGCCGTCAGCGATATTTAATATATCAAGTTCAGTCCTCTGCGTCAACCCCTTTGGTGCAAAAAGGTCAATTTAGTTATCTTGATCCACATACAGTTCAATTCCTGCATCCGGATGCTGTTTTAGATACAGCTTCGTAAACTCATCCACAGCCTGGTGATCCTGCATGTTAATGCCCTCGCGACGCATTGCGGTAATTAAATCTCGATAGAATTGATCAAACTTGGGATTATACAGTGATTTTAAGCCCTTGGCGTTAATGTTTACCCAGTCAATCAAATGGTTGGCATTGGGGAGCTGATTTTGACTACCTAGGTATCCAAATAGTTTTTTGAGAGCAAACGGGATTAAGTCATAGAGAGCCTGCGTCTGCTCGTCTTCTTCCAATAAGACAACAAACCGTGAAAACATCACATCCCCCACCAGCTGATCGTCCCATTGGCTAGGTTCCTTTCCCATTCCAACCACCGCAATCTCTACGAAGCTATCAATGATGGTGGCTAAATCTTCTCGTTTAGCGTCACTCAATTGTGCCACGTCAGGTTCCTGATTAATCTGTTCTAACCAATGATCAATCTCTTGACCAACTGCTTGAAATCGTTGCATTTTATCCATATAACTACCATCCTTTCGTCTCATCAATTATACTATCAAAAGTGCTCTCGATATAATAGACAATCAAATTAATTCACCAAGGAGTGAGATCGTGAAAAAAATTGCAGTAATTAGTGCCAAACGAACCCCGATTGGTAAAATCAACGGTCAGCTCAGCCAACTAACTTCAGTCGAACTGGGGACAATTGTGACTAAGGCCGTGTTAGAAGATAGTGGACTAACTGCCAGTCAAGTTGACCAAGTCATCTTTGGAAACGTCATTCAAGCCGGTGGTGGTCAAAACGTTGCCCGCCAAATTGAGCTTAACAGTGGCATTCCGGCCAGCAGTACGGCCTGTACCATTAATCAAGTTTGTGGTTCTGGAATGAAAGCCGTTCGAATGGGACAAACCGCCATTCAAACCGGTGACTGTGACGTTGTCATCGTTGGAGGAACGGAAAGCATGTCCAACGCTCCCTACCTAAACCGACAGGTCCGCGGTGGTCATCCGTTTGGCAGCTTCGAACTAGAAGACAGCATCGAAAGTGATGGTTTAAACGACGCTGACAGCCACCAACCCATGGGTACCACCGCTGAAACGGTCGCTGATCAGTTTAACGTCTCCCGCGCAGAACAAGATCAATTTGCATTACGATCACACCAACAAGCTGCACGGGCCACTGAACAGCAAGCATTTGCCGACGAAGTGGTCCCCATTACCATCAAGAACAAGAAACATACCGTCACCATCACCACTGACGAAACAATTCGAACTGATACAAGCTTGGAGAAACTGGGAAAGTTACGCCCCGCCTTTGCTCAAGACGGAACGGTAACCGCCGGGAATGCCGCTAGCCTCAACGATGGCGCCTCTGCCCTCGTACTAATGTCGGTAGAAAAAGCAACCGAACTGGGCTTAACTCCCGAAGCCATCCTAGATGACTATGCCGAAGCGGGCTGCGATCCCCAAATCATGGGCTATGCTCCCTACCACGCCGTCACCAAACTTCTTGGCAAAACAAACGAAACCATTGATGACTTTGATCTAGTCGAATTAAACGAGGCCTTTGCTTCGCAAAGTGTAGCCGTAGCAAGAGATCTCCACATTGATCCCGCCAAACTGAACATCTCTGGAGGAGCAATTGCCCTGGGTCATCCATTGGGAGATTCCGGCGCCCGGATTTTGACTACCCTAATCCACAATCTGCACCGCACGGGCAACCAACGAGGGCTTGCCACTCTTTGTATCGGTGGGGGAATGGCAATGGCCTACAGTCTCCATTTACCGCAGTAACAATCTTAGTTGTCATCAGCACCACAATTCTTTATAATGGAAAATCGTTGACTTAAAATAGTAAGGGAGTGTTTGATTATGACTTGTATTTACATTCGTAAAGCAACTGAAAAGGACTTAGATGACATCAGCGAAATCATTAACGCTGGAAGAGGATTCCTCAAGGAGCAAGGGATTGACCAATGGCAAGGGTCATACCCGTCTCGAGACGACATTAAACGCGACGTTGATAACGGAATCGCCTACGTCTTAGAAGTAGATGGCAAGGTTGCCGGTTCCGCAACGCTACACCTGGGCATCGACCCTGACTACCTGGAAATGGAAGAAGGAGAATGGGAACACGGTTCTGAAGCTCACTACTCTGCCATTCACCGGGTTGCGGTTTCTAACAACTACCGCGGTCAAGGCCTTGCTTACAAATTAATTAGTGGGCTCCTCACCATTTCAAGCCTACTTGGGTTTAAAGACGTCAGAATCGACACTCATCCGAAAAACGAAGGGATGCAACACATCATCTTAGCTAGCGGTTTTACTAAACGGGGAATTATCCGAACTAAGATTGAAGAAGACGACCGCTTCGCTTACCAAATCGAATTACACTAGGAGAAAATCACAATGGGAACCTCAGCAGTAATGTGGAAACTGATTATTATGGTTAGCACGGCCCTTCTGGTGACTGCCGCGGCTTTAATTTGGGTCTTAACCCATCAACCGCGCACGCAACCGGTCCGCTTAATCATTCTCATCATTATTTTGCTTGCGTTACTGCTGCTGTGGTTCACATTAGTCCTCTAAACGAAAAGCTTCGAAAACTAAATTTAGTTTTCGAAGCTTTTTTAGTTAGTTTACAAAAAGGTGGCTACATCACCAGCCGAATTAAGGCCAGCGAAATCACCCCGACCGCCACAATTACCAACAGATTTTTACTGACCACTGCAGCAATTACCGTCGGCACGGACGAAATCAGGTTCGGCCAGTCTAAACTTGGCAACTGGCCCAGGTGTTGGTGAAACAATCCGGTAAACCAGAGGGCTGCCATGATTACCACCGGAACAAAGCTTAAAAATTCCACCGCAGCCATTGGCAATTCAAATCGTTTTAAAAGCAGAAATGGAAGCACCCGATTCAACCAGGTTACTAATCCACAGCCCACAATAACTAGGAGCACAAATTCAAAAGAAGGCATTTTTTAACACCACCCCCAGTCCGCAACCCACCAGCGTTACGATAATTAACAACAAGTTGCTGGGAATAAAAATCAAGCCAACGTAGGTTAAGGCAAGGGTCAGCAGGATCATAATCACCTGTAGCCGCCGGTCAATCGTTCGATCAGCCGCTACCTGTAAATACAGTAAACCGATGAACATGGCCAAGAAGGCAAAATCCAAACCAAAGCGGTTGGGATTCGGAATTAAACTCCCTAGGGAGCCACCAATTCCTGAGGAAATAATCCAGGTTAAATAGGCAACTACGTTTGCAGTATTCAACCAATCAAAGGATAACTGGCGCTTGGTGTAATTCAATTTGTTCATGCTTAATGCAAAGGTTTCATCCGTTAGTAACGAACCAATGATGACGTTGCGCAGTAACGACTCCTTCTTCATGACCGGCGCCACCGTCATTCCCATCAGCAACATTCGGGCCGACAACAAAAACACCGATAACACGATGGCAGAAAAGGAACTTCCAGAGACCAGCATGCTCACAATCACAAATTGTGCTGCCCCAGAATAGGTAATGGCTGACATGAGCACAATGATCAAGACGTTCAGTCCAGCGGCTTTAGCCACGATCCCAAATGCAAGCCCCACCCCAATGTAACCAGAGAGGGTGGGAATGGTATCTTTAAACCCGGCACCGGCGCTTAAATCATTCTTCACAGACTATACCCCTCCTTGCTCGGATTGGCCGTCTGCCGTTTTAGAATGACGGGCTCCGTAGAAGATGTAAATTAATACCCCGATCACAAACCAGCAGAGGGTCAAGATTTTAGCATCGTTACTTAATTCCCAAAAGATTACGAACGAAATCAGAGCTGAAAGTGCTGGTAGGACCGGGTACAATGGCATCCGAAACTTTGGAACCGGCAGATCCTTCCCCTCACGCGGTCGCAGAGCATAAATTCCTAGAGACACGAACATGAAAGAAATCAACGTTCCGGCTGAAACCAAGTTGGCTAGGAACGTAAACGGTAGCATTGCTCCGACTACTACGGCAGCCACCGTAACCACGAGCAGCGCGTTGGCAGGATTGTGCTTCTTGTTAACCCGACCTAATTTGCGGGGTAATAGTCCATCCCGACCAAAGGCATACACTAACCGGGAACTAGCTAGTTGAGTCCCAATTAGCGAGGCAAAAATCCCAACAATTGCTACCAACGACAGCATGTTTGCCGTCAGCAGATGGCCAGTGTGGCGCAAGGCCCAGGCTGATGGTTCGGCATTTCCAGCGTAAGTGCTGTACTTAAACATTCCCACCAGAACCAGGGAAACCCCCACAAACAGTAAACTTCCAATGATCAACGTCCCTAAAATTCCTCGAGGCATGTTCTTGCCTGGATCCTTTGTTTCGGCGGTATTAGAAGCAATCACATCAAAGCCCCCGTATGCC
The DNA here is from genome assembly GCF_024029435.1 of Fructilactobacillus hinvesii. NCBI lineage: Bacteria > Bacillati > Bacillota > Bacilli > Lactobacillales > Lactobacillaceae > Fructilactobacillus > Fructilactobacillus hinvesii. The sequence continues at coordinate 340,674 of NZ_CP097118.1, read as the reverse complement.
ACAAAGACCTGGGCTGCTCCAGCCAGAATTCCAGTAAAACCACCAAAAGCGGTCCCCGGACGGTGCGCCGGGATAAACGGGTGGTAGTTAGCGGGGTGAATGGCCGTTAATCCCACCACGATGAACATTACCACCACGGCAACCTTTAAGATCACCAACAGGTTTTCAAGCTTATTAACTCCCGCCATTTTCCGACTCAATAATAAACTTACTAAGATGATGGAAAGCGCCGCAAATACGTCAAAAAAGCCTCCCGTTTTCGGGTTGTATCCAGACGCTAGATACGCTGGGAGATGGAAACCAAACTCCCCTAAAAATCCCTGGACGTAAGCTGACCAGCCGGATGCCACAAAGGTAATTGCCAAAAAGTATTCAGACAGCATCAACCAACCGGCAATCCAACCAAAACCTTCTCCAAACAACACACTAATCCACGAAAAGGCCGACCCGGCAACTGGTAAAGTAGCAGCCATTTCAGCATAAGCTAACGCCGCTAGTCCCGCACCGATTCCCCCCACCAAAAAGGCAAGGGCCACCGCTGGTCCCGTGTGTTCTGCCGCTACAATTCCAGGCAAGGTAAAAATGGCGGTTCCAACCACCATTCCCAAGCCCAGCCCCAGCAAATCCTTCGTGGTCATATGGGGTTCTAAGCGGGAATCTTGATCAATTAATCCCTGTGCCGAAGCTTTTCGGGTCAATCGTTCCCAAATTTTATTCATCCTAAAAACCTCCTTTAGCAAACTAGTTTAATTATTGATTCATTATAATGGTTAATTTTTTGCAAAGATACACCTTTCTCAAAATAAGTTATAATTAACGAAGCCCACGCGAAATCATTTTCACCAAATCGGCTTCATTAAAGAACCGTTTTGGGTTGGAATTTCGTACTTAATAGCGTAGAATAATTATTATTGAGGAACCAAACATATGTTCACATTGAACAGAAAGGGTGCTTTGAATGGCCACAAATTCAAAAAAGAGCGCACAAGATGCTCGTCAAGCCGAACTTGACAAAGCTTTAAAGCAAATTAAAAAAGAATTCGGAACTGGTGCCATCATGCGGATGGGTGAATCACCAAGCTCCAACGTTGAAGCCATTTCCACGGGGATTTTATCCTTAGACATTGCCCTTGGAATTGGTGGTTTCCCCCGCGGCCGGGTGGTTGAAATCTTTGGAGCAGAATCGTCTGGGAAAACGACGATTGCCCTCCAGGCCGTCGCCGAATTACAGAAAAACGGCGGGACCGCGGCTTATATTGATGCCGAAAATGCGATGGATCCCGAGTACGCAAAGGCACTGGGCGTTAACATCGATGACTTGCTTCTTTCCCAACCGGGAACTGGTGAAGAAGGACTGCAAATTGCGGATGCCCTAATTGGTTCCGGTGCAATTGACCTAATCGTAGTTGATTCCGTGGCGGCGCTTGTTCCAAAGTCTGAAATCGAAGGTGATATTGGCGATTCCCACGTGGGACTACAAGCGCGTCTAATGTCTCAAGCCCTCCGGAAACTGACGGCCAACATTAACAAAACCAAAACCGTAGTGATTTTCATTAACCAACTGCGAGAAAAAGTGGGAGTAATGTTTGGTAATCCCGAAACCACTCCTGGTGGTCGGGCTTTGAAGTTCTACTCCAGCATTCGGCTACGGGTCAGCGGAAGTAAGCAGTCCAAAGATGGTCAAGAAATCGTCGGAAAAGAGACTAAGATTAAAGTGGCCAAAAACAAGGTTGCTCCGCCCTTTAAGACGGTTGACACGTTGATGAGTTTTGGTCACGGAATTGAACCAGTCGCTGACATGGTAAACCTGGCCGTAGAAAAAGACATCATTAACAAGTCTGGATCCTGGTATTCCTATGGTGAAGAACGCTTAGGCCAAGGATTAAATAAGACCGTTGCAAATCTAAAAGAAAAACCAGAACTAGTGGATGAATTAACCCACAAGGTTCGGGTGGCTTACGGAATTGAAAAAGAAGAACCCCAAGCCGCAACAGATGCACAAGCGGAAAATGAAAAAAACACAACCCCAACTACGGACGACACTGCTAAACCGAGTGAAACTGATTTAGACGTTTAACCAACTTAAAAGAGACACTTTTCGAAAAAGTGTCTCTTTTTTTAATGAAAATGGGGAAGTAAATGATGTCGCTGCAGCTGAGCCGCAATTAGGGAAACGACGATGGCCTTCACCGCATCCACTGGTAAAAAGGCGACACTACTAATTAAAACTTGGACGAAAGACAATCCACTTTGACAAACAAGATACGCTGCCCCAACGAGGTTCATCAAGACCATTCCTCCCACTAAGTTGGCAATTAAAAAGACCCAAAAACGGGGGCGTCTAGCCAAGTGATCAACTAGCCATCCGATTGCATAAGCACAAAAGGGCCAACTGATTAAATACCCAGCGGTGGGACCAAAGAAAACGCCGAACCCACCCCGAAAACCAGCTAACAGTGGGAGTCCTACGGCAACTAACAGCAAGAAGAGAGTCACGCTCCAAAAACCGAGTTTGCGTCCCAAACAAGATCCCGCCAGCATGATCCCGGCCGTTTGAAACGAAATGGGCACCGGTAAAAAGGGAATCGTAATCAACGGAATTAATCCGAGACACGCAATGATGGCAATCATTAACGCGCAGTAAGTCAGTTCTTTTATTCTCATAAATGTTCCATCCTTTACACATAGTTGGTTTAATTGTGCCAAACCTGGAGCAAATTGCCCACCTGATTGATAACATTGCCGTGCTACTGCCCTTTTGCGCCGAACAGTTTCCTCTAAATGTCACTTTTATAATCCTCCCACCGAAAGTTAAATCTGGTATACTAAACGTAATCGAATAGCTGGGGTGCCAATTTACGGCTGAGATAATACCCGTTGAACCTGATCTAGGTAATGCTAGCGGAGGTAACCTGACACACAGTTGTCGCAAAAAAATTCAACCGTCCCCCATCTTGGAGGGCGGTTTTTTATTGGAGGAAGCTATGGAAGCAGCAGTCACACTGCAACATTTTAGTTTTAAATACCCGAATCAACCAGAACCTTTGTTTCACGACGTTCAGTTAGAAATTCCCACCGGTCAATTTTGGCTGTTAAGTGGCCCATCTGGATGTGGTAAATCAACCCTATTGGAATTGATGGCTGGGTTAAGCACCCAGGAATATCAAGGGACAATTACCCTCAACCAACAACCTCTCGACCAATTACCGGCTGAGGACCGTTCTAAACTAGTGAGCTTGATGCTCCAAGATCCCAACCAACAGTTTGTGATGCAAACGGTCGCTGGCGAGCTCCAATTTGCTTTGGAAAATCAGCAAACTGATCCAGAGCTCATCCCCGATCGCATTCACGCTGCCTTAGATTTTTGTCAAATCGGCCATCTCGCCGACCGGCAGGTGCTCTCCCTTTCTGGGGGGGAAAAACAAAAGGCCATTTTAGCCACCATGGTTGCGCTTGATCCGGCCATTTTTCTGCTGGACGAACCGTTTGCAAGCATTGATCCGCAATCTAAACGAGACATCCTGCGCAAACTCCAGCAACTGCAAAACGAACGGGGCAAAACCATCATTGTTTCCGATCATGATTTAACCGGTTATCAGGATCTGGTAGACCACGTTGTCACCGTAGAACCCGGAACTCACGAGCTCCAACTCCTATCTCCAGCTGCCCAGGCTGAATTATTTGCAAACCGGCAGCAACCAGCGCAACGTTTTACGCTTCCTTCGACTGATAGTGGCCTGTTTCAACTCCAGGACTATCAAATTAGTTATGAAGCCACTACATTGCTGTCGGTACCATCCCTTCGAATTCCAGCGGGCTGCACGTTACTAACTGGTCCCAGTGGGAGCGGGAAATCCACTCTTTTAAAGAGTCTCAGCAAGCTCCAAAAGTACGCCGGGACCATTGACCTGAACCACCACAACATTCAAAAAATCAAAAACAAACGTTACTACGACCAGTTGGGACTGGTTTTTCAATCAGCCCCTGATCAATTGTTACGGGTCACCGTCGCCGAAGAATTAGAATTATCCCTTCAAACTAGCCAGTGTTCCACGTGGAACAAAGAATCAATTCAGCACGCATTAGCACAATTACAGCTGACGGGCCACGAGCAACAAAGTGTTTACACCTTAAGTGGCGGACAGCAAAAGAAACTCCAAATCCTGGTGATGTTAATTCGCAACCCAAAAATTTTACTCCTAGACGAGCCCTTTGCTGGATTGGATCAGGATTCGGTGGTCACCGTGCAGAAACTACTAAAACAACAGTACCAAGGTCCTGATCACCTATTGTTAGTCATTAGCCACCAGCGCTTTGCTACGCCCGGCTTCTATGAATATCACCTCCACCTTGCCGATCACACGTTTACCTATCAGGAGGCTCACTAATGAATCCCGCCCTAAAATTACTATTAATCGTTTTAATCGCCTTTGAAATTTCACTAATCCCCAATTTAACCATTAATCTGGCGTTAATCATCGTCTGCCTTGGCTACCTCATCTGGAAACAAGGACGCCAGCTCAAAACGGTGGGCACGTTCAGTTTAATTGCTTTGTTACCCGCCCTTGGAATCTTCTTTTCCCAGGTGTACTACGGCACCAACGGTTTGTACATGGGTAGCGTCCTCTTCACCAGACTCTACGCCTACGTGTATCTTGGGCTAAGCTTTTCACTAACAACACCCATGCTCCGCTTAGCACAAGCCCTGGAACAAAATGCCCACGTGCCGTCCAAATTTGTCTACGGGGTGCTTGCGGCCATCAACCTCGTCCCTCGGTTTCAACAGGAACTAAAAGTGATCCGGGCCAGCGGTAACATGCGGGGGCAAGTTTTGCATCCGTGGGGACCCACGATTTACTTCAAGGCGCTAGTTGTCGCCCTTGGCTGGTCTAATCACCTCGCCCGCGCCATGGAATCACAGGGCTTTGTGGAGGATCAACCCCGGACCTTTGCCAATCCCATCCGAATCACAAAAAGAGACTGGCTGGTTTTACTTGGTGCCCTCGTGCTCGTCCAACTGGTGCTCTTTCTCGCCCCGGCCTAGGAAAGGAGCAGCAAAATGAATGATAATGAAACGGCTGCTAAGCTAATCCAGGCTTATTTTCAACAACAACAAATCACTGACAGGGACCTGATCAAACTTGCCCGCGCCTATCAAGGTCAGTATAGTCAACTGCCAGCCGATGAGATCACTAAAAACTGGTTCACTGCCTTACTCCGTAATCCGACTGTCTGGCAACCGGCCCTCATGGTAATTGAACTGACTAAAGCAGCCCCGAGTTTCCCCGCCGTCCTCAACCACATTTCCCCAGCTGAGCTCTGGCAACCCCAACTCCTGCAGATCGCTAGTGTAAATGGAACAATTGGGACTTCTAACTACTTTGAAATTAAGCTCAACCAGCAACCACTCATTAAGCAATATCTTCCCACTTCAGATCCACTGGCCCTAGCGCTCAGTGCAGCACTATCGGGAGCGTTAGCCCAATGGGACTCCTAACGCTGAATTAAATTTTAGTTACAACGGGGGAGCCAGCCCCAAGAGTTTGCTAAAATAAGACTAATGGCCTACTAACGGATGCTTGGTGAGCGTAACGGTGCTGGTGCTAACCAACTGGTCGGCGTGCTTGATGTTCACCTGCCAAACTTGAAGACGATGACCCCGTTGTACGGGAGTCGCTGTCGCGGTGACCAGTCCCGTACGAACCGAGGCTAAGTGATGGGTTTCAATGTTAACGCCCACGGCAGCTTCGTCAGACCTTAATTGTTGATTAGCTCCGATACTGGCAGCTGTTTCCGCTAACACACAGCTCATCCCGCCATGCATCAAGCCGTAAGGTTGTTGCTCCCGTTCGGTCACATTTAAGGTCAACACCACCCGCTCGGGCGTTACGAGCTCGGTTTGAATGTTCAATAGTTCAAGTAAATTCACGTTCTTCACCACTTCCGTTAGTTTGCTACAGTTTATTCCATTATTACCATTGGAGGTTCTTATGACAACTACCTGGGAAACAATTCCAAATCAATACCAAGATATCCTGTTTGAACGCTGTGATAAGGTTGCTAAAATTACCATTAACCGACCCGAAAAACGGAATGCTTTTACCCCGCAAACCGTCAATGAAATGATTGATGCCTTCGCCCAATGCCGCGACGACGAAACCATCGGCGTGATTATTTTAACCGGTCAAGGTGACCTGGCCTTTTGTTCCGGTGGCGATCAGGGTGTCCGGGGCAACGGCGGTTACGTCGGTAGTGACCACATTCCCCGCTTAAACGTCCTCGACCTACAACACCTGATCCGGGTGATTCCGAAGCCCGTGATTGCCATGGTGCGGGGTTGGTCCGTCGGCGGAGGAAACGTCCTCCAACTCGTCTGCGACCTAACAATTGCTGCTGACAACGCCAAGTTTGCCCAATCTGGGCCAAAAGTTGGTAGTTTTGACGGTGGTTATGGCTCGGGATTACTGGCCGACACAATTGGGATCAAACGGGCCAAGGAAGTTTGGTTCACGTGCAAGACCTATACTGCCGACGAAGCCTTTCAAATGGGCTGGATTAACAAAGTTGTGCCGTTAGCCGACGTGGAACAAGAAACCCTCGACTGGTGTGACGTGCTCTTACAACGTTCACCAATGGCACTCCGGTTAATCAAAGCTTCTATGAACGCTGCCACTGATGGTTTAGCCGGAATTCAACAACTAGCTGGTGATTCCACCCTTCTCTACTACACCAGTGATGAAGCTAAGGAAGGGCGCGACGCCTTTTTGGAAAAACGAAAACCAAACTTTGACCAATTCCCGAAATTTCCTTAGAAACCAGGTTCACAATGGATAATTGGTTACAAAAACGAACCCAACTAACGCCCAAACGGCTGGCGCTCTCTTTTCACGACCAGCACTGGAGCTTTCAAGAACTGCAACGACAAGTTAATGGTCTCTGTGCCCGCTTACAACCGCGGTTAGTAAAACCAGGGCGCGTTGCCATCCTAGGTAACAACACCCCTGCGTTATACATGGGGATCCTGGCGCTGCAGCAACTCGGTGAACCAATTGTGTGTCTCAATAAGCATCTAACGATTCCCGAACTACAGTATCAAATCAAAGATGCCCAGGTGCAGACCGTTTTAACCACCCAGGAATTTCTGCCACAATTACAGGCTGCGGCCGCTGTGAAACTCCTGGCTCTCGATCAGCTGGAATGGCAGCCGCAAGCTGACTGGACGGCCCAACCAACCGATCTGGATGCGTTAGCTAGCATTATGTACACGTCAGGAACGACCGGACGCCCCAAGGGAGTTTGTCAAAGTTACCGCAACCACTGGACGAGTGCGATGGGGGCTGAATTAAACTTGCCAGTCACAAAATCCGATTGCTGGATTTGTGCCGTCCCGTTGTACCATATCAGTGGTCTTTCGATTGTAATGCGGAGCCTGTTGTACGGCATGCCAGTGCGGTTATACGAACACTTTGATCCCCAGGCCATCACGCAGGATTTGGTGCACGGTCAAGGAACCATCATTTCGGTGGTGCCTTACATGCTCAAAAAGTTATTGGCTGCAAAACACGAACCTTACTCTGATAACTTTGGCTACATGCTCTTAGGGGGTGGCGCAATTGATCAGGCCACGCTGGATCAATGTGAGCAAAAACACATCCCGGTGATTCAATCCTACGGGATGACGGAAACGGCCTCGCAGGTCGTAGCGCTCAATCCAGCTGATGCCCAACGAAAGCTAGGCTCGGTGGGCAAACCGCTCTTTCCGGTTAGTCTTAAGATTGCGAATGTGAGTCGCCCTGGCGAAATCGGTGAAATCCTGCTCAAAGGCGATAATCTGACCCCGGGTTACTTGAACCAACCGCAACGACTGGCGGAGAAAACAACGGCATCTGGTTGGTTTCGGACCGGTGATCTCGGCTACGTCGACGATGAAGGCTTTTTGTACGTCAAAAGTCGACTCACCGAACTCATTATTTCCGGAGGCGAAAACATTTATCCCCACGAAGTTGAGCAGGTGTTGAATCAACTACCTGGTGTGCAAGAAAGTTCCGTCGTGGGTAAAACCGATGCCACTTGGGGCTCCATCCCAGTCGCTTTTTTAGTGACGGACCAGGTTTGGAATCTGGCAGAAGTCCAGGAATTTCTCACCGGCAAACTGGCTAAGTACAAGTTCCCCAAAGAACTTCACTTGGTTGACCACCTGCCTAAGACTGCGAACGGAAAGTTACAACGAGTGGAATTGGTAAAGTGGTTGAAAAAGCATGAATAATTAAAATAAATAAACCCTTTAAGTTATATCTCTATAGCTCAAAGGGTTTATTTTATGTTTTAAGAACCAATTACCTTTTATAAAAAGGACGAAACCAATGCTCAGGTTTAATTAAATCGCTTACATCAATTGGCTGTTCTTTTACCGGAACTCCATCTCCAGATAGTATAAATCTCCATTCTTGTTGATACCTATATTCATCACGCTTTAATGATAATAAATATATAATTTCTTTTGTATCTACTATGGTGGAAGAATTTAATTTTCTATTAGCAATCTGTCGAATAACATTAGTTGAATATCTCACTTTATTTAAAGATAAATATAATCCTTGACATTTATATTTTTTATTAAATTTATCAACAAAAACGTAAATGTCTCTAAATAAAATACAAGATCCTTCACGATCTTTATTCATATCACTATTAATTAAGTTATTTTTAAATTCCTCAGAGGGTTCAATGGCTGTTTTATCAGGATAACCACTACTTACTTCAATAACGTCTTTAGGATAACATCCAGTTAACGATAATATTTTAAATTTATTTAAATTAGCGGGAACAAATGTATCTACGCGATTTAATCCTTCATTAGCATTCCCAGGAAAAACACCTTCTAATTCATCACCTTGTCCATTTAACAATCCACTTTTATGAAAAGCATTTAATGACGAAAAATATAATTTTCTATTGATAAAGTCATTGAAATGAGCTCCCTTTTTATCAAATCTTATAAAAAGACATGGACTACTACTGTTCGAATTTAATATCGTCATATTAAAAACCTCTAAATATTAATTTCCTTATGATTAATTAACTAAATAATAACAAAAAGACATTAAAGACGAATTAGCAATCTACTAATCGATGCCGATACCTCATCCGCACGTGCGGAAACTCAACTTCTAAAAACGGCTCGCCTTCAATTACGAATCCCTGTTTTTCGTAGTAACCAACTGCCTGCATTTGCGCGTTAATCACAATTGGTAACCCAGGAAATCGAGTTTGGCATAGTTTGAGAATGGCGGTTAACAATTCGCGCCCTTTCCCAGTTCCGCAAACTGCAGCACTTGTAAGTACTCGGCCAAAGGTCACGTGGTCTCCATCCCGAAATACCCGAGCATAGGCAATTACTTCCCCCTGGTCCGACTGCTCAAACAAATGTAAGGCCGTTAAATCCTGGTCATCCGGATCACAATAATCAATTTTTTGTTCCTCAACAAAGACTTGGGAGCGAGCCCGCAAAATTTGGTAGACGGTCACTGGATTCATGTCTTGGAGGTGCTGAACTTGAAACATTGGAAATCCCTTTCTGTTAGTTTTCGACTGAAATTGAAATTAGTTTACCATTTTGATAGCCCCAAAGCCCAGACCTAATAAACTAAATTCCAGAAATTTGAAGGAAGCAGAGTTTATACTAGGGGTAAAATCAACCAACAAAGGAGAACCATCATGACAGAACTTATGAATGCCATCGGCTACACCCACTACTTACCCATCGATAATCCCGAGAGTCTCTTTGAATTTCAAACAGCCATTCCAACGCTTAATGACCATGATTTACTGGTCCAAGTAGACGCCGTATCGGTCAATCCGGTTGATATTTTTACCCGTAAAGGGCAATCATCGACTCTAAATGAACCAAAAATCATCGGCTACGATGCGGTCGGAACTGTGGTTAAAACGGGATCAAACGTGAGCTTATTCAATGTTGGTGACCGCGTCTTTTATGCGGGAGCTTACAATCGGCCTGGTAGCAACAGCGAATACCAAGCCGTTGATGAACGCATTGTCGGTCATGCTCCGCAGCAACTAACTACCGCTGAAGCAGCCGCCATGCCCCTCACGAGTCTCACTGCTTGGGAATCACTATTTGAGCAAATGAACATTGACCGGAACCATCACGAAGCCAATGCCCAACAATCGATTTTAATCATCAACGGCGCTGGGGGCGTCGGGTCTGTAGCCACCCAGTTAGCCCACTTAGCCGGACTGCAAGTCATTGCCACCGCCGGAACTCCGCAAACCAAGGATTGGACGCTGCAGCACGGCGCCGATTACACGGTTGATTACCATCAAAATCTGGTGGAACAAGTGCATCAGCTGGGCTTTGAAACGGTTAACTACGTCCTCGAACTCCAAAATCTGGATCACTATTGGGATGACATTAGTCAGTTAATCGCTCCGCTTGGAACCATTGTTTCGACGACTGGGAGTGGCAAAGATCTCAACTTTCAACCGTTGAAACGGAAGATGGTCCGCTTTGGTTGGGAATGGATGTACACCAAGTCGTGGTATCAAACCCCGAACTTGATTACCCAACACGAAATTCTTGACCAAGTCAGCCAGCTTTTAGATCAAGGCCAGTTACAGTCCACGTTGACTAAAACGTTCAGCCCTATCAACGCCGAAAACTTACGGGCGGCCACTAAGTTAGTGGAGAGCCACCAAATGATGGGAAAAGTGGTTGTGGAAAATTAATTAAATCAAACAAAAAAGTCTACCTCACACAACTGAGATAGACTTTTTCTCTTTTATAGTAACTATTTAAAGAAGACGTACAAGATTACCAAGACAAAGAAGACATTCAAACAAAGAGAAATGATGCTCACCAATCTTCTTAAAATTAGTGAATTTTCAGTCGCCAGTTCTCCTTCATTAAATTCAGACTGATCTTCAATAAAATATAAAACATCTTTATTTAAGCACTTGGCTAAATCATGAAGTAATTCAACGTTGGGAGAACTTCGGTCATTCTCCCAGCCCGATAAAGTTTTTCTGGAGATGTTGATTTCGTCAGAAAGTTGCTGCTGGGTTAGATTATTTTCCATCCGCGCCTGCTTAATTTTTTCTGATAATTTCATAAACTAATACCCTTTCTCAGAAAAGCTGATGAACCTTTTTATAAAAGGTTACAAACTATTACTAATTAAAGCAATGTCTTAATCATTAATCATCTGTCTTAAAAACTACTCAAGCGCGGAATGAAGGTAGTTTAACCGATTTTAACTTGATAAACTACGAATAAGGAAAAGAAGGAGGATGAATTATGAAGTTTAAATTTGTCAAAATATATCCCAGTATTGGTGGCAACATTTTCCAGATTATCTGTGGTTTATTTTTAATGGGAACCGGATTATACGGAATTTTTACCAAACCGCTCCCCACAATAATGTTAGTCCTTGTCACTTTAGCGGTAATTTATTTTGCCATTTGTACGATTAAAATTGCACTAGCTCTGAAAGATAAAATCAAGCAAGCATAAAAACACAAGCAAGCAAAGGAGAATTTCTATGCCAATAAAAAATAACCTTGGTTGGTCAATTGTTTCATTAATTGCGTCCCTTATTTCTATCTGGATAGCAGCAGTCGGATTTTGTAACCAGAATGCACCTCTATTTCTAAGAGGAATTTGCATCATTATGTTAATCTTCGTGGTGTGTTGCGCAATTAAAGCTAGCCTAGTAATCATAAAACGCTTAAAAAAATAATAAAAAGAAACGGAGGAAAATTAATCTATGCAAACAATCAAAAAAATCGGCTGGCCAATCGTACAAATGATTGCATCATTGATTGCAATCTGGCTTTCTATATCTGCCATTTGTTACAAAAACGATCCAATGATATTGAGAGTCATTTATATCATTGGATTAATCTTCTTTATATGCTGTGCAGTTAAATCTATTTGGGCACTCAAAGAAACATTAAAATCATAATAAAAATGGGATTAGTCTGAAACGACTAATCCCATTTTTATTATTCAGCTGTTTTGTTAATTTCCACAACTTAGTAACTAAATTTCTTAAAAGTTACATCATGAGAAACAATCTCATCAAAAAATATAAGAAGATTAACAATAAATGCATCCTTTTAGCAAACGAGGAATAAATTAAACTAATCCCTCATCTACATTCATAAAACGAATCTTATAACCGGTTGCCAAAGAAATCATTTAGCTTTGCTACAGCCGTATCAGTTGCTTCTGGTTGATCATAAAGGTCGTAGTGACTTACACCTGGCAAGACAACTAATTCTTTATCATCAGCAGCAGCCTTATCATAATATTCGTAACCAAACCGGTAAGAACCAAAGGCTCCCGGAACGTCTCCAACAATAATTTCTAATGGTTGCGTAGCTAATTTTTCTGCCAAAATTGCTGGATCAAAATTAATCATCATAGAAACGCTACTGTAAACATACTGATTAGGTGCAAATTCATCATGACCACGAGGAGTAAGGTAGTAATCAATGGCTTGTTTAATGTCAATATCATTAATTCCAGCTTTTTCCCGTTCTTCTTGGCTAGCTGGTAAAGCAGGAATATATTTAATTGGTTCACCTTGAGCTTCAGCAGTTCGTTGCTTAGCCATGTCCTCTAAGCTTTTAATCAAAGCTTGATCATTTTGACCAAAGGTTTCCCGGTAAATCGTTCCCACATCAGCAGGACAAATGCCGGCCACTGCTTTAATCCGCTTATCAAATTTAGCGGCATTCAAGGTGTAACCACCACCACCGCAAATTCCCATAGCTCCAATTCGTTCTGGATCTACATATGAGAGCGTGTCTAAGAAATCAATCGCAGCCATCACACCAATGGTTCGAGCGTAAGGAATTTCAGAGTTATGTGGTTCTCCTTCGCTGCGGCCTTGGTAAGGAGAATCGTAAGCGAGTGCTAACCAACCCCTTTGGGCTAATTTAGTAGCGTAAATTTTTCCAGAAGTTTGGTTAAAATCACTCGTCGTTGGGTGATTTACGACAATGGCTGGATGCTTTTGACTTTCATCAAAATTTTCGGGGAAAAATAAGCGGCCTTGGATTTCTAATCCACCAAGATCACGGGCTTTAAAACTAACGTCTTTTGTTGTAATCATAATTTCAATCTCCTTTTCTTGTTTATACTAATATTTTACACTAATGTGTAATATAATTGTGACCCAATTAGAACACTAATGTGTATAATTTTACATATCTAATTTTTTGGTCATTAGTAGATCCAGAGATAACTAATAAACTTTCATTAGGAGCTGATAATTACTAACCTTCGCTTGGACTTTTAAAGACCGTTAGAAGAACCATAACTAATCGTTACTAAAAGCACCTCATTACCACATTTATTGGTGGCATTATCAATTTTTATTTCATTAAATTCTTAAAATTATTCAAGAATTCAAACAATTTGATTATCATGCAGGTGGAATACTACATTCAGTGGACCACCATTGCTTTGACCCTTTACCAATTTTTGACCAGATCGAAGTCTAATTTAAATGTATTCGCCAAAGCTGGGATCTAGACTGAAAATTTAAATATTAATACCCTAAACCTTTTAGTGCTCCCTCTATCACTGGTAAGCTGGATTTTAATTGCGATGATTAAGATCTATCTAACGGACCCCAGACACTAGTTAATCAGTAATAGAAGAAATAATTATCGTGAAAATAATAGTTATATTTCTTTGAATTAAGCATTAACCAAAATCACCACAAATTATAATTATAACAACAAAGACAAAAATGTTATCGTCGTTGCTGAAAGGTATGATAAACACCATTTGATGAACTGGGGTTGCCACGAATAATCAATTTGTTTTAGATTTTGGAATTTTTCATAACCTTACTGATACAATACTCCTGATTCCATTGAATCCTTCAAAAATCTAGCTAAAGAAAAATTAAGTAGTGATGAAAGAAAGCATATTTATATGAAAAATAACCTAGAGGTAGAACCAGTTTTCGTTAGAATGAAAGCTGATTTTGGTGTGCGTCGAATCCACTTACGTGGGCGAAAAGCTGTTGAAAATGATTTGCAGACTCCTCCTAACGAGTCTAAATCTACGAAAATGTTTAAACTAATGACCAAAATAACCTCTCAGGGTAAGTATAAACACACACAAACTAGTTTCCCCCAACCACTTGTTATTTATTATTTTTGTAATTATAAACAATTGCTGTCAGTGGTGAAAAGACCAATACGGTCAACACTCCTGCTCCTAGAACGATCCACGCATCACAGGGCCAAAAACCATCATTAAGAATGGTCCGTGAAGCGCTAATTACGTATGAAACAGGATTTATTTGGACTAAAAATTGCATGAAGCGTGGTAGTGTTTGAACAGGAACAAAGGCATTGGAAAGAAAAATTAAGATCAACATTGTCATCAATGAGATACTTTCGACCATGGTTGCACTTTTGGCAATTAAGCCGTATAGCGCAAAAATCCAACTAAGTGCCCACCCAAGGAAAACATCCAGCATGATCACTACAATTAACCACCCAAATCCGGAATGGGGTCTCCACCCCATTAAATATCCCGTTACTATCGCAGCAAGGGCCGCTAATAACAATCGAAAAATATCTGCTAATAATTGCCCTGCTAATGGTGCTAGTGGGGAAATTGGAAGTGATTTGAAACGCGTATAAATCCCCGTATTCATGTCATCACTAATTTGGGTCCCTGATCCTGATGCTGCGGAAAGTAACGCTTGCATCAAAATTCCTGGAACAATGATTGGCAGGTAGTCGTGAACATTCCCTGCAATTGCTCCCCCAAATAGATACCCAAACAGCACCATAAATAATACTGGTTGAACAACAACGTCTAACAAAGAATCGGGATTGTGAAAAGTTTTCAATAGATTTCTGTAAGTCATCGTAATAACATTCGAAACAAGTTTAGTTTCCTGCTTTTGCATTAAATTCATTGGAGTCCCTCCTAGTTTTTTCCAAATGTCAACGCAAAAAAGACATCATCTAATGACGGATATTGAACGTCAATTTTGGTAACTTCCAGTTGCTTGGCTGCTAATCGATTTAAAATTTTAGTAACGTCAGCTACGTTTTCTAACGCAATCGTAATGGTTTGCTTGGTTGATGATTTACCCACACTAACCGTGGACTCAAGCAACTGCTTGGCTTCCGCTGCTTGCGTCTGCTTTTTAAACGTTAGCACCAATTTTAGTCCCCCGACTTGCTCTTTGAGCTTGTCCGGTGTTCCTAACGCCACCAATTTCCCGTGATCGATGAGTGCCACCTGATTAGCCAATTGATCTGCTTCCTCTAGGTATTGAGTGGTTAAGAGAATGGTCGAGCCGGCATTAACTAAAGTGCGAATGGTTGCCCACATTTGTGCCCTGGTACGAGGGTCTAATCCTGTAGTCGGTTCGTCTAAAAAAATTAACTGCGGACGGTCAATTAAACTGATTGCCAAGTCTAATCTTCTTCTCATTCCTCCAGAAAAATTGTTCAGCGTTTTCTTTGCAGAATCAACTAGGTCAAACTCGTTAAGTAACTCATTCGTTCTAACCTTAGCTGCACTCCGAGAAAGTCCGTTTAACCGGCTAAAAATCATTAAATTTTCATAAGCCGAAAGATCTTCGTCTAAAGACGTTGACTGGCTAGTTAATCCAAACAACGATCTAACTTTCATAGCATTAGTTTCTACATCATATCCAAATATTTTAATCGAACCCTTCGTTGGCTTTAAAATGGTCGTTAACATTTTTATGGTGGTAGTTTTCCCAGCTCCATTGGGACCTAATAAGGCAAAGATTTCTCCCCGATGAATATTAAAAGAAATTTGATCTACGACTTTGTGACCTTTAAAGGACTTGGTTAGTTTCTCAACTGTTACTGCATTTTCATTTTCCATTAGATAATCCTTCTTTATGTTTTTTCGTCTGGGCCCCTGACAAATAAAAATGATAAGGGGTCCTGATGAAAAAGTCAACTAATTAATCTAGGCCCCTGATGATTTTGTTGGAATAGCATCACTGCTATAATTAACAAAGCACAACTAGGAGGAGAGATTAACTTGGATAAACTAATCAAAAAACAACAACTAGCAGCCAAATTATTTGAATTTACGGTTCTCCAGGATTTAGATAACGAACAATCTGAACGCCATTTACCGGCCTTTAAGGGCCAAAATAAAATTTTAGTGGCACTAAGTGAAGAAGAAAATATTTCCCAAAAAGACCTGGCTGATCGGCTTGGAATTAGCGTACAATCAGTTGCTGAATTTGTGGCTAAACTACTAAAAAAGGGCTATATTACCAAGAAAAAATCTCCCCAGGATGGAAGGATTCAGCTAGTTAAATTAACTGACAAGGGCCGAAAGGAAGCCGAAAAAAGCCGATTTTACATCCCCCCTTATCTCGACGATTTAAGTGAGTCTGAACAAGCGCAATTGTTAAAAATTATCGATAAACTGAATCTTAGCATTAAAAATAATTTACGTGTTAGTGGGATTAAGAACATTGGGACTAAACTACGACTGAATAATTTAGATAAGAAAATAAAATAGTTATCTCTGAACAAACGTCCAACTCTAATGAGTTAGTTCTGTCTAGCAATTATTTTTTATTACCATAGTCAATTTAGAAATGCCCATTTTTCTAATGTCATCTATTTTTTCATGTTTGGATTATGTTTTGCAGCTATCCTTTACTGCCTGATTATGCTCTTCTTTTTGCAAAAACTATACAATCGACAGAAAGAATTAGATGCTGAACAAGAAATGGAAAAAGACAGTGGTAGTAATAATTAAGCTGACGATTGTTATTTTTAATTTGAATCCTCTTTAAAAACAACTAATTCGGATAATATCATCCAACCTATTTCTTTCATTTGAGAGGTCCTCTATTATTAAGATAGAAACTAAAGGCAGGGAGAACAACATGATAATTAGCCTCATTATTTTAATCGGATTATTACTAGCGATTGGATTTATCGCCGGTCGGTCACAAGATAAATTTTTATTTTTAAAATCTGGTTTTTACTTTTTTTTGATGGAAATTACATCCAGTATCGCATTATTGCTTTCCGTCAGTGGGGTTTATTTTCTCATGGTAAAACTACTTCACTATGACATTCGGATTCTGACCTTTTGTCTGGCTGCCACGTTTATCGGTGGCATTATCAATTTTTATTTCATTAAATTCTTAAAGTTATTCAAGAATTCAAACAGTTTGATTGTCATGCAGGTGGAGTACTACATTCAGTGGACCACCATCGCATTGACCCTTTATCAATTTTTGACCGGTTCAAAGTCTAATTTAAATGTATTCGCCAAGGCTGGGATCTCGGCTGAAAATTTAAACATTAATACCCTGAACCTTTTAGTGCTCCCTCTTCTACTGGTAAGCTGGATTTCAATTGCGATGATCAAGATTTATCTAACGGATCGCGGTCACTAGTTAATCAGTAAAAATCACTATCCATCATAATAACAAAGATAAAAATGTTATCTTCGTTACTGAAAAATATAATAAACACCATTTGATGAACTCTGTTTGCCACGCATCACTCTCTTCTTTAGTTGCTAAACTATGGTAAGATGCTTTTAGCATTAAATCCAAAGGAGACTCGAATGAAGAAAAAAGGCCTAGTCGTAATTCCGCTGGCACTAACATTGTTAATCAGTTTAACCGCCTGTGAAAATACTCAAAGTAAAGCAACTAACTCCCAAACAAAGACTGAACACCAACAAACCAATAAAAAGAAAAGTAACGAAAAGAAAAAAAACCAGACGTCAACTAAAGACAATCAGGACAATTCTGCGAACGTTACGAACCAGAATAATCAAAATCAAACCACTGATGCTGCCACTACAACTCAAAATGATGATACCAACAATGCCACTACAAGTAACCAAGCCAATGGTAATAACTCTGCTACTAATCAGGATAGTGACACTAACAATGATTCCAATCAAAATCCATCTCAAGATTCACAGCAACAAAACGGAACTGGAACCGTCATTAACACATCAGAAGCAGCCGTTAATGTCCTCAAAAATGCCTTTGGCAATAATCCTGATTATATGTACGATGTCATGTCGACTGATAACGGCGTATACGAAATCAAGATGTCATCCAAATTACTTCGTTCTCAAGGTGGTAGCGGAACAATCGGTCTTTATAACGTTATGCCAGACGGTAGTTATTCTTTAAAGTAACCATTTAATTTCTGAAAATAACAAAAGGACTCTCTTCATTACGAAAAGAGTCCTTTTTAATTATTAGAAGCATCAATCTCAAATGATTGTAGCGAAATCTTCTTAGTTGCAGCCATCACATCCGACAACGTAAGCACAACTTACCAAAACTGTACTTAGTTAATAATTATCAAAGAAATTAGCTAATTAAAATCTATTAACCAAAAATCCTCTTATCAAATTTGTAAATATCAATTTAAAATGATTTATTGTATTAATTCAATTTAAAATAAAATGTTACGATTAATTGTGTTTGGCTTTTCATTAAGTTGCATAAACAGCACCCGATTCTTTTACATCTGAAGGAGGTGTTGCTTATGCAAAAACATTTTTGTTATAGCCCGCTTTCAAGGATGATACTAAATTGAGACGGGATGAATGAATGCCTAAATTTTTACATTCTCTCAACGAATTAGGTGTTACTCGAAGAGTTATCGACCTAATCTGTTTTATCTTAGCTTTGGGCTTCGCCCATTTAGGTGAAACAGTTGAGAAATGGCTTATTGTGGCTTTCTTAGTAATTGAAATCATTGATTTCGTTACTAAACTTATGAAATAACAAAAAACCGTTTTGCTATGGCAGGCAACAAACGGTTTGGCTTGAAAAATTAAGCTGAATCTGGTGCTGCTAAGTTACTTGATAGTTGCAAGCATTAGCCAACACTAGAGAGAAGTAGGATTGCACTCCTACTTCTTTTTAGTTTAGAGAATTATTTATAAAAATACTAAAACGTATCTTTATATCTAATCTCAGTTTATATAATAACTTATTATCGGTTATTTGACCACCAAAAGATCAGTTACTAAAGTTCTAATCCTTTTTTCTGTTTAAAGTAATCATAAAAACATAGCATCATAACTAATTTTTAAGCTGGAATGATTGTAGAGAAATCTTCTTAGTTGCAGCCATCACATCTGGCCATTTACGTAATAGCTTAACAAAATTATGCACGTCCGCAATTGTTTTCTGTA
Source organism: Fructilactobacillus hinvesii (assembly GCF_024029435.1). Lineage (NCBI taxonomy): Bacteria > Bacillati > Bacillota > Bacilli > Lactobacillales > Lactobacillaceae > Fructilactobacillus > Fructilactobacillus hinvesii. The sequence goes on along the minus strand of NZ_CP097118.1, from coordinate 321,443 downwards.
GATATTCATCTTTGTGCTGGGCAACATGGTGTGCCACTTCCTGATAATTTTCATGTGGAATCGACGCGTAGACCGCAACAAATTTAGCAAACGTATTCTCTAAATCATTTTGCAAATCGTCAGTTTCCAATGCCTCTTCATAATCATCAGCTAATTGGGTCGCCATCTCTTTAAAATCATCAGATAAGGCCTTGCCCTGCAGAGCACGTTTGGTAACGGTTGTCATCAACCGCGACAGTAATTTTGAATCACCGTATAAAATGTGATTAATCCGCTCATATCGGTCTTCATTGTACTTATGAACCACGCGATCGTTATGATACAACATTTTCCAATCAGATTTTCCCAAGGCATTGTGATATAAGTAGTCCGTCCCTGAAGTTACGGTGGCAGGAGAAACCGGGACACTTAAAAAGATGTCTTTGAGGGCAAAGTTCCCGGCATCAATGTAATTTGCCTTACTTTCGGAAAAAGTTAATCTTCCGTTAAAAAATTCTTTCGAACCAGCTACATATTTATTTTTAATATAGTCGTCTAGTTGAGCGGTTGTATAATTGGGTTTCGATAATGAAAATAATTTTCGCAGAGTTTCCTGGTCATCTTCTACATCTGAATAATCAATTCCCCAGGCGCCCACGTAACTACTCCCGACCAGTTTTACCTTATCATCCAGCGCAAAACCTGCTAATTCAGCTAACAATGGCGTTACGGAATGATCCCTTTGCAAGTAAACATCCGAATCTCTCCGGTGGACATACCGTGTTCCTAGTAGATTAGCAATGATTGAAATCTTATTTACCATCTTACCGTAGGAAAATTCTTCACCCACGATTAGATCAACAGCAGCTGGATTTACTGTCTTTTGTAACAGCTGGTCAAAATAATCCGCCTTGACGTGATAGGGATTAATCGAAGCATCAGCAACAGCTGCAATTAAGTGCTGATGATTAATGGAGAAATCGTGTTCATTCCCGGAATCAAGGACCACCAAAACCAGTTGATCTGGACTTAATTTACCCTGCGCAAATGTAATTTTAATTTAATCAATCAGGCTCGTGACGCTAGCACCAGCTTCACGATTGGTGGGGATTATATAAAGATGTTTTTCTGCAGCCATCGGGTTTCTCCTCTTCAGTATTTAAGTTTTACATATTTTATCATTTTTATTAATTTTAAGGGAGATTAAATAAAGTAAAGACATAATAAAAAGGAGTAGTCACTAATTAGACTTACTCCTTTAGTAAAAAACCTATTATATTTTAATTTTGACGCTTACTTACATATTTAGAGGCATAAACAAAAATGACTGAAAAAAGTCCAGCGGCTAATGCTCCTAAAATTCTTGGAGTCCAAATACTATAGTTAACTAGTATATTTTTTGAAATAGCAAAAATAAAATTACCAAACCCGACTGCTAAAAGTAGCATAATTAAATAACTAAAATTAATTTTTCTCAATTAAGAACATACTTTATTAAATCAGATTAACAATTGTTATAATTAAACACAACAACAATTAGTAAGTATGATTATCATTTAAAATAATCCTCACGCAACAACGAATACATCGCTTCATCACAGATACCCGAGCTATTCATTCCTCGTTGTCGTAAGGTTCCTTCGTAAGTCAATCCACATTTCTTAATGACCTTGCCAGAGTTCACGTTTCTACAATCATGAACAATCTCAATTCGATTAACATCACTATGATGAAATAAATAGTCAATCACTAACTTTAAAGCTTCAGGAGTATAGCCGTTCCCCCACCAATCATACCCAATGCAAAAACCAAGCTCCATCAACTTAATATTTGGATCTTGATTTACGACGGAAATGGTTCCAATTAATTCATCATTTTCTTTTAAGACAATGCCCCAATCATAGTAATCCGGCTGCTGATACAACGATTTCTTAATTTTCAAACTCTTTTTCGTAATTTCAATGGATTCGTGCGCTGGCCACGTTAGGTATTTAGTGACCCGTGGATCACTCGCCCAATTATGAAACATCATAGATACATCATTTGCTTGTAGTGGTCTTAAAATTAAACGCTCAGAAGTTAATTTTTGGGTTCCTGGCACTTTAATCCCTCCCTGATTTCATGATTGAAACAACCATAAATCAAAAAACAAAATAAAGCGACCGTGACCACTAATTTGTAACCAAAGTTGAAGCAGCATGCTTGGACAATATTATGCGAGACTGTGATTACTTCTTAAAAGATTAATTTAATTTTTTCTTTTAGTTTATCTAAGTTTTATAATAAACGTTCTCAATCATTTTTCTGATGCAAAAGCCAATTGTAATGTAATTAATATTCATAATTTATAAAATATTGTATAAATGAATCTAAAAAATAATGGCCTACCTAATCAGGTGGTGCTCTAGATTTAAACATTAATCTGAAACTTTTGTAACGCAATCAACTTGGTTACATCCAAACATTTTCACAACAATGCTACAAAGTTTTGCACGTCACAGATAATTTTAGCTAAATATTTATCTTTGTATTTCGCTATATGTGTGAGCTACTTAATAATTTTTATGTGGAATAGTACTGAATAAATTACTTAATCACCAACACTAAAAAATTAACTATTAATTATATCTCCTTTAAAATAATGACGAGCAATAGTTTAGCTTTATAGTGTTATATTAGTTGCTAAAATAAAAACACCTTCGATTTAGTGAATTAAATTAATAATACCTATCGAAGATGTTTTTATTTATTTTACTGTCAACATGCTTTTAATCGTTATTTAACAGCATATAAAGTTTTACCACTATAAGAAACATATTGTAACCAGCTATATCCACCGGAGTGAATAATATTATTATAATTAACTGTATCTCCAGCTTGAAATTGACCTACAATCTCAGAACTAGTATTAGGCGCCGTCCGAATGTTTGTCGTTTGATTAAAAACATAAGTCCCAGAATTGGAGGAACTAATATTACCATTCAATGAGGCAACATATAAAGTTCTTCCACTATATGAAATATATCTTAACCACGTATATCCATTAACATTTAATTTACCGTTATATATAACGCTTTCACCAGCTGTATATTGACCAACAATCGTCGAACTAAGACTGGGGGAAGTCCGAATATTAGTTGTTTGCTTGAATGTGTAAGTTCCAGATGCAGGAGTTACATCATTACTATGTTGTGGGATATTATTATTTCCCGTATAACGATAAATGGTGGCTTCAGGATTATCGTTATAGTTCCAAATATTATCATAGTTATTAATGGTAATACCATTATAGCCATAGTTGCAGTGAATAATGTTGTCATTATCATCATAGAAAATTCCTGTATGTCCAAATGCTCCTGTAGAGGCACCACGGACTCCCCAGATAAAAATATCTCCTCTTAGGGGATGAACCCTTCCATCTTGGCTTTTAGAAACGATAGACCACCCATTTCTTTCTAAGGCTCCGAATTCAGAATCAGTATTGCCATTAGATCCCACAGGTAGGAAACCTCCTGCGACTAAAGCATGATAAACCGCACTAGAACAGTCATAAGAGTTAGGACCATTTCTATAAGTCATACTATAGGTAACTTTTCCTAATCGCTCTTTCATCCAATTAATCATTTTATCAATAGCCTTATTTTTATAAATAGTTTGTGAAGAATAATTATCTGATGAATTATCTAAAAATAAAGCTTTTTCAGCGGATCGTCTCCGTACTAAACCAGGAATAACCTTCCCATTTCCATGACAATAATATTGAAATTCATTAGCAGCAGCATTAAAATTTCCTTCATTTACATACTTTAATAAATCACTACTATATAGTGTTCCGGCACCTAGGTTATAAGTAAATGATACTAATGCATCAAATTGATTTTGAGTAATTTTTCTAGTAACCGCATTATTAACAGCACTTTCATAGGTAACTAAATCCGCTTTTAGAATCAGTATTGCTTGATCCTCAGTAATAGTTTCTCCTGGATAAACAGGATATGTTCCCGCAGAAGCAGTATTGTTTGTATGACCATATCCAATTGTAAGTACACCACCTAAGTCATAGTATGCATGTAATCTTAATCCTTCAATTTCTTTAATTAAATTAATTCCTTTAATCCCTGTTTTCATTATTTTTCCTCCGCTGTTTTAATTTACCTTTTTTACTTTTTTGTGTGTGCTTTATAATTTTTAAAATCAAATTAATAAATTTTAATAAGTTCATGTAATCACTCCTTTTGATTTAATTAATTAGTACTAATTAAGCTATATAATCTATAATTACGTTGCTTATTGTAGATGAATAGTCTACAATGGTGACAAATAAAAAGCCAACACGTCTGTTGGAGTTATTTGTTCTCCGTAATCAATTAGATTACAAGGAACACTATATATACTCATTTTCTAAATGTCAACCAATAAATAGAAAAATATTCTATACAACTGAAGGGAAAGTGCTGTAAATGTCGATCTATCAACGGATTAAGGAATTAGCCAAAAACAAAAATATTTCCATTCGCGAATTAGAACATCAACTTGGTTTTCCTAATGGAACCTTACAGAAGTGGGTTGATAACGCTAATTCTCAAAAATTAAAGAAAGTAGCCAATTACTTTAACGTTTCCACTGATTATCTCTTGGGGAACGGAGAACGACCTACCGCTGATTTAGACGATTTAGAAACCATTATGATGTTTGGAGGAAAACCAGTTCCAGAAGAAGATAAACAAACAGTTCTGGAAATTTTAAGGAGGCTCAGAGATGCAAGAAATCATAAATAGCCTGTTTAACTACGCGTTAAATCATGATATTGGGGTGGTTTACACCGATAAGTTGATGCCAGAAACAAAGTCATTCGCTGACATTCCCACACGATCGATTGTGATTAATGCAAATGAGCCTAATCAGCGGCAATTACCCCTCATTATTGCCCATGAAATTAGTCATGTAGTTCAATGCGATACGAATGACGCTCAGTTAAACTTTTCAACGGTACTTAAACCGCATTATGAGCAAAAAGCTAACATTGGAGCCATTGACTTATTAATCCCATTTTATGTAGAAGATAAAGAACTGGATCAAATTAACGTGGACGAGTTTATGCAGCTATTTGCAATTCCCAGTTCTTTACGAGATATTTGTATTACAGAAATGAAAAATAAATTCCAGTGATCCTTTTATGTAATAAATTATATAATATTCTAGTTATATTAAAATTTTATTGTTTAACATTCTATAAAATTAACAAACTATGTTAAAACTATATTAATCACTAATCAAAAGGAGAAAATCATGAAAAAAAAAGGTATAGTCATAATTCCTATCGCACTAACCCTATTAATTAGTTTATCTGCCTGTAATAACACTAAAAGTAAATCAGTTGATTCTCAGACCAAAACTGAGCACAAGCAAGCTAAGCAAAAGAAAACTAAAGAAAAGAAAAACGAACAGAAATCAAACAAGGACACTAAGAATAATTCTAATCAATCTAAAGATCAAAATGATCAAAATCAAACTACCAATTCTACTTCTGATGATTCTAAAAATAATAGTAATAACGATAACTCCAAAAATGAACAAAAAAACGGTAACAATGACGCAAATAATAACTCAAGTAATACCACATCTAGCCAAGACCCCCGGTCATTAAAAAATGAACAAAACGGAATTGGTAACACTGTCACTACTCCCGAAGCTGCTATTAATATCCTAAGAAACGGGTTAGGGAATAATCCTGATTATATTTATGAATTATTATCAACAGATAACAACATGTATGAAATTCAAGTGATTTCTAAATCCATTCATGCCCAAGGCGGTAGCGGAACAATTGGTATTTACGATGTTATGCAAGATGGTACTTATAGTTTAAGATCATAATTAATGAGTTATTAAAAGGGGTTTATTCAATATGAATAAATCCCTTTTAATATAATTTAAATAAAACTATTATCATTCATAAATCGATTTATTTTTCCAGCAAATGAGCTCGTTCCAGCATCCGCGCAATCAATAACGATAGCACCCCACTGAAGAGGAAAACGGATACTAATGCAACTACAAACAATGCCGCAATTAAGCCAACGCTAAAGCCGGCATAATCGTGTCTAACTAGCTGATACCCAAACGTAATCACTGTGGTAGTAATCGAGGTCAACGTCACGCTCAACCAGCCGTAATTTTTGTAACCGGTGACCGCAAAACCGAGTTCAGAACTCACTCCTTGGATTAGTCCAGAGATCAAAGTAGACGCACCCCAGATTCCACCAAGCAGCATTTCTACCACGGAACCTAATAGTTCAGCTAGCAGTCCAGATCCTGGAATCCGAACGACCAACAACGCCAGTGGTCCAGCCATCGTCCAAAATCCCAATAGAATCGAACCTGCAAATGGAGCTAATCCGAGTGGTGTCAACACCGCTGTTACCGCCGTGTAAATGGGATCCATAATCCAGAAAATCAGTCCTGTGATGATTCCAATCAACGTTACTAAGATAATGTTTTTCAAATGCCAATCTGCTAACCAATGCTTCATGATTTCATCCTCCGTTTGTAATTTCACCATAATAAAAAGCACTCAACCACGGCTAAGTGCTTTGAAAAACGAATTCATGATTGCACTAGTAACAATCGGCTTTTCAAACGCGATAATCGTTCCCTGCGATAGTCCTAACTACATCAGGTTCAATGGGTTTAATCTCAGCTCGTGGCACCCCAACTTTTTATTTGGACTAATTATACCATATTTTCACTTAATGATTAGAACTTTTTTCTAATCCCCAAACTCGAGACAAACCGTAGTAAACCACAGCGGAGAAAATCATCGAAATGAACGTTGCTCCGACCGTTTCTTTAATGACCGGCATGTTCTTCAAGACCAGGTACAGGATTACCCCTAAGACCAGCGTCACAATCGCAATCACATTGTACCCACCTTGGTACCAAAGCTGTCCTTGTGGATTAGCCAACGTTTGTGACGTATAGTTTTTGCGGTTTAACAGGAAGTAATCAACGCACATGATGGCGATAATTGGTCCCAGTAACATCCCCGTGTAGTCCAAGAATGACGTGAAAGAGGCCAGAAAACTTCCATTTAGTAACGGTACGAAGGTTAAGAGCATCGAAGCAATTGTAATAATCACTAACGACTTGTTAAAGCTGACCTTGTGAAAGACGTTGTTCAAGGCCGAGGCTCCGGCCTGAATATTAACCGCATTGGCCGTCATGCTGGTCAAGACAATCACGATCATGGCGATGAATCCGAGTCCTAACTTGTTAGCAATGATACTTGGGTCGGAGTTATTCGGATCGTAACTACCAGACGTTAGGGCCACACTAATCGTGGTACAAATCCCAATCAGCGTGAAACTCAACAGGCCAAGCAAAGCACCCCAGAATGGTGCGCTAATGGCTACGCGTTTCTTCCGCGTGAACCGGGTAAAGTCGGCGGCACCGGTCACCCAACCTAGACTAGCTGCGGCAATTGTATCAATCCCTAATCCCAATGGCATCTTTTGGGCCGCTGGAATCCGGTAATGCAGCAGGTCGGTCAAGGAAACGTTCTTAAACACCACAATCGTTTCCAAAATCACAAAGATGATTACAAGAATGACCCCGATTCGTTCCACCAACTGCACGGACCGTTGCCCGGAAACAATGCTTAAAATGTGCAGAATGCTCATGATTCCGATCCCGACAATCATGCCGAGATTCCCACCAGGCTGGCCAAACAACGGCCATTTGAAGAGGCTATGGAAAATGAAGGCTAATGACGTGGCGGCAATGAAGGTGTTTACGGCCGTCCATCCTAAAAACAAGGTAATGTTAATTAGCGACGGAATGATACTGCCACGAATCCCGAACGAACCCCGGGACAGCACTGTGGTTGTGGCTCCCGTTTGGTAACCAACGTACCCTAACAGGCTCAAGAAGATGTAGGCTAGTACCCCGGCAATCAACGTTGCCATTGTCCCACCAATCAAGCCACAGGCGGCCACGACCCCACCAAGAAACCAGGTTCCATTGTTCGCGTTCGCCCCAAACCAGGTCGCAAACATATCCCAGTAATTCATATTCCGTTCGTTTTCCGGAATAACTCGAAACGCGTATTTGCTATTATTCAATATAGTTTCCTCCAAAATATTAACATTTTGTGTCTGTTTTATATCAATAATCGTCTTTCTTAGTATAGCAGAGATAACCCGGAAACGATAGCTCTACCAGTAATTCCAGCCAGATTGTGAATTAACTCAGCCTTAGTTTATAATCAGAATTAAATTTCAAGCTACAGGAGGAGTTCCGTCCATGCCCACTACCATTCGTTCCCGCTATAATCCCCTCTTACCGACGTTGTTAATCTCAATTCATCAAGAATACGTGACTGAGATTAACGCTGGTACCAAGGTCGTAGAATACCGCACTTTAACTCCTCGAATTCATAAAAATCTTTCACAAGTTCCCATGTGTAAGCGGAATCATGGTAAAATAAGAGTAGGAAATTGCAGAAAGGAGAATCGCAATGGTTATCTTATTACATGCTCTGATTGGAATCGTGGGCTTTGTGAGTGCCGGTGTCTTAGGAATTAGTTTCATGGGTCACACCCAAGAATTATCCGCCACCCAACGTTGGTCTTTGATTCTAACGGTTAGTGCCGTGGGAATCACCGCCGTGCTTGGTCTGTACTACATGGCCGGCATTTGGGGCGCCTTAGTTTCAGGCCTCTTATTAGCCTACTTCGAATATGTGTGCTTCTTTAAAGAACCCAAAACGGTTCACGAGCACCAATAAAACAGATTAAAAAAATCCGCTAGCCTCGTTTGGTTAGCGGATTTTTATTTGGTTAAGCATCATTCACTTTAACTTCACTAAGCCCACAGCAAGCGTTCCAGCAATCCAGAACAGACTTCCGATTAACATTAACGTTGGTAGGGAATTCCCAATCATCGGGAGGATCACCACGCTCAATAGCGAAGCCACAATTTGGGGAACACACACCTGCGCGTTAAACAATCCCTGGTAGACCCCGGCATTTTGCGCTGGTACAGCATCCATCACAAATGCCAAGGGATAGATAATGATGCCAGCCCAGCCCACTCCAATTAAGATGAAGGCTATGACCATCCCCCAAACGGAATGCAAAAGTCCAATTCCCACAAACCCGATGGCGCCAATCGCCAAAGAAATGCCTAGCGCATGCACCTGGTAGCGCCGTGGCACGCGTCCTAATCCAATTGCTAACACCGAAGCTGCCAGAGCGTAAACCCCAGACAGAACCCCAAAGAGATTACCTCCTTGTTGATAAGCCGCACTGGCTGGATCAGTCGTGTGATAAACGTTCGCAGCAATCGTTCCCGCTCCATACGTCCACAGCAGGGCAAAGGCCACAAAACACAGTCCCTGAACCAACGCAATCGTCCAGAAAATTGAAGGCGCTCCTTTAATTAGCTGCCAGTAGCTTGGTTTGGTCTTTGCCGGCGGTCCTTGATAACGGACTAATTCTTCCGGCGTATATTCGCGCACATTGAGAACCGTCAGAATCGTACAAATGGTTAAAATGACAGCGGCTAGATAGAAGACCAATTTCATCGTTAACGGAGCTGCCCCCGGCTGAGCTACGTTCCGCACTCCCAATTCCGAGAGTAACCATGGGGTAATCGCCGCCAGGATACTCCCAACGTTCACCATGATGCTTTGCAGTGACGTGACCTGCCCCTTTTGCTTGCTGTTTACCATGTCTCCAATCAGGATTTTAAACGGAGCCACGCAGGCATTGGCAGCAATAATGTACAACAGAACTAATCCCGCGCCTAACCCTAACACAATTGGGATCGGCAAGCCCCAATCACCAGCATTGGGCAGTAACACTAGGGTTAAATCAGCAATAATGGTTCCGCCAATTAGGTAGGGAATGCGCCGCCCTAGCTTGGGGAGCCAGGTGGCATCGGAAAATTGACCGAGCACCGGTTGGGTAATCATCCCCGTAATCGGTGGAATCAGGAATAAGAAGGCCAACATTTGCGGACTAGCTCCAAACGTTTGAAAGAGCCGCCCCAGTTGTGAGTTTTCCAGTCCTAATGACATCTGGGCTCCCAATAAGCCGAAACTCAGCCAAAACAACTGTCGCAACTTTAACCGTGGTAATGGTTGTACTTTTGGCACGCTGCCACTTCCTTTCTCAATGATATTAATCTTCATTGTACCGGCATCAATTCCGGGATTCAAATCCAGTTTTTGTTCAGCTTTCACAATATAGTGAAGTTTTTTCACAAAAAGCATTGCCAAGTTCTTTGTAAGCGGTTACAATTAAGTTCGTAAAAAATACATAGTTTCAAATTAATCACCTGAAAGAAGGGATCATCGTGAAAAAACCACGTTTAAGCATTGCTTTTATTTTTATCTTCGGAGCCCTCGGAGGCCTCCTCTTTGGATTTGATACCGGAATTATCTCCGGAGCTTCTCCGCTAATCGAAGCCAACTTCCACCTTAACACGGAACAAACGGGCTTTATTACTTCCTCCGTGCTGATTGGATCCGCCATTGGAGCGTTATCAATTGGATCCTTATCTGACCGGTTTGGGCGCAAGAAATTATTAATCCTCGCTTCTATCCTCTTTTTAGTGGGATCCGGCTTATCTGCCGTAGCCACTGGGTTTGTCCCTATGGTTATCGCTCGGATTATCCTGGGCTTAGCGGTGGGAGGGGCCTCTGCCCTCACTCCTGCTTACTTAGCTGAATTAGCCGACAAGGGGCACCGGGGCTCATTAGGAACCATGTTTCAATTAATGGTGACCCTTGGGATTTTATTGGCCTACGTTTCTAACCTGGCCTTTCTCGGCCACAACTTGTTGGGGATTAGAGACTGGCGATGGATGCTCGGATCAGCATTGATTCCCGCCCTATTACTCTTTATCGGTGGCATTTTGCTGCCCGAATCACCCCGGTACCTGGTTGAAAAAGGAAAGGTCACTGAAGCCCGGGCCGTTTTAGACCAGTTACGCGCTGGCACCAAAGACGATCCAGACGCAGAAATTGCAGAAATCCAATCCGTTTCTCACCAAGAAAAAGGCGGATTAAAAGAACTCTTTACCATTGCGCGTCCTTCTTTGATTGTCGCCATTGGGATCATGCTCTTTCAACAACTAGTCGGGATTAACGCCGTCATTTATTTCCTTCCTCAGGTTTTCATGAAGGGATTTAACTTCCCGGCCTCTGGAGCCATCTGGATTTCCGTCGGCATCGGGATTGTGAACTTTGTCGTGACCATTTTGGCCTACCTCATCATGGACAAGGTCAACCGGAAAACCATTTTAATGTTTGGTTCAATTGTGATGGGCGTTTCCTTGAGCTTGTTAGCCATTCTTAACTTCACGCTCAGCATTAGTGCGGCTGCCATTCCCACCATCATCTTAATTGCCGTGTACATCTTTGGGTTCGCCATTTCCTGGGGCCCAATTGCCTGGTTATTGATTGGGGAAATCTTCCCGCTTTCAGTTCGAGGAATCGGAACGGCCATCGGTTCGGCCGCCAACTGGATCGCGAACTTCATCGTGTCCCAGTTCTTCTTAACCATTTTGGCGCTCTTTCACAACAACGTCGGGGGACCATTTGCGATCTTCGCCGTCTTTGCCTTTCTTTCTTGGGGCTTCGTTTACTACTTTGTTCCAGAAACGCGCAACAAATCCTTGGAAGAAATTGAAAGCGAACTCGTGAGTCGTTACAACGCCAAACAGAAAAAAGCCTAATTTAAATAACAAAGAAGGTCAGCTCCATTTGGAGTTAGCCTTCTTTTTTAGTCTATTTTTCGTTAGTTGGAATTGCAACCAACTGCTGGTTGGCAAGCAGGTACAGGTACTTCTGCTTGACCGGTTCGTGCAAAATATCCTGCAGGGCTAGGGCATAGAGGTTCACCTGACCGGTGTACTGTTCCTTAATTTGCTCAATGGAGTCATCTGGATGAGCCGGATTCACAAAGCTCGTTTTGTAATCAAACAGGATGGGTCCCTGTTCGGGATCATCAAGATACCCATCGATAATTCCGTGGACCAGAATCTGTTGGTTCGGATCATTGTGAAATTCCGAAAAGAGCCGTTGCGCCTTAATAATCAGCGAGAAGGGAACCTCCCGCTGCAACCGATCGGGGAATTGCAGAATCCGTTGTCCAACGTCCGTCTGATAGAACGCTACGACGGCTTTTCGGTTAATCTGCTCTGCCACCGCTACAGTTAAGAGCTGGCCCGCCACTAGCTTCTTAATTAACGCTTCGACCCGCTCCTCTGTAACGGGTTTGGTTACATCGAGTTTCTGCAGGACCAAGTGGGTAGCAGTTCCCACCTCTTGGGGCGTGGGCTTAGCCACCGTTTGCATGAACTGCGGTTGGGCAAACTGCTCACTCTGATACCGCGTGCGTTGCAAAATCTGACGGCCAGTATCAGCGACGCTCCCTAATTGAATGTTATCTGGATCGTCAAACTGGCGTTTAATTTCTGATACCGATTGGTACGCCGTCGTTTGCGCGGCATCTGCAAACGGATACTGAAATTCCAGCAACCGTTTAATTTCCGCTGGATCAGTGGCTTGCCCGGTAAATTCTGTGGCAGTGGTGGACTCTGTCGTTTTCGTGGTTGCTTGTAACTCCGTGGGCTGGACAAATTCCACCGTAAATTTACTTGGATCAGACTGGAGCTCCGATAGGGTAAGGTCGTCATCCAGTAACGCTTGAAACTGCGGATGGCGTACCAAGGACATCCCGATCCAAGTCAAGAAGTTCTTAGCACTACTCCGGGTGGCCTGGTTAATCACCAAATTCGGGCTTTGCCCCGCCTGCGACCAGCTTTGAAACGTACTTGCTTCAGCCGTCTGCTTAGTCGTTCCCTTGACAATCCCGGTGATAATTAACTTCTGCTTGGCCCGGGTTAAAGCCACGTAAAGTTTCCGCATTTCTTCGGCTTGCGCCTTTTGTTTTAACGAATTGGTAATCGCCAAGTACTGCAACGTGTTCACCTGCTCGTGGCGGTCGGGATAGTAATACTTAATTCCCAGTCCCATCTGATCATCAACCACAAACGGATCTTTAAACTCACTTTGATTGGATTGGTGGTGGACATCAATCACAAAGACCACCGGATATTCGAGCCCCTTACTCCCGTGAATCGTTTTGACGGTCACGGAGTTTGGATCCACGTCGACACTAGCTTCCGCAAGGTCGTTATCATCCTTTTGCAATCGTTTGATGAATTGGACAAAAGCAAACAAACCCTGAAATCCGTTGCGTTCATACTCTTCAGCACGTTGGTAGAGCGCGTGCAGATTGGCCTGCCGTTTCTTTCCAGCTGGCATTCCACCCACGTAGTCTAAGAATCCGGTTTGGTTGTAAATTTCCCAAATTAATTCCGCCAAACTATGCTTAGTAGCGTAATCACGCAGGTTCTTTAGTTGTTCCAAAAACTGGTCAACCTTGCTCAACACTCGATTGCCAAACTCCGTCTGGGTTTGTTCCTGGTAATCTTTGCGAAAGTCCAAGACGGCTTGGTAATAGTTCCCCGTTTTTTTCGTAATCCGGATGTAGGCTAATTCATTTTCGTCCAATCCCACTAACGGTGATCGTAACACTGCGGCCAGCGGAATGTCTTGCGCGGGATTATCAATGATTTGCAGTAACGACAGCATCATTTGAATTTCTGCCGTCTTAAAGTAGCTTTCGGCTCCATCACTGTTCAACGGAATTTGATGTTCGGCAAAGATGCTGGCAATCTCAAAGTTATTCCGCTTGGTCGAGGACAGCAACGCAATGTCGCCATACTGCAAGGGACGTTTTTGGCCCAACTTGCGATCGTAAATCTGAAAGCCAGCGTTCATCATCGTCTCAATCTTGTTCGCAATCAGCTCAATCTGGAGTTGGTCGTTGGTTAATTGGTCTTGTTGTTTGTGATCGCCCTGGTCATCAGCCAACAACATTAATTCCGTTGTGGTGTCTAAATCATCCGGATAATCCCGCGCCCCAAATTGCAGCTGGGCATCACCGGTGTAGTCAACTTCCCCAAAGGAACGGTCCATGATCTGTTCAAAGATGAGGTTCGTAAAATAATCCACGTTGGCTACCGACCGGAAGTTATCGGGCAACGTGATCAACTGGTTCGGATTAGCTTTATCCGGGTAAGTATGGTATTTATCCATAAACATCTGCGGATCGGCCAATCGGAAGCGATAAATTGACTGCTTCACGTCCCCCACCATGAAAAGGTTCGGGTGCTCGGGATTCTTAATTGTGCCTAAAATGGCATCCTGCAGGTGATTATTGTCCTGGTATTCATCAACCATGATTTCGTTAAACTGCTGCTGGAGCTGCGTCCGCAGGGAAACCCCCGCTTCGGACTGATCGGTTAAGATTTGAAACGCGAAGTGCTCGATGTCCGTAAAATCATAGGCATGCCGTTGGCGTTTCACCGTGGCATACTGCGTCGCAAATTGCTTTACGACCGCAATCAACTTCTTTACGAGTAGAGATGCATCGTCATTGAGCGTCTGTAGACTCGCTTCGTCGGTCCAAAAATAATTTTTGCCCATGGCTTCCAATTGCTTTTTAGCCTCATTTCGCAAATTTTTACATTGCTCTTTTACCGCTAGTTGCTCCTCATCAAGGTCTTTTTTGCTAACGTTCGGGAACCGCTTGAATTTTTGCTGGGTAAAAAGCGTCCGGAGCTGATCCCAACTACAGGAATCCAGTTGCTCACTGATTGTCGAGATTTGTTCCTGCTCCGCCGTCACAAACGTCTCAACCTTCACAAGTCCAGCTCGTTGCGCTAATTCACGAACCTGCCGGTACGTAGCTAAGATTTGGGCGAATTGATTTTGTAAATCCGGCAGTAAATAGTCTCGGTACAGATGACTATCAGTCAGGGATCCATCGCTCTGGTAAAAATCCCCTAGCCGGTCAATCCACTGGTCTGGATCCTGATTGACGTTCGCTATTTCGTACAGGCGCAACACCAAATCGGTCAAACCGTCGTCACTGCGATCGTTGGAGAAGTTCCGCGTTAACTGGGCAAACCGGTGATCCCGGTCGTTTCCGTACAATTCTTCGCGGACATCACTCCAAACATCCGTTTGTAGTAGGGTGCGCTCACTCCTGTTCGTTAAAATCCGAAAGTCAGGATCCAAGTTAATGACGTAGTAATATCGCTTTACTAGCCACAAACAAAAGGCATCCATGGTTTCAATGTGCGCCGTGGTCAGCTTGCGCAGTTGACGAACTAGATGTTGTTTCGCCGCTTGATCCTGCGTGTGATTCAGTTCCATTTGCAAGGCCCCGTGAATTCGTTCCCGCATTTCCTGGGCCGCAGCATTCGTAAAGGTCACAATCAGTAACTGATCCACGTCAACGCCGGCCTTGATTTTCCGCATCACCCGCTGGGTTAACACGCTGGTCTTCCCAGATCCAGCTGAAGCTGATACCAGAATGTTTCCAGCGGAATCATTCTGAATCGCGGCTAATTGGCCTGGGGTCCACTGGGTTTCACTCATGCTGGTCTCCTTTCTGTTCTGCTCGTAGTTTTTCCAGTACTGCATCCATGCTGAGATTTTCCACCTCACGATAGTTATTCTCCGTTAGTAACGGATCAAACTGCATCACGGCTTGGTACGCCGAATTCGTAACGTTGGATCTGGCTTGGAACCGGGCCGGCCATAACCGCGTATCCCCAGCAAAAATTCTCTTTCCTGCCGTTTGAATCAACCGTTCTGTATGGTGAATTACCCGCTCCAAATCGGCCTTAGAAATGACTTTACTATCTTTGTAGAAATCACCATCATTCTTAAATTTAAACGGATAGACGTCCCCCACCTCGTGATCTCCTAAGGCATTTAAGACGTCTTGATCAGCCACTAAAATACCATTGTACTTATGTTCTTTTAGCAGGCGACGTTGAATTTCTTGCGCATCCTGCCAGTTTTTCAAATCTTTCGATTTCAACACCGGATCAAAAATCCGTAGGTACAAAGCCCCCAGTAACTGGGCTTGCTCGGTCTCACTAATGGCCTTCAGGTTCTTTAGCACCGCATCCATGTAAGTCATCATCTGCATGGCGGTTCCATCGTAGACCTGAGCAAAATTAATCTCATGGTCACTCGATTTATAGTCCACGATGTTTAGATAGTCCGTTCCATCAATATCCATGCCGTCAATTCGATCAATCCGGCCCTGCACACCGACCTGCTGATCGTTACCTAAATCAAATTGCAACTCTTGGTAGTGCTGGCCGGGACCAAAGGACACCTCGGTTTGCCGGGGCCGCATGTGCACGTGTCGCGCTTGATTACGCATGGTCTGCGCCATCTCATTAACCGTCTGAATCAACTGCCCCTTTAGGTAGTTCATCCGCTCCGAACTCTGCAGAATCTCGTAGCGTTGCGTCTGATCAGCCTCAATCAATTTGGTTGTCACCTCCGTGACCAACTCTTTGATTTGCTGATCATCCAGCTCCCCTAATTCTAGTTTTTGCTGGTTAACCACCTTCATCAGTTGGTCGAGGGCATCATGATAAAAGGTCCCCGTCTCAGCCGAATTAATCTCGAATTCATCCCGTTCTTTCAGTCGTAACCCATATTCCAAGAAGTATTCGTACGGATTGGAATAAAACTCCTCGAGTTTCGAAATTGAGGTCAGAATCCGTTGACCATACAGGCTAGTGACAATCTCTGGTTTTAATGGGGCGGGTTCATTGCGATAGTCCAAACTACTCATCAGATTACGCGTCAGGCGCCGCAAAGTGGAATCAGCTGTTTGTTCTAACGTCTTTTTAATGGTGCCCCAACTGGGATTCAACGGCTGCCGCTGTTTCTTACTAGCGAGCGCTGCTGGAATTAAATACTTCAAAGTTGCCCGGGGGGAACCAAGGTACGGCTGCACATCAAGGTCAGTGGAATCCGGCTGGGCGTGAAATGCTTCTGTAGTCAGACCAAAGAATGACTGAATCCGCTGCACGTAGGGGGACTGCTTTAGTAACTGATCATCGGTCCCATTGCCAACGTGATATGAAAAATACAACTGATCCTGGGGCGTCATAAAGGTCAGATAGTCTTCGTAGGGTTCTGCCACCATCTGGGTTTCGCTAGTGGTTGCCAAAAATTGATCCGTAGCCAACTGCTCCCCTAGTTGATCCCGATCCCCATCGCTCAGTAGACTTTGGCGTTCAACCCGCACCGGTAAGTTGTGGTCATCAGCACCCACCACAATCGTAATACGCTTATCTCGAAGGTGATACCGCCCCATTTCTGAAATCGTCACCTGATCCAAGGTCGACGGGATCTGGGAGTAGGTGGCCCCCACAAACCCGGCTTGTAAGAGCGCTAAGAAATCGTCTTGAACAAATTCCTGGTCACCCAAGACGTTCACGTAGTCATCTAGAATGTGGCAAAATTCATTCCACACCTGTTCCGATTGGCCGGCTTCCTGCAGGTTTCCAGCTTCAGTAGCCTGCTGCTGCCACGCTTGTAACCGGTCTGGCACCCCATGGTTCACCAAAAATTGATACAGAATTTGAGCGGCTTCCCGACCGGTCTGCGCTTTAGTCAGCCGCCGGTAAAACGGTGGGAGGTTATCTTTTACAAAGTGGCGAATCTGATTGATTGCTTGTGAAAAGGCCTGGTTCTTGTCTACGACGACCCCCGTGGTTTCATCCACGACGGTCGTATACTTCCAGTCCGCTTGTTGCGTCCATTTTTTCCCGTAGTAGCCGTTTTTAAGGACCAGGTTTTCACACAGGGCCAATTGCCAGCGAAAATCGTCCAAACTTTCAAAGTGTTTTTCATCCTGTTTAGGAATCAGCAACTCCGTTTTCAAAAGCTTCATCACGTCTTCGTAACGGTAGTTGCGGGCTCGGTTTGGCTGATAGATTGCAAAAAGAGCCTGTAATAGCACTACCAACGGGTGATTTTCCATCTGCTTTTGGATATCCGTAAAGTAAGGAATTTGTTGCATCGAAAAGATCGGATCAATGATGTTTTCGTAATCACTCAGGTTTCTGGCCACCACCAAGAAATCACCGTACCGATACTTCCCGGTGGCAACTAGTTGGCGAATCTTGGTCGATATGTTCATCAACTCGTCAAAGGACGTCGCCGCTTGTAAGACATGCACGTTAGGATTCGTGGCAGGTGCTTCTGGAAGTTTCCGTTCCAACTCACTACTGCTAATCCAGTACTCTTCTAATTGGTTTAGTCCCGGTTGCAAAGACCGCGCTGGCGCATACTGGTCGGGCAGAATCCGGCTGTGAGCCTGGGCATACTGGTACAACCGGTAATATAAACGTCCGGGTTGCGCAAAGAACGCTTCTGGACTGGGCGCCTCCTCTCGGGCGGGTTGATCCAGCGTTAAATCCACTACCACGTGGGCCCTTCTAATCAAAGTGTGGACCAACTGCAGTTCCTGCGCCGTTAACTCGCTAAAGCCGGTAAAGTAAAAGTGCAACTGCTCTAATTGCTGGGCTGGCATTCGTAAGAGGTATTCATTTAGTAGTTCTAGAGTGGCCGCTTGATACAGATACTTGCCATCCGTTTCCTGCAAAAAGGCCCGGTAAATGAGCTCTAAGTCGTGCAGTTTATTGCGGAGTTCTCCGGTTGTGTTGTTTTGCAACTGGTGCAAATCATCTGGACTCAGGTTGCCCTGCTGCAGCTCCATTAGTTGTTCTGCCACCTGCTGAATGAAGCCAGCCTGTTTGCCTTCTCCCCGGTAGATGGTTAGATCAGCTTCGTGCTCAGTAATAATTTGGAAAATAATCATGTTGATTGCTACCGGAGACAACTGCGGCACCTGATAGGCTGGTTGGTCCCGTAAAAAGTACCAAATTAACCGGGAAAAGGAAAAGGTTTGAATTTGATTTTGAGCGTAGGTGGCTCGTTGTTCCAGGTTCAAACGCTTTAGGGTTCCGAGTTCCGCTTCAAACTTGACGTTATTTGGCACAACTTGAAAGTATTGTTCTTCAGGATGACGGGCGGCTGATTGCTGCATCGCCTGCAGAATCTGCCCCTGGTGATCAGCACTGGCTGGCCCCAGAATAAACTGTAAACTCATACTGACTCCCTTTCTGTTTCAATCACCGCAATCGACTGGTTTTGATACTTACCAGCCACGGCGGCTGCAATTACATTTGCAATTGTTTCATATGAAACAACCCCAGCTGGAACCGGTTGGCCCTCGTTAAAAAACTGGGCAACTCCCTGCTGCTGCGCTACCAACGTTCCCGGTCGAATAATTGTGTAGGAAAGCTCAGTTTCATCAATGATTTTAATCGCATAGCGTTGTTCGCGAAGGTATTCTGCCACGTCAGAAACGCCCGGGTACTCCAGCTGGCCTTCGACTTCATCGTCAATTCCGGCTGCAGAAACCAGAATCCAACGTTCCACGCTAACCCGTTGCTGCTGCAAGGCCGTTACAATTGCATCGACCACAAGATCCACATCCTGAGGTCCAGCCGTAATGACCACAGCCGCTAATTGGTCGGGAACAGCTGCGGGAAGGGTTGGGTCCGTTAGCTGCGTTTGTTTAGTAATCACGTTTAGCTGTGCTTGGTTAAATTGTTGTTCTACTTGCGTGGTCAGGGGTCCCGCCCCCACCACTAAAATTGCTTTTGTCATTGTTTCACCTCGTTCTTAGTTCCTTCTATTTTAGCATCTCCCGCTTCACTGATTAGCAAGAACTTCCTTGGAGCTAATTTTTAAGAAAGTTTAAAGTTCGGGTTTGAATTATTTAGACCGCCGTTGTATGATTAGAAAGTACTATTATAATTAAATCACGAACATTAGACGTAAGGGAGATTTTTATGGGAAATAAAATCGCGTCGTTTTTTCACTTCCAGGAGCTAGGAACTAATTTCCGGACGGAAACCCTGGCTGGAGTGACCACCTTTGTTTCAATGGTCTACATCCTCTTTGTGAACCCGCAAGTGCTTGGCGCCGCCGGGATGAACAAGGGGGCCGTTTTCACCGCGACTGCTCTCGCCACCGCCTTTGGGTGTGTGTTAATGGGAGTTATCGCTAACTATCCGTTCGCCTTATCGGCCGGACTCGGAGTGAATGCCTTCTTCGCGTACTCCGTTTGTATCGGGATGAAGGTACCGTGGCAAACGGCCATGAGTGGGGTCTTCATTGCCTCCATTCTCTTCATTATTTTAACCGCTTTAAAGCTACGGGAAAAAATTATTAATGCGATTCCTGTCGATCTAAAGGCAGCGATTGGAGGCGGAATCGGGCTTTTCATCGCCTTCATTGGATTTCACGACGGTGGAATCGTGGTTGCCAACAAGAGTACGTTGGTGAGCCTGGGGTCCCTCACGGATCCATTGACCCTGCTGACGGTCGCCGGGTTAATCATCACCCTCTTCTTAATGAGCGCGAACGTGCCGGGCGCCATCTTCGTCGGGATGGTAATTTCTTCCGCCATCGGAATGCTTACCGGATTAATCAAGTTACCAACGGCCTTAGTCGCCGGGGTACCTAGCATCAAATCAACTTTCTTAGTCAGTCTGTTTAACATTGATAAGATCAATACCCCCCAACTCTTCGTCGTGGTGCTGACCTTCCTGCTGGTTACCTTCTTTGATACGGCGGGAACCTTGATTGGATTAGCAGAACAAGCCGGTTACATGCGCAACAACCAGATGCCGCGGGTTGGTAGAGCCCTAGCCGCCGATTCAACCACCATGTTAGTTGGATCCTTACTGGGAACTTCTCCAATGAGTGTTTACGTGGAATCCTCTGCCGGAATCGCCGTGGGGGGTCGGTCTGGATTTACCGCCATTGTAACGGGAATCCTGTTCATCTTTGCGATGTTCTTCTCCCCATTGCTAGCTGTGATTACCAGTCAAATTACTGCTCCAGCGTTAATTATCGTTGGGGTCCTGATGGCTAAATCTCTGGCTCAAGTCGATTGGAGTAAGTTTGAGCTCGCTGCTCCGGCCTTTCTAATTGCGGTCGGCATGCCGTTAACCTACAGTATTTCGGACGGAATTGCCTTAGGTTTCATTGCCTACCCAATTACCATGATTGCCGCTAAACGAGGCAAGGAAGTGGGTTGGATGATGTACGCCTTAGCGATTGTCTTCCTGATTTTCTTTATTATTTTAAAAAACTAGCATCGCAATTAACTAGCCATTTCGACTTCGTTTGGAATGGCTTTTGTGTTGGTCGAAAACTCACTTTCAAATTGCTATAATAGAGGTAATGGCCTCCGTTGGGCTAAATCTTTTTGGAAAGCGTGAATCTTACCATGGACAACCAATCTCAACCGCATCGGGCAAAGCAGCGTCGTGCTCCCTTGGGGGGAACTAGAAGCTGGATTATCATCGGCTTATTGCTAATCATCATTGGGAGCGGAGCCGTAGGAATGATCGTTCATTTTCACCATGAAAGCCAGGCTACCCACCCAGTGAAAACCGTTTCCAGCAAAAAACACACGGATACCGTAAAACTAGCCAAACCCCTGCACTTAACGAACACCAAGGCCCAACAGGCGATGGTGATTGATGCCCAAACGGGCCAAGTCCTTGGAACCAAAAACGCTCACCAACAAGTTGGAATCGCATCTGAAAGTAAAATGCTCACGGCCTACGCCGTTTTAAAAGCCATCAAAACCAAACGGATTACCTGGAATACTGAGGTCCCCATTACCAAACAGTCCGATTGGTCCCATAAAGATTCCAACGTTTATGCCCATCTAGACGTGCACGAAGGGGAAAAATTACCGGTTCGGACCCTTTTTAACGCCATGTACACATTGTCTGCTAACGATGCGGCTTTTGCCCTCGCAGACTTTATGAAACCAAAGAACCTGACCCAACAACAGGCCCTGACCAAGTGGGCCCAAGAATTGAATCTCAACGGCTCGAAGTGGCTTAACGCGGCCGGCCAGTTGAACAAAAACGCCGGTGACTATGAAGTAAAACAACAACATCCAGATGCCGAAAACATGGCCAGTGTGACGCAAATTGCCAAAATTGCCTACCGAAACCTCCAAATGGGTCCGGAGCTCCACGAAGATTATCACGAGCTTGATTTTGTCTACCAACCCATGCCCCATGACTCCAAAGCCCTCGAAACAGAGTTATCGCGGTTTCAAAAGGGAGTGAAACCCCACTTAAATAACCCACTGAACCTTAGTTTTAAGAACTTCAAAACCGGGTCCAGTCCCAAATATGGAGGGGGAATCTCGGCTCTCATGCAAACGCCCGACGGTCATGAATTCATTGTCGTCGTGGACGGGGCCGGTAGCTACATCAGTCGCTTCCCCCGCTTTCAAGAAAGCGTAAATGCGTTAACAGAAGTGCTCCAGCGAAAGCAACCGATATCCTTTAAAAAGAACCAACGGGTGCAACAACTGTACACCATTGATGAGCCCCAGGCACACGTTGAAACAATTAAGAAACCAACCGTTTATTGGAATGACAAACTGAACTAGCTAAAAATGCAGGCAGAAAAATTATTTTCTGCCTGCATTTTTTATTTCCCCGTTCGTTCCGCCAGCAAGCGCTCACACAGCCGTAAATAAGTCGCATCGTGCTCTGGGTAAATCGGATGGGTTAATTCACAGGGCGTTAATTCCTGATACGCTGGACAGGTTTTGCCCCGGTATTCGGGCTGACGCCAGTGGGAATCTGGATGATACCCGCGTCGTTCCATCTCGTCCATCACCAACATGTGAAACTGAAATAATTTGTACGGTGAGTGATTAAAGACGTAGTTCACGGTCGCGTGCTTACGTCCCCAGCCGTTACCCCGTAATGCGGCACACTCACGGTGTTGGCCCAGTAACTGTTGTCTTGGTAGTTTCTGAATCAAAGCTTCATGCCACAGGCGCATGGTCATCATCCTCCCATTCTTGCAGTAAGCGACTCTGCAACAAGTAATCAACTTGGTACTGGTAGGCGAGCCGCAGTAACAATGGACCCACGGAATCATGAGCTGGTGTCACTTCCGCGAGAGCTGCCTGAAACTCGGCCTTTTCTGTTGGGGTTGCCATCCGCTTGAAATAGCCCCAGACGTGCTGATACGTGTTTCTGAGCGTCTTTACGGTCGGAGTCAGTTCCCCTGCGGTCAGTAACAGCTCGTGGGCAATCACCGCTTTATCCTCATCCCACTGATTATTGCGCGCCAACCGCCGCCAGGCATTGTACAAATGTTGTGACCGGGCCATCACCCAGTATTTTTGGTACGCCCACTCTGCTTGCCACTGTTCCATTGCACCCTCCCATCTAAAAACAAAACCGGGAACCCCATGAGGGGATGCCCGGTTTTCAATATTTTAGTAAGATACCAACTTAGAAGTTAAGATAAGCTTGTTAATCCTCACTACCATCATAACAAAATTTCTAACTAAAAGCTAGTTTTTATAATGATAGGCGGCGTTCAAACCATTTGGATAGTAACGATAGACTGTAGTTCACAATGAAGTACAAAGCTGTAATCAGTGCAAACATCGGAATCATGTAGTTTGGATTCTGTCCATAAATAACCTGACTCCGAAACGTCATTTCCGTTAACACAATGGCCGTGGCTAGTGACGTATCCTTCACCAGCGAGATAAACTGCGAAATCAACGGAGGAATCGAATTTTTCAATCCCTGTGGTAGCAAAATGTACCACAATGCCTCCCACTTATTCATTCCCGTAGAGAGCGCTCCTTCTGATTGCCCCTTTCCGACCGAAAGAAGTCCCCCCCGAATGATTTGAGAGATCATCGTGGATTCAAAGACGGACATCGCCACAACCGTGGCCGTAAAGGCGTTTAATTCTACCCCCAGCTTTGGTAAAGCAAAGTAGGTAAAGAAGATCAGCAACAGTAACGGCAGGTTCCGAATCGTGTTAACAATCAACTGTAACGTCCGCGAGAAGTACGGTACTTCTTCGTACAGAACCACTCCGAATAAGGTTCCAAAAATAAAACTGATGATGATCGAAATCATGGAAACCCCAATTGTGATTCCTAGTCCACCCAACAGGTAGTGGAGGTTGGTAGCACTAAAAGCAGATAAAATCATTAGTTACTCCCCCCTAACTTATTTTCGAGTTTCGTCATCACAACGGACAGTGGTCCGGTCAGAAGGAGATAGAAAATTCCAATTACGATGTACGTGTTAAATGGATCGAGGTTGGTTCCAGAAATCACGTTAGCTTGGTACATTAAATCTAACCCCGCCACAAAAGAAAGAATGGAGGAGTTTTTAATCAAGTTAATGAACTGGTTTCCTAAGGAAGGTAACGCAAGTTTGAATCCCTGTGGAAGTACCACGTGCATCATGGCTTGGGTGTAGTTTAATCCCATCGCCCGGGCTCCTTCCATCTGACCAGGATCCACGGAGTTTACTCCACCCCGGATACATTCAGCAATAAAGGCCGACGTATAGAGTGCCAGGGCAATCGTTCCCGCCCAAAATCCGTTGATTTTAAAGACATGTGAAACCACTACGTAGAAAAACAACGTAATTACTAGCAGGGGGATGTTCCGAAAGAATTCCACCAACGCTTTTCCGATACCACGAACCACCGGTTGGGGCGTCATTTCCATCAGCGCAAACACCGTGCCTAAGACCAGCGAACCGATTAACCCGAGGATTGAAGCTCCAATCGTGTAGCCGAATCCGGTTAAAATCGTTTGCCAGTTATCAGTAAAGATTTTAATTATCATTTCAGTAGTTCCCTCCAATCTAAGCCGGGAATGTTACCAAACCACTTTTTGATCAAGCGTTCGTACGTTCCGTTTTCGCGAATGGTAACCAACGCTTGGTCGACTTCGTGTTGTAACCGG
This sequence comes from Fructilactobacillus hinvesii, assembly GCF_024029435.1. Taxonomy (NCBI): domain Bacteria; kingdom Bacillati; phylum Bacillota; class Bacilli; order Lactobacillales; family Lactobacillaceae; genus Fructilactobacillus; species Fructilactobacillus hinvesii. The sequence goes on along the minus strand of NZ_CP097118.1, from coordinate 296,673 downwards.
GTTTGTCCCTTATCAACTGCCAATCCATATGGTTGGTTAGTAAAGGTTCCCCCGACTACTTGCACGCTGGGACTCTGAGAAGAGAACCCATACAAGATGGCGTTATCAGTCGTCATGGCATCCCCTTGCCCTGATTGCAGGGCACTGAAAGCCTGGGAGTTATCAGGCATCGCAATTACCTTGGCTTTGGGTGCAAACTGCTTGGTGGTTTGTAAAGCAGTGGTGCCCATCACCCCGATGATGGTTGCATCTGGACGATTCAAATCTTTAATGTTCGTAATCGGTGAGCCCTTTTTCACAAGCAAAGATTGCCCCGCAGGGAAGTATGGCTTAGAAAAATCAACCACTTTAGCTCGTTCCGGCGTGATCGTCATGGAAGCTGCTACGGCGTCCACCTGATTATTCTTTAACAGCTGAATCTTTGAGGACGTGGTCACCGGCGTAAATTCCGGTTTGATCTTGGTCCCTGTTTGCTTGGCAATTTGTGCCGTAATCGCGCGGGCAATATCTACGTCAAAACCTTCACTCTGACCCGTTTTAGGACTAATTAATCCAAATAAACGGGTATCTGACTTAACTCCCCACCGCATTACGTGCGTCGTTTTCACGGTTTGTAAACTATCGTTTTCACGAGCCTGACTCCTTTGGTGATTTAAGCCGAGGACAATGGCCAAGACTAAAATCACCACGAGGACAATGGCCGCTACGAGGCCCACTCGTCGTTCGTGTAATTTACTCATTCACTGCACCTCATTTCCTAGTGATGTTCCACTTGTGACAAGAACTTCCGCGCCCGTTCCGTTTCCGGATGGTCGAAGAACTTGTCGGTTGGCGCATCCTCTAAAATTCGCCCGTCGGCCATGAAAATTACCCGATCGGCAACGGCCCGGGCAAAGTCCATTTCGTGGGTTACCACGAGGGTGGTATACTGCTTGTTAGCCGCAATTTCTTTCATAACGTCCAGCACACTCCCGACCATTTCAGGGTCTAAGGCTGAGGTTGGTTCATCAAACAGAATTGCTAACGGATTCATGGCTAGTGAGCGCGCAATTGCAATCCGTTGTTGTTGCCCTCCGGATAATTGGGATGGGTACTTGTTAATTTGATCTGCTAACCCGACTCGTTCCAACAGTCTTTCTGCTACTTCCCGATTTTCTTGATCGCTCCGTTTTAACACGATCTTTGGTGCTAACGTAATGTTTTCTAAGATCGTTTTGTTATTGTAGAGGTTAAAGTGTTGAAACACCATTCCCACGTTCGTCCGCAGCTTGTTCAGGTTTGTAGCGCTACTAGCCACATCTTGTCCGTCCACGATTAATTGACCGGATTCCACCGTTTCTAAGCCATTAATGGTCCGCAACAAGGTTGATTTCCCAGAACCAGATGGTCCAATTAAAACCACGGTTTCTCCGTCCTTGATTTCTAAGTTAATGTCATGTAAGGCGTGAAAAGAACCGTAGTATTTTTGCACGTCCGTAAATTTAATCATTGATTTCACTTGTTCATCCTCCTTGTTTCCATTAGCCAGGGAGCTGACTACTTTTAAAATAGGCTTTTATCCGTCATTCACCTATACTTCATGTCACTTAATGTGACATTTAAATTCAATTTTTTGTACAGGAGTTATCTATGTCAAATCCTTCTTCTCGTTGCCACTGGGCCCAATCAACTAACCAACAACTCGTAACCTACCATGATCAAGAGTGGGGAAAACCAGAATTCAATTCACAACAACTCTTTTAGTTATTGTCCTTGGAACTCATGCAGGCTGGTCTCAGTTGGGCCACGGTGCTCAAAAAACGAACGGCGTTTGCGGACGCTTTTCACCACTTTGATTACCACCAGGTGGCAACAATGGAGCCGGAGCTGCCGAAGCTCTTACAAAACGCTGCCATCATTAGAAACCAGCGCAAGCTGACCGCTGTAATTAAGAACGCCCAGGCAATTGTTAAGCTAGAAGAGGCCGGAACGAATTTCAGCGACTTGCTCTGGGATTTCGTTCATCACGAACCCATTATTCACGACGTTCCAACTCCTAGTGCCGTCCCAAAAACCATTCCTTTAACCGACCACGTTAGTCACGAACTCAAGCAGCGCGGTTTTCAGTTTACCGGTCCGGTCGTTTGTTACTCGTTCTTTCAGGCAGCGGGCATGATTAATGACCACGAAAATCAGTGTCCGTTTAAATAACCTTTTTACCTGCTCTTAAACTGGAGCAGGTTTTTTATTGGCACGACCGCCGGTGACATAAGACAAGCAGTCCCGCCACTAATCCAGCGAACCAGTGCCAACGTCGTTTTGCCCGATGTGTTTGCACGGTGCTCATCTCCTTTCCTGCTTAGAGCAGTGGTGATAGGAGCCGACTAAAGTACTGCTTGAAATTTAACCACCGTGATTCTTGCGCAAAAATCTGTTGCGTTTGCAGGGTACTTTCTGCAATTGCCGACTGGTAGATGGCTTCCATCCGGTTGGCCAGGTCCTTGTCATAGACAAACGCATTGCATTCAAAGTTCAGTTCAAAACTCCGGTAATCCAGGTTCGCCGAGCCGATGGAAACTAATTCGTCATCAATCACCATTGTCTTGGAGTGTAAGAATCCGTTGTTATAGGCATAAACCTTAATCCCGAGCTTAGTTAGTTGTTCCGTGTAGTATTGGGTAGCCCGGTACACAAAGGCGTGATCCGGCATCGATGGTGTCATAATTTCGACTTTAACCCCCGATTTTACCGCAATTTTCAAAGCATCTAAGACTGATTCATCCGGAATTAAATAAGGGGTCATGATTTTAATCGAATGGTGGGCCATTCCAATCAATTTAATGTACCCCATCTTAATTTGTTCCATCGAAGAGATTGGGTCACTAGCGACAATTTGCATGACAGCATTTCCGTCCGTATGAATCTTTGGATAGTACTTTTTGATGGCTTCCGTTTCGTTTGGATCAATCTTATCGTTTGGAGCCGTGGCATTCCAATCCAAGATGAACCGGGATTGGAGTCCCTGGACTCCTAAACCGTGAACCCGCATCATACAGTCATACCAATTCCCGAACTTCTTTTTCCAACCCATGTACTGGTCCCCGATGTTCATTCCACCGATGTAACCGTACTCACCGTCAATCGTTACCACCTTGTGGTGATCCCGGAAGTTAACCCGCATATCGATTAAATTAAAGCGGTTATGCAGGAATGGTAAGGCTTTGCCACCAGCATCAATTAACGGCCGGAAGAATTTTTCATTGGTTCCCATTGAACCCCAGGCATCGTAAATCACCCGAACGTCGACCCCTGCCTTAGCCTTTTCCGTCAACAAATCCAGGGTTTTCGTCCCAATCTTATCGGCATAAAAGGTGTAAAACTCGATGTGAATCGAACTGTGCGCGTTTTTAATATCAGTAAATAACTGCTCCGTAAAATCGTTTCCGTTAGTATAAACATCGACCTTGTTATTACCGAGTAACGGCGCAGTGGCAGTATTCATAAACATCTCGATGATTCCAGTGGCACGGTTCAAAATTTGATAATTAGTATTTTCTGTGGCAGTAAACTTGCCCAACTGCCATTTTTGTTTGTGAATTAAACTGCTCACCTGTTTTTTGGTACTACCAGATAACCGCAACATCCGATTTTTGGGCAACCGACGACCAAAAAAGGCGTAGATGAAGAATCCAATCACGGGAATAAAGACGAGGACCAAGAACCAGGCCCAAGTAGCCGCAATGTTACGGGGTTGGCGAAACACCGTAATAATGGCAGCAATCGTGTTTATTAATACAATGATCCCTAAAATTTCTAAGATTAATGTCATGCAAACTTTCCTCCTTCTTAGCTTGCCTCTATCATACCCGATTTAGAGGGCGGATGGGACCCATTTTTTAATTGCAAGCAATTAATTTTACATTTAGACCCGTCCATTGCAAACAAAAAAGAGACCACTACTGTGATCTCTTGAAACTGGTTTAATTACTGGGCGACTACTTGCCGACGCGCCAAAAGCTGTTACAAGCCAATGCAAATCATTCCGAAGATACAAACGACCAATTCGATTATAAAAATTGTACGGTAAGTTCCCAATTCGGCAAATAACTATGTTGATCCAATAACAGCGCGTACGTTAACTGCGGAGCTAGTCGCTGCATCATAATTAATAAACACGGATTAAAACTAGAAATAATAACTTGGAGCTTCGTATCAATCTGCTTAATTTGCGCTTGTAACTTTGTCACTAGTTTACTAACCAATTCCTGCGCGTGCGGATCCGTAGTCCCTTTTAATTCAAAATTCACATTCAACTGGTGCTGGTTAAGGGTTTGAACCAATTGTTCAACGGTAGGAATCCGGACGACTTGAAATCGGTGGGCATAAATAATTTTTCCCATTTTAAATCCTTTCCGTTTCTAAGTTCACCTTCCCCAATTGATTTTGACAAGTGAATGTAAAGGTTGGATAAACGTCCAAACCAAAAACCGAACTTAGTAAACATCCCCTAAGTCCGGTTCTTTTAAATTAATTTTGATTATGCCAACGAATCCCATGGTGGCAACACAATTGGCGCTGCTTTCAGCGCTGCCTGTTGCTTTTCCGTCAGGTACTTTCGTTCGACGACCACTTCATAAACGTAGTCATTCATCCAGTTATCGCCCATAACAAAGTAGCCATCCTTGCCCACTTTGTCACCCCAGCTGTTTTCAACTTTCCACTTCTGGGGGGCGCCGTTAATCAGATCCACTCCGGTTAGCGTCATAGCGTGGCTCACTTCTGCTTCATGAGTCTCGAACCGTTCCTGCTTACTCATCCGCGTATCTACGTCCAAGAGTTTGTCCTGTAGGTACAAATCACTGTCGAGTAAGCCAGCTTTTCGATCAGCCTGTTTTAAGACGTCGTTTCCAAACCAGACCGTTTCTTGATCCTGGAGCTGGTGAATGGCCGCCTGCTTCAGTTCCTCCATCGGAAGGTTCAAGAATTGAATTGGAAGCCCGTTAATCACGTTATCCTGGCTGGGTAAGGTGTAGATTTGGTAGTAATCCTTGTCAGGCGCATTGCTGAGCACCACGTAGTCGTTTAAATCAACGCCAATGTACTTTTGATAGAATGCTTGGGGCGTTAAGCCCTGATCTAAGTGATAGTGATTGTCGTCATCTCGATATTCAAGGTCAAACCGTTCTGGGGGTACTCCAATTGCGCTGGCGGTAATTTGGTACACTTCAGTTAAAAAGCGGTCCTTAGCGCCCATAATTTCGTCATCACTAGCACCATCGTGAATCAACTTCCGTAAGGCTAAACCGTCCTTACGCAGTTTCCGATTCAAGAGATCCGCAAATTCTCCCGTACTTTCCGTTACGGCATTTTCAGGGAATGTTTCACGTGGAACAACCCCGTACTTTGCAACTAAGGCAGCGGCCATTGCCCACTGACCCCCATCGTCATCTGGAGAATCAAGGTAAAAAGAGACCTCGCGATCAGATAAAGGCCGATCTGCTAAGGCAATCATCCGGGCATAAAACATGTTAGCTCGTTCAATCTTATCCCAAAAGAAAAGATAACTTTGGGATAATTCGAAGTCCTTCACGTTGTATTGAGCTGCAAAACGGTGCCGCAGCGTGTTTAAAATGGAAAAGAGCCAACAACGGCCACTTTGCTTCTGATTAGAAACCTTGCCGGTCTGCACTTCATCCGAAAACGTCCGATTTAACTGTCGTAAAACCGTTGCATTCTTCGCCGTCTGGTTAATCCCGTTACTATTAATTGCGTTCATCACTACTTGGTGATTCGGCCAGGCTTCAAACTGGGCCTGTAATTCTCGTAATTTTTTATCTGTCAGTGGTGCTGCAAAATCCATGGAACTTCGCTTCCTTTCGTTTAGTAGCCATTGTACGAATTTCACCGGTAAAAAGCAATCCTAAACAAAAAACAACCCACATTTAGTAGGTTGTTTCTGAAGTTATTTAGCTTGGTGATTAATGTTGTTTCGTTCAGTAGGGGTGCTCCCAAATGGTAAGGTCTGCACAACCCCAATGATTTTATCCTTAGGAACAAAACCCCAGTAGCGACTATCGTTTGATACCTTCCGGTTATCCCCGAGGACGAAATACTTCCCCGCTGGCACCTTCATCGCACCCTTATCCTTCACCCAGTTTGTTCCCTGAGTGGAAAGGGAATGCAAGTCCCAGTTGCCAGTTTGATTAGCGTACTCAGTTCCTTGACTTTGTTGTTCCTTACTGATGTAGGATTGCTTAACCTCCTGGTCATTCACGTACAGCTTGTTGTTTTTAAAAGCAACCGTGTCACCAGGAACGGCAATCACCCGCTTCACGTAGTCAGTTCCAGCTGAACCGAGAACCCGTTTAATGGCGCCGTCGTTAGCGGCTGCCGTCGGGTCCACTCCCGTGGCATTAAATACAATCACACTCCCACGTTTAGGTTTAGCCTGTCGCCACACCATAATGGTTTGCCGATCGTGCAGGTTTGGGTCCATAGATGGACCACTGACCTTCGCCACGGTAAAGAAGGTTTGCTTAATCACCAGGGCAATCAGTAATCCCAGTACAATGGGAATTACCCAACTTAAAATTCCTTTAATTGTCTTCATTACTCCACTCCTTATTTAATCGCACTACTTCTATTTTAGCATTTAATGGCGATTTCGTTTTAAAAAGTTCTCCTTTTGCTGGGTCACTTTGTCATTTAAGAAACCAGCCGGACCATGAGGAACTCCGTCTAGGATATGGACTTCCACGTTTTCCGTCCCAATAACCGTGGTAATTTGCGCAGCTAAGTTAATGGTTTGCACGTACGGAACCACCCGGTCACCCGTCCCTGCGTACATTAAAACCGGTACCATTTGTCGATTAAGAAAAGTGGCTGGATTGGCTAAGGCATTTAACTCCGGAACGTCAGCCGGCCGGTGAAAGCCTAGCATCACGCCTTCAAAGGAGTCAGCAGCCCCCGTTTCTGTAAACTTGGGCTTCTGCTTTAAAATCGCAAACTGAGCCTGCATCAAAGCTAGATTATACGGTCCATAGGAGGCAATTACGCCGTTGACCCGGTCACTCACGTGAAAATTACCGCCTACCGAGCTTTGCAATTTACCAGCCCCACTAGAAGCAGCGGCGAGCATTGCTAGTTGCGCCCCCGAGGATTCTCCCATTAAAAAGACGTTCTCTGGATCTAAATGATACTCAGCCGCATGCGCCTTCACCCACCGAATTACGGCTTTAATTTCGTACACTGGTTGGGGAAACGGGGCCATGTAGCTTAACGAGTAGTTAGGGCTCACAATCGCATAGCCCCGCTTGCGTAGCTCGAGCGCTCCCGCTAGTTTTTGCGAACTCTTCGCCCCAAAGTACATACCTCCACCGTGAATATCAATGATGACGGGTGCTTTCTGGCTACTTTGATCCGGCCAGTATAAATCCAGTCGATTCCGATCTCCATCAGCGTACGGAAGGTCTCGTTCCTGTTTAATTCCATCCGTTTGCGCGGGAACAAAATGCGTCTCGCGTTCGATAAATTTAACCATTAAAATCCTCCTAATCTTGCGCTGTTTGTAAAATGCTTTCTGCCACGTGCCAACCTAACGTTGCGCAACGAACCCGAGTTGGAAATTCGCGCACACTCCGCAATAACCAAGCATCACCAAGTTGTGCTTGTTCGGCTGGATCAGGCTTTTCTACCGTCAATTGCCGTTTGAAAGCTGAAATAACGTTGGTTGCTACAGAAACATCCTGCCCCTGCAGCAGATCCGTCAGCATACTAGTAGAAGCCATGGAAATGGTACAACCCTTCCCGCTAAAGCGGATTGCCTTAATTTGGTGGTCGGTAATCTCCATCGCTACCTTAATTTCATCACCACAACTAGGATTGCGTAACGTTGCTTGGTAGTTAGCTGTCTCAAGCTCCCCAAAGTGATGTGGATGTTGTCCGTAATCTAACACTACTTGTCGATACAAACTATTCAGCTTCGCTAGTCCCATTTGCAAAAAACTCCTTCACGTGTTGAACGGCCGTTAAAAAACGGTCAATGTCCGCATTATCATTATAAAACGCCAAACTCATTCTTAGGGTTGCTGCGACTCCTAAATCATCCATTAGTGGCTCGGCACAATGATGACCAGCGCGCAACTCAATGCCTTCTAAATCAAATCCGGTGGCAGCATCATGCGGATGAATTCCATGGAGATTAAACGCAATTACCCCCAAGTGTTCCTCTGGGTGTGCTGAACCATAAATTTCAACTCCTGTAATCCGGTTTAAGCCAGTAAGGGCGCGGTTCATTAAGGCCTGTTCTCTAGCTAGTAATTGATCTAGCCCTTGTTTTTGTAAGTAGATTAATGCTGCTTTTAAGCCAATCGCGCCGGCAACGTTGGGCGTTCCAGCTTCAAATTTTAAAGGAGCTGGTTGAAACGCCGCTCCTTCTCTATGCACGTAATCAATCATTTCGCCCCCAAATTGGGTCGGTTGCATTCGGGCGAGCTGATCCGGTTTGCCGTACAAAACCCCTATTCCAGTGGGACCATACACTTTATGTCCCGAAAAAACTAAGAAATCAGCATCTAAATCCTGCACATCAACCGGAAGATGCGGAACTGATTGCGCTCCATCCACGATCAAAGTTGCATGAAACCGATGTGTCAGTGCCCCAATCTTTTTAATCGGATTAACGTTCCCAAGCACATTTGAAACTTGTTGAACGGAAACAATTTTAGTTTTAGGAGAGATTTTGGCCCTAAAATCCTCCAGATCAAATTGACCATTCGGAGTTACATCTACATAGATTAGGGTTGCCCCCGTACGCTGGGCCACCTGTTGCCAAGGAACTAGATTACTATGGTGTTCGGCAATGCTAATCAAAATTTCGTCGCCGGTCTGTAACTCAGGTACAGCATAGCCAAATGCAATCCAATTTAAACTTTCCGTAGCGGACCGGGTAAAAACAATGTTACTAGCAGCAGGGGCATTGATAAAATCAGCTACTTGCTTACGCGCTGCTTCGTACCATTCTGTGGCCTGGCATGAAATGCTCCCCACGCCCCGGTGAACGTTTGCGTTACTTGTTTCATAAAATTTTAATAGTTCATCTAAAACTACCCGTGGTTTCTGAGTAGTGGCGGCATTATCAAGATAAACCCGCCCATCGGTCTGGCGGGCATGAATTAGAAACGGAAAATCTTGTTTATAGTCCTTCACTAGCATCACGGCTCCTTTTGTGCCATCAAACAGCACTACTGCAGTTATAATGATGCTTATTTTAACTCATTTCCTAGTTTAAAATAAAGAACAAATAAAAGCCCACTGGGGATTACTTAATCTCCAGCAGGCTTTGCTGCTCCCGGTACGTTGTTTCTTCCGGGAAGTCCGCTAAAATCGGTGGGCTAAGCGCGCCACAAAAATCGTTAAAATTAACAAGTCAGCCGAACCGCCCAGGCTCAACCGGCGCTGTGCAAATTGATCTGTCATTTGCTCTAACGCGGAAAAGTCCAACTGGCCAGTGGTTTGTTTCACATGTAACAATTGCTGGGCCTGCGCCTGCACCTGGGCCACAATTTCAGTGGTTCCCGCTCGTTTAATCAAGTTGCTGTCCCGACTGTTAGCGACAATCGCCAATAATGCGGTTAAGATGCGTTCCCGCTGACTACCTTGGCTAGTTAGTAAAGCCGGCAATCCGTGTTGAAATACGGTCGGAAAACCGGCTTCCGCTTCGCCCCGAATTCCCGTCGTTCCATACTGCAGGTACTGCCGTTCTCCTGCCGTTAGGTGGTGCTTGTGCTCTAAGTCGGCAAAGTCCATGCTCACTAACCCAGCGGTCATCCCTCGCTCAATCGCTAAAAGATCAGCCAAGGTCACCGGAGCCGTTTGCGCCTGGGCCTGCGCACGGCCACAAGCAGCCACCATAATCCCTAAGACAAAAATGGCCCCTTTATGAGTGTTTACGTTCTGGGTAACGGCAAACATTCGTTGTTCCGCTGCAATTCCGAGTGGCCGCAATTGGGCCATTAACTTCGGCAACTGAGCTCCAGTAAAAGCTGCCCCCGCCTGAAAACACTGCTCTAAGTACGGTGGCATGCTTAAGGCACTCTCAATGAACAAGTAGACGTCCATGTCCTCGTGGCCCCGATTATCGACGGGGTCTACCAGTCCGGGTTTGGGGTGGGTCACCACCTCGTCCAACAACGCTCCAAGTGCCGCTTGGCTAGTAGTAGTGGCAGCTAACGGTGGCAAGGTCAAGTCAAACTGTGCCTCAGTCATCGCCCAAAACCTCCGTTGCTATCCGGTTAAAGTAGGCTTGCAGTTCCGCAACTGAGTGGGTCCGGTTTCTCCCGCATTCCTTAGCTGGTCTTTCACACAAGAAACACCGCCGGACGGAATCCCCGAGTTCACTACGAGAATAATGTTGGTGGTCTCGCATTAAGACGTCCGCATCAAACAGCCGTCCCACTGGTTCCTGGTCTTCAAAGGCAATCGCCCGCCGCTTTGCGGCTAACCCAGCTTCGGCAAAAACGTAGAACACTTCCGTCCCGGCATTCGTTGTTGTCACTACCGGGGCCTGTAACTGTGTAACGTCCTGAAACTTAGCTTCTAACTGCTGTTTTCCCACCGCAAACAGGTCCTGTAACTGTGCATTGGTCTTAATCGGACCGGGGACATTCATTTTCAAAGCAACCACCGTTCCTTGCGGAAACTGGTTCAACAATTGTTGTTGTTGCCACACCCGTTCGTCCTTACTGTGCAAAACATCGGCGATGGTCTGGGGCGTTCCCGCCGTAAATAGGTCTCTCATCCGTTTCCTCCACTGTGCTTTGTCAAGCAAAAAAGCGGGCGTCTGAAAAGCAGGCCCCGCTTTTTTGGTATAACTAGTCTTTTACTTCTTTAATTGCATCAATGATGGAACCATCCCGGTATTCAACCAATCCGACGGTGCGATCGGTGAACTGCAAATCTGCTTCTTGACCCACAATTTGTTGAGCCATGTCAGCTAATTCATCAATGGTGTAAACGTTTAAACCAGGAACGTTGGATAATTCTTCCTTCAGTTCGGGACGGTTCGTGTTCACTGCAATTCCCCGTTCCGTAACCAGTACGTCAATTGAACTTCCTGGTGTAACGGCCGTACCAACGCTCTTCACGACGGAAGGAATCCGACCCCGTACTAACGGAGCACAGATAATCGTTAACTTAGCAGTGGCAGCATCTTGGTGACCACCAACGGCGCCCCGGATTACTCCATCAGAACCAGTTAACACGTTAACGTTAAAGTCCGTATCAATTTCTAAGGCACTCAAGATGGAAACGTCCAACTGGTCCACCATAGCTCCCTTGTTGTCAGGGTCAGCGTACCAAGAAGCATCAATTTCTTGTTGATCCAGGTTATTCTTCATGGATTGGGCGGCCGTCTTATCAAAGTCTTGCACGTCCATTAACTTGCCAATCAGGCCTTCTTCTAAGAGGTCGACCATTGGCTTCGTAATTCCCCCGAGTCCAAAGGAAGCATGAATGTTTTTGTTGACCATGGCCGTCCGTAAGTAACGCGTTACAGCTAAGGCAGCTCCACCAGAACCAGTTTGGAAGGAGAAGCCATCCTTAAAGTATGACGATTTGGTGATTACGTCACTAACCAGGTTCGCAATTTTCAAGTTTTTTGGATCCTTCGTAAACCGAGTAGCTCCAGAACCAATCTTATCTGGATCTCCCACTTGGTCCACTTCCACCACGTAGTCCACTTGGGTTTGCTTAATGGAAGCCGGCGTGTTGGGGTAGTCAACCAGGTTGTCAGTTAATAAGACCACCTTGTCGGCGTAGTTAGCGTCCATGAGGGCGTAACCAAGGGAACCAAAGGCTTCGTCTCCGTACATTCCGTTTGCGTTTCCGCACCGGTCTGAGTTAGGAACCCCTAAAAAGGCTACGTCAATTTTAATGTCGCCGTTTTCAATGGCCCGAGCCCGACCACCGTGGGACCGGAAGATCACTGGGTTAGGGAGTAAACCATGTGACACTTCGTCTCCTAGTGAGCCCCGCATTCCGGAAGTCGTAATGTTTGTGACCGTTCCGTTTTTAATGGCTTCGATGGCTACGTCGTTCATCGCACCGGTCAAGGAAGATGGAGCTAACGTCAGGTCTTTAATTCCCTGGGCCATGATTTCCTTCATCACTTGGTTAAAGACAAAGTCTCCATTCCGGAAGTGGTGGTGAAAAGAAATCGTCATTCCGTCTTTCACGTTATCCTTCACGATTTGCTTTAAGTCGTTTGTCACCTTATCGTCCCCCGTGGACAAACGAACCTTAGGAGCAGTCCGTTGCACAATCGGGTGACCAATTTCCGTGGTCGTAAACGGTTTAAAGTCTAATTTTTCTAGTAAAGTGCTAGGTAATTCTCGTCCTAATTTATTCTCCAATGTAGTGACCCTCCTTGTCGACGATTCCAGAAGCCTTAGCCAGTTTCATCACCCGTTCAGCCCGCATTACAACCGGCCGGTCAACCATTTGACCGTTCATGGCAATTACTCCAGAACCAGCTTGGTGAGCTCGTTCAATGGCCGCAATCACGTTTTGCGCGTTCTTAACTTCCGCTTCACTTGGTTCAAAGACCTTGTTAATCACTGGGATTTGCCGTGGATTAATGACTGATTTACCGTCGTAACCTAATTGGTGAATGAATTCAGTTTCTTCAATCAAGCCATCCACGTTATCCACGTTAGTGTAAACCGTATCAAAGGCTGAAATCTTAGCAGCCCGAGCAGCGTTAATAATCATGTTCCGCGCAAATTCAAGTTCTTTTCCACCTGGGTACCGGTGGGTTTGCAAGTCGGTCGTGTAATCTTCGGCTGACAGTGCAATTCCGATCATCCGGTCCGAAGCCTTGGCGATTTCCTTCACGTTCAAGACCCCTTCGGCACTTTCAATCGCAGCCATCAAGTGCGTGGTGCCCACTGGAATGCCAAATTTTTCTTCGGCGGCAGCTACCAAGTTTTCGGTTTCCCGAATCATGTCAGCATTTTCCACCTTTGGAATCCGAATTACATCAATCCCGGCTTTTACCATGGCTTGAATGTCAGCTTGGAAAAAGTCCGTATCGAGTCCGTTAATCCGAACCACCAATTCAGTGTCACCGTAGTCAACCGTTTGTAAGGCTTCATACACTAAAATCCGCGCCGAATCCTTTTCAGCCAACGAAACGGCATCTTCTAGGTCAAACATGATGGAGTCCGCCCCATAAATCCCGGCGTCCTTTAACATTCCGGCGTTATTACCGGGTACGAACATCATTGTCCGGCGTAAACGATCTTTTTTAAATGTCATTAGAGTACCTCCCATGCTGGTTCTGCACTGGTGCCAAGGGCCCGTTGTAAGGCCGTAATGGTCCGCGCTTTAATTACACAGTCCAAGGCCCCTTGGTCCACGGCCTTGACGTTCACGTTGTCCACGTCAAAAGCGGCCACGACGGCAGCAATGGTCTGTTTAATTTGTGCTCCAAACCGTTCTTGCACGTCAGAGGTCAAATCAATTTGCACCCCATCCGTTCCCTTACTAACGGTGATTTGGATGTCAGATGACTCTAGAGTGCCATCCATGGCTGTTTTTTTAATTTCCATCAATCTTCATTCCTTTCCTAATCCGTTCCTGCAATTCTGCTCGGTGCTCCGTAATGAAAGTGGCCGTTGTCTTTGGCACCAATGTGTCTAAGGACTCCAACCGGTTGTCTTTAATTGCCAGCCGCACGTCCCGAGCAGAAATAATCTTCCCAGCAGTTTCCTTTCTGGGAATGATCTTAACCCGGACCGTAGGTGGCAAGACGCTTTCTAAGACCTCATTATAAACGTTCGTCGTCTCAGAATGCGGTTCTGTGCCTAAGTAGCGAGTCGTGATGTTAAGCGCTGGGGCAATCCGTTCCTTAAAGATTAAGGCATCAATCGTGGTTTGATAGCGCACCCGACTCTTATCACTCTTTAAAAAGTAGGCGGGGAAGGTCGCATAACTCACGAGGTAATCCGAGCCACTGACCACATCGACATTCTTTAAATCAGCCGTGCCCGCCTGAACCATTTCAAACCGTTCCTGCGAATTAAACAGGGATTTATCGGTACTAACCACAAACACGTAGACGTGGGCACTCTGCTGGGCGGCTGCTTCTACCAAATAGCGATGCCCTAACGTAAACGGGTTAGCGTTCATCACAATGGCGGCACTTTCACCAGCAAACTTGGGAATTTGCGCCAGATAATCAGTAATGGACGTGGGACCCGTTTCTAAAAACGCGGCACTTTCACTGTGCACGATTTCTTGAAACCCGACGTGCTGAAAACTATCCGAATACTGTGGTTTGGTAAACACAAACACGTGAAAAATGCCCTGCTGCCCTAACTGGGTCAGTAACGTTGACACAATTTTGTTAAAGTAGGCCCCATTTTCACTAGTTTTGTGGCACACCCCAATGTACTTCAGCACGTTTTCTGAATACGAGCCGGTTCCCATCAAGCGGTCACCTTCAAACAGCCCGATCGTTCCATCTAACGGATCCACCTCATCGGCAGTAAAGTTTGCAATCCCTAATCCCGAAAGGAACGAGCGCCATTGCTCAAATTCATCCGGATTGTGGAGGTTCATCTCCCTGATCTCTGCGTCCATCCGTTACTCCTATTTTTTTAAGTTTTCGAGTGCTTGAGAAACCGTCTGCACCACGCCCTGATCAAAGACCCCGGGAACAATTTGTTCTGCCGTTGGTTCTGGAATCATCGCTGCAATTGCTTTGGCAACGGTGGCTTCGATTTGGAACGTCACTTTCTTAATGCCGCTTGCTAACAGCCCTTTGAATAAACCAGGAAAGACCAAAATGTTATTTACCTGGTTCGGGTACTTACTTGATCCCGTAGCAATGACAGCTGCCCCAGCGTCTTTAGCGACCGCCGGATCAATTTCTGGTACGGGGTTGGCGAGGGCAAAGATAATTGGATCCTGAGCCATCCGCCGCACCTGGTCGGCACTCAAAACGTTGGCAACGGATAACCCGATGAAGACATCTTGATCGTCAATCACGTCATCTAAAACCTGCCCGTCAGCACCATCAAGTTCTTGGGCTAACCCGGTTTGGTAAGCGTTGTAGTTTTGACTGTCAGGGTGCACGACCCCGTCAATATCAACGAGTGTGACGTGCTTAATACCCACGGCGTTCAGTAATTTAGCCGTTGCAATGCCAGAAGCTCCGGCTCCATTAACCACAATCTTCAGGTCAGTAAGCTGCTTGTTGACCACCTTCGCAGCATTAATTAATCCCGCTAAAATGACAATTGCAGTTCCTTCCTGATCATCATGGTAAACCGGAATGTCCAGTTCCTGACTCAACCGTTCTTCTAGTTCAAAACACTTGGGAGCAGCGATGTCTTCCAAGTGAATCCCAGCAAATGATTGTGAAATGGCTTTGATGTGCCCCGCAATTTCTGCGGCACTATCTTGGTCGACCGCAATTGGCAGTGCATTCACATTTGCTAAATCCTTGTATAAAAGGGCTTTCCCTTCAACAACGGGGAGTCCAGCCCCAGCCCCAATGTTTCCCAGTCCCAGGACGGCGGAACCATCGGTCACTACGGCTACCAATTTCCCACTCATAGTGTAAACATCTTTAAGTTCTGGATCCTGTTCAATTGCCTTAGAAACCTTGGCAACTCCAGGAGTGTAGGCCATTGCTAATTCCTCTTTGTTATCAACGGGGAATTCACCTTCGATGCCTAACACTCCGGTGTGATCCTTATGGATTTGAAATACGTCTTCTGCCATGGAAGACCTCCATTCTTTCGTAGTTTATGGTTATCAATTCATTTGTTATTATACCCACTTTGTGAGCAATTTTCCAAATGGGATTATTAGGCTAGTTTTGTCAAAAATTTCACTAACTCCTCGTTAAACCGAGTGGGCTGTTCAGCCATTACCAGGTGCCCTGCTCTAGGAATCACCACGTGGGTCACCTGCTCAGACATCCGCTGGGCCACCACGCCAAATTCTGGATTAAAGAAGGGTGATGCTTGGCCACAGACAATTAGTAAAGGACACTGCAAGTTGGCAATTACGTCCCGCCAATCCTGGGTCGCGTGGTCAATTAACAACGGATAGTTCAAATCGGGGTCGTACGGATACTGTTTTTTTAACGTTTGTAACTTACTAAACAAACGATCCGCAAAATTAGTGTAAGTCGTTTTACCCAGTGGTTGTTTTAAGACTTCGTGAAAATCATCCCAGGTAATGTCCTTAAATCCCAGCTGCCACTGCTGGTCGTTAATCATCTTGGGACTTTGGTCCACGTCCACGACTGCTTTCACGTTTTGGGCTCCATATAAAGACAGGTAGGCAAACATGGTTGCCGCTCCCATTGAATTTCCCATTAACACAGGCTGTTGTAGTTGCAGTTTTTCCACTAATTCGAATAAGTCCGCCGCGTGCCGACTAATCCGTAGTCCCTTGCTGGTGTGTTCGGACTGTCCCTGGTTTCTGGCATCCACGTTAATGACCCGGTAGTGCTGGTTGACTAACGTTTCAATCGTCGCTTCCCAATACTCCTTGTACGCTCCAATTCCCGATAGAATCACCACCGGTTGATCAGTGGGTTCCCCCTGATCGTCATAAACTAACTCAACGTTATCATTGGTATAAAATTTCATCTTTTTTCCTCCCCGCTGTGGCGGTCCATGTTGCTTCCCTAATGGTAACAAAAAAGTCCCAGCGTGCGCTGAGACTAATCGTTATTTTGTTTTGGCAATCCGGCCTTGCTGGATGTAAACCCCTAAAATTGCAATGTCAGATGGATTGACCCCACTAATTCGGGCTGCTTGCGCAATCGTTTCTGGTTGAATTTCCTTCAACTTTTGCTTTCCTTCAGTCGCAATCCCATCAATCGCATCGTAATCAATGTGTGCGGGAATCTTTTTGGCTTCCATCCGTTTCAACTTAGCTACCCGGTCTTCTTCTTTTTTAATGTAACCGGCGTACTTTAGTCGAATGGAAACTTGTTCAATCACATCCGCACTTAAATGGGTTGGGGCCGCCGGGATAAATTCCAATAGTTTCTGGTAGTTCACGTAGGGGCGCCGGAGGAACTGGGCAGCGCCAATCCCATCTTGCAACGGTTTATCCCCTTGAGATTCTACGAATTCATTAATTGCCTGATTAGGCTTAATTCGGATTTGTTCCAGACGTTTAATTTCGGCTTCCACCGCCTCACGTTTAGCCACAAACTCGGCGTACCGCTCATCATCAATCAAACCAATCTCGTGCCCAATCGGTGTCAGGCGCATATCAGCATTATCGTTACGCAGTAACAACCGGTATTCCGCCCGGCTGGTTAACAACCGGTACGGTTCCTTCGTGCCCTTGGTTACCAAGTCATCAAGCATTACGCCAATATAGGCATCGGACCGTTTCAAGATCACCGGTTCTTTTCCCTGTAACTTTCTGGCGGCGTTAATTCCGGCCATCAGTCCCTGGGCAGCCGCTTCTTCGTAGCCGGAGGTTCCGTTGGTCTGTCCGGCAGTAAAGAGTCCGTTCACCCGTTTGCTTTCCATGCTGGGCTTCATCTGTTGCGGTGGAATCACATCGTATTCAATCGCATAACCCGGCCGCATCATCCGCACGTTTTCCAATCCCTTGATGGTGTGAAGCATTTCCTGTTGGACTTCTTCTGGAATCGACGTCGACATTCCATCTACATACCACTCCTCGGTCCGCCGTCCTTCCGGTTCCAAAAAGACCTGGTGGCGGTCCTTATCAGCAAACCGCACCACTTTATCCTCAATCGATGGGCAGTACCGTGGCCCCACTGAATCAATCACTCCGTTAAACATCGGAGCCCGATCCAGGTTATCACGCACAATTTGATGCGTTTGGGGGTTCGTATAGGTTAACCAGCACGAAATTTGTTGTGACAGCGGTAGGTAATCCTGATCCGAGGTTAAAAAACTAAAGTGGTGGGGCTGCTTGTCGCCTGGCTGTTCCTCTAACTCGGAGTAGTCAATCGTATTTCCGTTCACCCGTGGCGGCGTTCCCGTCTTAAACCGTTCAAAGCGAAAGCCCTTTTTTTCCAAATTTTCCGACAATTTCAAAGATGGAATCGTGTTGTTTGGTCCAGAAGAGTAGCGCAGTTCTCCAATGTAAATTTGGCCCCGCGCCGAAGTTCCGGTCGCCATTACGACCGCCTGAGCTTGATAAACGGCTCCCGTGTTGGTCACTACGCCGGTCACCGTTCCATCTTCAATCAAAAGGTCATCCACGATGGCCTGCCGTAGCGTGAGGTTTGGTTCGTTTTCAATCGTCCGCTTCATTTCTTCGTGATAAGCATGCTTGTCGGCCTGGGCGCGCAGTGCTTGAACCGCTGGGCCCTTCCGGGTATTCAACAACCGCATCTGAATGTACGTTTTGTCGATATTTTTCCCCATCTCGCCCCCGAGGGCATCAATTTCGCGGACCACGGTTCCCTTTGCTGGTCCACCGACCGATGGGTTACATGGCATGAACGCCACCATTTCTAAGCTAATCGTTAGTAGCAACGTTTTTTGTCCCATGCGGGCGGCCGCCAGAGCTGCTTCACAGCCAGCGTGCCCGGCTCCTACCACTACTACGTCATAGCTTCCCGCTTGGTAGGTTCGTTGCACGGCCGTTTCTTTAATTACCGGTTTCTTCGGCATGACTTCCTCCTTAACGTCAAATTCGTTCTTGTTTCACATGAAACACTTTATTTTCCAATGCAAAATTGCTGAAAGAGTTGATCCATTAGTTCTTCATCGTAGTTATCACCAGTAATTTCGCCCAGTTGTTCCCACGCGTTTTGCAGGTCAATTTGGGCAATGTCGACTGGAAGCCCTGCTTCTAACCCATCAACCACGGTGGTTAAAGAGTCAAACGCCTGCTGTAACAAGCTGATGTGGCGGGCGTTAGTTACCATGACATCTCCCTGGTTTCGGTTGATTCCATCAGTAAAGAACATCTTTGCAATAACTGCTTCTAACGCCTTGGTCCCGTCTTCTGTCACGGTCGAAGTTTTAATCACAGCCGTTTGCTCATCAGCAGGCAGATCGGCAACGTCCAATTGCTGGGGCAAATCGGTTTTATTAAGCAAAATAATTCGTTTGGTATTCGCCGTCGCGTCCAAGAGTTCTTGATCGGCATCCGTCAGGGGTTCACTGGCATTTAAAACCAGTAAAACCAAATCCGCCTGCTGAATGGCCGCGCGCGAGCGGTCAACCCCAATTTTTTCCACTTTATCCATCGTTGCATGAATCCCTGCCGTATCAATTAAGTGCAGCGGCACTCCCGCAACGTTCACGTACTCATCCAACGTATCCCGCGTTGTTCCTGGCACATCCGTCACAATGGCCTTTTCTTCGTGAAGCAACCGGTTTAGTAAACTTGATTTGCCGACGTTGGGCCGGCCCACGATGGCGGTATTTAAGCCGTCGCGCAGGACCTTCCCCTGCTGCGCCGTGTTTAACAAATCTTGAATCTTTGCCTTAATTTGGTGAGCCTTTTCTAACATCAACTGGGTGGTCATCTCTTCGGCCCCATCGTATTCGGGGTAGTCAATGTTAACTTCGACGTTTGCTAGAACATCCACAATTTCCTGTCGGAGCTTTTTGATCACCGCTGACAGGTTTCCGTCCAGCTGATTCAGGGCAGCCTTGCGGGCGGCATCCGTCTTAGCTTCAATCAAATCCATTACGGCTTCTGACTGGGATAGGTCAATCCGCCCGTTTAAAAAGGCCCGCTTGGTGAATTCACCGGGCTCTGCCATGCGCGCTCCGTTCCGTAAAACCAGTTGCAAAATTTGGTTTGTGACCTGAAGTCCCCCGTGACAGTTAATTTCAACTACGTCTTCACAGGTGTAGGTTTTGGGAGCGCGCATGACCGAAACCATCACCTCATCGATCTCTTTTTGCTGCGCTTGCGGATCAACAATGTGCCCGTAATTAATCGTATCGGAAGCAACCTGGTCAAGCTGCTTGCCCCGGTAAATTTTCTTCGCAATGGTTAATGCATCGCTTCCGCTTAAGCGGACAATCGCGATTCCCCCCACACCTGGTGGCGTCGAAATCGCTGCAATCGTATCGTAATCAGTGGTCATTAGTGCCATGCTCTGACTCCTTTCCCCGCTAGTGCTGACTCGCGGCTAGCTGAACACAAAAAAAGTACCCACCCCAACCGCACAGCGAATTAGGATAAAGTACTTTCACTACTTTATCGACATTTAGTTATTTGAGTTTATCTTATAGCGACTCGCCCGCGTTTGTCAATTTAGAGCTACTTGGGCGCAATCACTACTTCTCGATTCGGTTCATTTCCCACTGAGTAGGTAATTAAATCATCAAATCCTTCCAAGGCAACGTGAATTTGTTTTCTTTCAAAGGCCGGCATCGCATCCAAGTGCACTGGTTGTCCAGTAGAACGGACCGTGCGCGCCGTTTTGTGAGCCAAATCGGTCAGGATCTGTTCGCGCCGTTCCCGGTAATTGGCCGTATCCAATAAAACCTCCACGTAATTCACTCCGTGGTTGTTCAAATAAAATTCACACAGTTGTTGCAGAGCATTGATGGTGCGCCCGTGCTTTCCAATCAACAGTCCTTCTTTTTCCGTTTCACAGTTAATGTACACGTGCTTACTGTTCGGCATTTCCACTTCTAAAGTGGCATTAATGTCCATTTCACTTAAAACATTTTGTAAATACTGCCCCAGTTGTTTGACCACGGCAAAGTTACGCTCAAAGCGATCGGGACTAGGCTGCTTTGCTGGTTGTTTGTCCGGATCGCTATCTCGTTGTGCCCGTTTCTGAGATTTTTGGGGTTCTGGTTTTTTCGTAATTAAAACCCGGGCTGGACGCTTAAAGAAACCGAGAAAGCCCGCGGATGGTTGTTGCAAAATTTCAATGTTAACTTCGTTTTTAGTGAGGTTGAGTGCCGCTAAACCATTGTTAACGGCTGTTTCGAGAGTGGGTCCTTCGTATTTTGGCATGTTGATTATCTCCTAGTTAAAAATTGACCCTTGCTAGCATAGCACAAACCCCGTGCGAGAGTAATCATTTTCCGGAATTTTGTCAATTAAATGTTAGGCAATTAATTTTACTCCCATAAAAAAAGGACCACTGACGAATAAAAGCGTCAGCGGTCCGATGGCCATTTACTTTAAATTAAGGAAATTAACGTTTGCGGTGACTCTTTTTAGCCCGTTTAATGGCTTTTTGCACCTCACGCTCGTGTTGCCGTTTTTCCCGTTGCTTTTCTTCTCGTTCCCGTTGAAGCTTCCATGGATTTTGCAAGAGCAACGTTTGTCCCACTTGAAAGGCATTCGTAACCACCCAGTACAGTGACAAGGCGGATGGAACGTTTAAAGCGGTAAAGAAAATAATAACGGGCATGATCAGCGTCATCGTAAATGCCATCGCGTTCGTTTCTGGTTGCGACTTCATTGATAACCAGGAACTCAAGAACGTAAAAATGGCAGCTAGAATTGGTAAGACGAAGTACGGATCCCGACTCCCCAGTTGTAACCAGAGGAACTGACCGGTTTTTAAAGCCGGCGTCCGCCAGATGGCCTGGTACAAGGCAAAGATGATCGGAAGCTGTACGATCAATGGAATCATACTAGCAAACGGATGAACCCCGTTTTCCTTGTAAAGCGCTTTTTGCGCTTCTTGCAGCTTCATCATCGTTTCCGTATCACGCGAAGAATACTTCTTTTGCAGCGCTTTTAACTGCGGCTGCAATTCGTTCATTTCTTTCATATTCTTCGTTTGGTAAACCATCAACGGCAAAATTAAAATCCGCACGATAATGGTAAAGATGATAATCCCAATTCCATAACTATCATTAAAGGCCTTTGAGAGCCAGATAATTGCCCTTGAGAAATTATAAACGATTAACCCGTCCCAGATTCCAGTACTATGGCTGTTTACGGGAGCGTTACTACAAGCAGTTAGGACCAAGCCAAGACTTGCCACTAACAGCATTGCCGCCATTTTTTTCCATTTTTTCACTTTTCTTCCTCACAATCATCAGGATTCAACAACTTGGCTAACTTTAAAACGTGAATCAAACTAGCCTTTACTTCTGCCATCGATAATCCATCCGCCCGGGGACGTGCAATCACCAAGAAGTCTACGTCCTGGCGTAAGTGCGGTTTTAATTCCGTCAGGGCCTGACGAATTCTTCGTTTGACCCAGTTGCGATGAACCGCATTCCCAATTTTCTTGCCGACGGAAATACCGACCCGAAAATGAGGCTGATCTGGTTTTTCGAGTTGATAAATCACAAATTGACGGTTGGCCACCGACTGATGCGCGTCAAAGACCTCTTGAAATTCTGCTTCCTTTTTTACTCGATATGATTTTCTCATGCGTTCGTTCTTCTCCATTAATCATATTTTACATAATAAAAAAGGCCACCGACTGGTCAGTGGTCTATGCAGATAATACTTTTCTACCCTTTTGACGACGACGCGCTAAAACTTTACGGCCGTTCTTAGTACTCATGCGGGCACGGAAACCATGAACGCGATTTCTGTGACGCTTTTTAGGTTGGTAAGTTCTTTTCACTACGAACCCTCCTTACTCTTAATTAACTAATTCACTTTAGGTAATCCTAAATCGTATTTCTTTCCAATGATAACACAAAAGACGCTCAGCGCAAATAATAAATTTATCCAGGTAACAGCACGCTCCGTGGTTTTTTGAAAAAGTTTCATAAAGTTCCCCTGTGGATTGCTGTGGATAACTATTAAACTCAATCACAACTTTTTCCCCGAGAATTACACAGAAAAACACCCTGTTAAAAAAGATATCCACAAACTGTTGATAAATCTAAATAACTATCTCAAACCCTTGTAGTGAAAGCATTTTATTATCCACAGCTTCCTGTTAAATTCTGCTTATTTTTAGTTATCCACCAAGTTATTAACAGTGCTGTGGAAAAGTTATTAACTACCTGTGAAACATTTATACACAGGTTTAATAACCTTGTGGAAAACTTTTTATCCCAGTGCTAAAATACGGCTATGTTTATAACGGAGGAGGTTCATATTCCATGAATCAGACTGAACTATGGAATCAAATCAAAGCCAAATTTAAGGAAAATCCTAAATTTGACGAAAATACGTATGATACTTGGATTGACTCTGCGACCCCGCTTGATTACGACGGCCACGTTTTAACCCTTGAACTTCCGACTCCTTTACACAAAGATTATTGGGACCGTCAGTTAAAATCGACTTTCATTGAATATGCTTATGCGGTTACCCAGACAGACGTCCGTCCTAACCTCGTAATTAAAGGTAAAACCGGACCTAATACCGAAAACTTAGCGAATTTTAACCAGACTCACGACCAACCAGAAATTCCCCACATTGATCCTCACTTAAATCCGAATTACACCTTTGACACCTTCGTCATTGGTCAGGGAAATCAGATGGCTCACGCGGCTGCTTTAGCCGTCTCAGAGGATCCGGGGAAGGTCTACAATCCTTTGTTCTTCTACGGGGGCGTCGGACTGGGAAAAACCCACTTAATGCAAGCAATTGGAAATAAGGTCTTAAAAAATCATCCGGAAGCAAACGTTAAATACGTAACGACCGAAAAGTTTACCAATGACTTTATCGATGCTCTGCAAAACAATAAGATGCAGGAATTTCGGCGGGTTTATCGTAACGTCGATCTGCTCTTAGTTGATGACATCCAGTTTTTAGCCAATAAAGAGGGAACGCAGGACGAATTCTTCAACACTTTTAACGCTCTGTACGAGGAAAATAAGCAAATTGTGATGACGGCCGACCGGTTGCCCAATGAAATCAATTCGCTTACGGATCGCTTGGTTTCCCGCTTTAAATGGGGGTTATCCGTTGACATTACCGCACCGGATCTCGAAACTCGGGCCGCCATATTACGCGCTAAGGCCCAGTCAGAAGGTCTAAAGGTCGACGATAACATCATGAGTTACATTGCTAGCCAAATTGATTCAAACGTCCGCGAATTAGAGGGGGCTCTGTCACGAATTAAGGCTTTTGCTGAACTAAAACAGGAGCCAGTCACCATGGATCTTGTTTCTGAGGCGCTAGCTCCGCTCAAACTCAATAAGGAAAAAAGTGCAATTACCCCCGAATCAATCATTAAGATTACTGCTTCTTACTACCACGTTACCGTTAAAGAGATTAAGGGAAAAAAACGAGTCAAAGCGATCGTGATTCCCCGCCAAGTCGCTATGTATCTGTGCCGGGAGTTAACCGATAATTCCCTCCCCAAGATTGGAGAAGCGTTTGGGGGTAAGGATCACACTACGGTCATCCACGCCCACGAAAAAATTACCAAAATGGCTGCTTCTGATGCAGAGTTACAAAAACAAATTGCCGATCTCAAAACTGAAATCAGACACTAAAGCTGCTCCTCAGCCAGGAGCGGAAAAATGGTATAATCCTCACTGTGGATAAGTTTTGAAAAAAGGTTCTAGTTATGTACAAAGTTATCCACAGGGGATAACTAACCAACTTTCTCGGTCTGTAAAGTTATCCACAGAAATCACAGGCCCTACTACTACTACGATTTTATCTTTTATTAATTAAATTAACTGCCATTCCCAAAAGGAGGAATTCTCCCATGAAATTTTCAATTAATCGGCTCGCCTTTATTAAAGCCCTTGGAATTGTGCAACGAGCAATTTCAGCCAAGACCACCATTCCCATTTTAACGGGACTAATGATTGATGTTTCTGCTAGTAACATTCAACTAACGGGTAGCAATGCAGATATTTCAATTCAAACGTTAATTAGTGGTGATAACCCTGATTACGAACTCACGATTAGTTCTACTGGAAAAATCGTATTACCCGCGCGGTTCTTTAGTGAGATTGTGAAAAAACTTCCTGCTCGGGAATTAATGATTGAAGTCGGAGACAATTTCCAAACCACGATTAAATCGGGGAATTCGGAATTTACGATTAACGGATTAGATGCCAACGGGTACCCGCATCTTCCGGAAGTCGATGGTGATCATCCCATCCAGTTACCAGCAGAAATCTTTCGAGAAGTCATTGGCCAGACCGTCATTGCGGTATCAAAACAAGAAAGTCGGCCCATTTTAACTGGAGTCCACTTTACGTTAGATCAAAATCAGCTATTGGCCGTCTCAACGGATAGTCACCGGTTGAGCCAACGGAAAGTGGAACTCCCTACGCCGGCAGAAGGTGATTATAACGTGGTTATTCCGGGCGATAGCTTGAAGGAACTTTCCCGGATGATTGATGGGGAAAAGGATGCTATCGAAATGCATCTTTCTGAAAACCAGGTCTTGTTCACCTTTGGCAAAACCAAGTTTTACTCCCGCTTGTTAGAGGGAAATTATCCGGATACCTCTCGTTTGATTCCAACCAGTTCCGAAACGACGGTTCAATTCGCTGCGCCCGAATTATTAGCAGCGGTAGAACGGGCTTCCTTGCTGTCTCATGAATCTCGCAATAACGTGATTAAACTAACGTTAAAACCAAACGATCAGGTTGTGACAATTACCGGAAATTCTCCAGACGTCGGGAAGGTGGAAGAAGATCTCAATCCGGCAACTATTAGTGGCGAAGATTTAGAGATTTCCTTTAATCCTGATTACTTAAAGGATGCCCTTCGGGTCTTTGGTCCCATTGACGTAGAAGTTGCCTTTACTTCGGCGCTGCGACCCTTTACGATTACCCCGGTTGAAAACCAAGAAAACTTTATTCAGTTAATTACGCCCGTCCGGACGTTTTAACCCGAAAAAACGTTCTAAGCCCATAATTTAAGTTATGGGCTTTTTTGTTTGCTCTCAGGACAATCTCCCTCAAATGCTTAAAATGGCTGAAACGGCTCATAAACGCGAGCTGGGTGTACTTTTTAATTAGGAAAGGGTATAATTAGCAATAACGAAAGCAGGTGGCAACATGAAAAAAGAAGTTTTGATTACAACGCCCTACGTGACGTTAGGCCAATTGCTGAAAATGGAAAACGTAATTGCTTCTGGAGGACAAGCCAAGTGGTTTTTACGCGAAAAAACCGTATATCTAAACGACGAACCAGAAAATCGACGGGGGAAAAAACTGTACGACGGAGACGTCGTCCGGGTCCCAGAGGTTGGTTTGTTTTTTATTAAGGCTCAGTAAGGAAACCGCATGCGGATTGACGAACTAAAGCTGCGTAATTTTCGTAATTATGACCAGTTAGATGTGCACTTTGCACCAGGAGTCAACGTTTTAATTGGTGAAAATGCTCAAGGAAAGACTAATTTACTAGAGGCAATTTACGTGCTGGCCCTGGCCAGAAGTCATCGCACTAGTAATAATCGTAATCTGGTGCAGTGGGACCATAAGACGGCGTCACTTTGGGGTAAAATTACCAGACAAACGGGACAGACCCAGCTTGAATTACGGTTGAGTTCCAACGGCAAACAGGCCAAGGTTAATCACATCGAACAGGCCAAACTGTCAACCTATGTGGGGGAACTCAACGTGATTTTATTTGCGCCAGAAGATTTAAAGTTGGTGAAGGGGTCCCCGCAGGTGCGGCGTCGCTTTATGGACATTGAATTTGGCCAGATGAGCAACCGTTACTTGTATAACGTTAGCCAGTACCGTCACATTTTGAAGCAGCGCAACGCTTATTTACGACAACTGCACTTTAAGCAGGCGCAGGATCAGGTCTACCTAACCGTACTATCAGACCAGTTGGCGGCGTACGCAGCAGAGATTATTTTTCAGCGGGTGGAATTGTTAGGGCGCCTGCAAAAGTGGTCACAGGACATTCATGCTGAAATTTCACAGCAACGTGAGGAACTGCGCTTTCGCTATTCAACCGCATTACCAAAGGACCAGTTGACCAGTGTCGAAACAATTTATGCGGCGCTTTTACAGAAATTTACTGATAATCAGACTAAAGAAATTCAACAGGGGACCACTTTATATGGACCCCAACGCGATGATTTACGGTTTTTGGTAAACGGCAAAGACGTTGCAACCTTTGGTTCCCAAGGGCAGCAACGGACGGCGGCGTTAGCTACAAAACTAGCAGAAATTGATTTAATGAAAGCTGAAACCGGGGAGTACCCGGTGCTCTTGCTTGATGACGTTTTATCAGAACTAGATGAAATCCGCCAGACGCATCTGTTAACGGCGATTCAAAATAAAGTACAGACGTTTTTAACTACGACCAGTTTAAGTGGAGTGTCTTCGGAATTAATCAAAGACCCCCGCTTGTTTCAAATCCAAGCTGGCACGATTATTTAAGTAGGAGGATGGACATGGCAGAGCGACCAGAAGAGACTAAGGCAGAACGAGCTAACGATTATAATGCGAGTCAAATTCAGGTTTTAAAGGGACTAGAAGCCGTTCGTAAACGGCCTGGAATGTACATCGGGGCAACCAATTCTCAGGGACTTCACCACTTAGTATGGGAAATTGTCGATAACGGAATTGACGAAGCGTTAGCCGGATTTGCGGACCAGATTGACGTTGTCATTGAAAAAGACAACAGCATCACCGTGAGCGATAACGGGCGGGGAATCCCCGTCGATACCCAAAAAGAAACCGGAAAATCAGCCTTAGAAACGGTCTACACGATTTTGCACGCCGGGGGAAAGTTTGGCGGTGGCGGTTACAAGGTTTCTGGTGGTTTGCACGGAGTGGGAGCTTCGGTTGTGAATGCTCTGTCTGAGAGCCTCTCCGTAGAGGTCACGAGAAACGGAAAACGCTACTACATGGACTTTGTCCGCGGTCACGTCCACACACCCTTAAAGGTGTTGGGGGAAGCACCAACGGATGAACACGGAACGAAGGTACATTTTCTGCCTGATCCAGACATCTTTACCGAAACCACTATTTATGACATGGAAACTTTGACCACTCGGGTTCGAGAACTCGCCTTTTTAAACAAGGGGCTCCGGATTACGATTACAGATAAGCGGCCAGAGGAACCGATTGAACACGATTTTCACTACGAGGGTGGAATTCGGCATTACGTGGACTACCTCGATCGCGATCGTTCACCGTTATTTAAAGATCCGATTTACGTGGAAGGAATGGAAAACGACATTACAGTTGAGGTGTCGTTACAATACACTGATGATTATCACAGTACGCTGAAAACCTTCACCAATAACATCAACACCTACGAAGGGGGAACCCACGAAGAGGGGTTCAAGCAGGCGTTGACCCGGATTATTAACGTGTACGCTCGTAATAATAATTTGTTAAAGGATAACGAGGATAACCTTACGGGTCCAGACGTTCGCGAAGGGTTGACGGCCGTTGTCAGCGTTAAGCACCCAGATCCTCAGTTTGAAGGGCAAACGAAGACTAAATTAGGAAATTCTGACGCGCGGACCGCGACAAACCACGTTTTTAGCCAGGAATTTTCAAAGTTTATGGATGAACATCCCCAGGTTGCTAAGGAAATCGTACAAAAGGGATTGCTGGCAGCCAAGGCACGATCCGCTGCTAAACGAGCTCGCGAGGTAACCCGGAAAAAGAGCGGGTTAGAAATTAATAGTCTTCCGGGTAAGTTAGCCAACAACACCAGTAAGGATCCAGACGTTTCCGAACTCTTCATTGTCGAAGGAGACTCTGCCGGTGGTTCTGCTAAGCAGGGACGGTCCCGCTTAACACAGGCTATTTTGCCAATTCGAGGAAAGATTTTGAACGTGGAAAAAGCCACGATGGATCGAATTTTAGCCAACGAGGAAATTCGCTCGTTATTTACGGCTATGGGGACCGGCTTTGGCGATGAATTTGACATTGAAAAGGTCAATTATCACAAACTGATCATCATGACGGATGCCGATGTCGACGGGGCACACATCCAAACGTTACTATTGACGTTAATTTATAACTTCATGCGGCCTATGATTGAAAAGGGCTACGTTTACATTGCGCAGCCACCTTTGTACCGGGTTCGACAGGGAAATAAATTTCAGCGTTACGTGGATTCTGACGAAGAATTACAACAGTTGTTAGCTGAACTGCCAGCCTCACCCAAGGCTCAGATTCAACGGTACAAGGGGCTGGGAGAAATGGATGCCGAACAATTATGGGAAACCACGATGAATCCGGCTAATCGCCGTTTACTACGGGTTACCTCTGATGATGCGGCTGCAGCCGCTGCGGCCTTTCAAATGCTGATGGGTGAAAAAGTGGGCCCCCGGCGACAATTCATTGAAGAAAACGCGAAGTTCGTAGAAAACCTCGATGTTTAAATTGTTTCATGTGAAACAAACGAGAAACAGGGTTACCTAATGGGGAACGGAGGCAAGTTACTTGGCAAACGAGATGGAAACACCAGAAACGAGAATTACAAATGTGGAATTGTCCCAAAAGATGAAATCCTCGTTTTTAGACTATGCAATGAGCGTCATTGTGGCGCGGGCGCTTCCAGACGTGCGAGACGGTTTAAAGCCGGTTAACCGGCGGATTTTATACGGAATGGACCAATTGGGGGTTACTCCCGATAAGCCGTATAAAAAATCGGCCCGGATTGTAGGGGACGTCATGGGGAAATATCACCCCCACGGAGACGCCTCCATTTACGAAGCAATGGTACGGATGGCACAGGACTTCAGCTATCGGTATCTGTTAGTTGATGGACACGGAAACTTTGGTTCTGTCGACGGTGATGGTGCAGCAGCCATGCGGTATACTGAAGCCCGGCTTAGTAAAATCGCACTAGAAATGTTGCGCGATATCAACAAAGATACGGTTGATTTTTCACCAAACTACGACGGAACGGAACGGGAACCGGTGGTGTTGCCATCTCGGATTCCAAACCTGCTTTTAAACGGGGCGACGGGAATTGCCGTCGGGATGGCTACGAATATACCGCCCCACAATTTGAGTGAGGTCATCTCGGCCATTCACATCCTGATGAAGAATCCGGATGCCAGTGTGAACAAATTGATGGAAGCTCTGCCAGGACCTGATTTCCCCACCGGTGGAATTGTAATGGGTAAGTCCGGGATTCGGCATGCCTACGAAACAGGCCGTGGGAACATTGTGGTCCGGGCCAAGGTCGATATTGAAGAAGATCGGCACGGCAAGCAAACCATCATTGCCACCGAATTACCCTACATGGTTAATAAGGCTAAGCTAATCGAGCGGATTGCAGATTTAGTTCGCGATAAGCGGATTAGTGGCATTACGGCAATTAACGACGAGTCCGACCGAGAAGGAATGCGGATTGTCATTGAAATTCGTCGGGATGCTAGTGCTGAAGTGGTACTGAATAACCTCTACAAAATGACCTTGATGCAGACTTCTTATAGCTTCAACATGTTAGCCATTAGTGACGGAGCGCCAAAGGTTCTCAGTTTAAAGGAGATTCTGAATAACTACCTGGATTATCAGGTAGACGTAATTACCAGAAGAACCCGGTTTAACCTGAAAAAAGCCCAGGCACGTGCTCACATTTTGGCCGGTTTGTTAGTTGCTTTAGACCACATTGACCATGTGATTCAGATTATTCGGAGTTCCAAGACCGGTGAAATTGCCAAGCAACAGTTAATTGATAATTTTGACTTAGATGACAAACAGGCCCAGGCCATTTTGGACATGCGGCTGGTGCGGTTAACCGGTCTGGAACGAGGCAAGATCACCGACGAACACCAGAAACTGCTAGAACAAATTAAAGACTACGAAGATATTTTAAACAATCACGAACGGGTTAATTCCATCATTTACAACGAACTGTTAGAAATCCAAAAGAAATTTGGGGATGAACGACGGACCGAATTGATGGTGGGAGAAATCACTAACATCGAAGACGAAGACCTGATTGAAGCCAAAAACGTGACGATGACGTTGACTCACAACGGCTATATCAAACGGATTCCAACGGATGACTTTAAGACCCAAAACCGAGGAGGACGCGGGATTAAAGGGATGGGTGTGAACCAGGATGACTTCATTGAGCATCTGTTAGTTGGGTCAACCCATGACTTGTTGTTGTTCTTTACGACGGCCGGCAAGGTTTACAGTATGAAGGCCTATGAGGTTCCAGAATACGGGCGCTCTGCTAAGGGAATTCCGATTGTGAACCTATTGCAACTTGGCGAGCATGAAAAAATTCAAACCGTATTAGACATTAGTGATACGGATGAAGTGGCCGATAAGGATCTGTTCTTTACGACGAAGCAGGGGACGGTTAAACGGACGCCCCTTGCAGAATTTGTGAACATCAGAAACAACGGACTTAAGGCCCTTAATCTGCGCGATGACGACGAAGTAATCAAGGTGTCACTAGTTAGTGCAACCGATAACGTTATCATTGGAACTCACCTTGGGTACGCCGTCAGCTTTAAGGCGGATGCAGTGCGGTCCATGGGTCGATCTGCCACTGGAGTCCGCGGAATTAAACTGCGCGACCAGGACTTTGTGATTGGGGCCGATGTTTTAGTTCCGGATGGTGATGTCTTTGTCATTTCTGAAAAAGGATACGGAAAGCGCACCCCGGTGAGCGATTACCCAATTAAGGGGCGGGGCGGCAAAGGAATCAAGACGGCCAACGTTACCGCTAAAAACGGTCCAATCGTAGGATTAGGAGTGGTAATGGGGGACGAAGACATTATGCTGATTACCGACCAAGGGGTCATGATTCGCTTTGCCACCAATGACGTTTCGCAAACGGGACGGGTAACGCTGGGCGTTCACCTGATTCGGATTGACGAAAACGCAAAGGTAGCCACGATGGCTCTGGTTGCTAAAGCAGATGACGATGAGGATGAAGCTGATGCAACCAAACCAGCTCCCGTAGATTCTTCTGAACTTGAATAATTAAAAAAAAGGATGCCAATTTGGGATCCTTTTTGCGTATCTTAAGGAGTATCGCTAAATCACATTCGTGGGATTGTCAAGAACCAGAACCAATGCTATAATGTTAATCTGTAGGTTAACCTTGGGTTAGGCTACAACCCTTGCTCTTCAAATTGTTGGAGGGCCGAAAGTCCATAAGGAGGTGCAGATTCATGGAAAACAAATACGAAATTACTTACATCATCCGTCCTGATCTTGACGATGCTGCTAAAACTGCTTTAGTAGAACGGTTCGACAAGATTTTGACTGACAATGGTGCCAAGTTGATCGATTCAAAGGATTGGTCAAAGCGGCGTTTTGCTTACGAAATTGATGGTTTCAACGAAGGAATTTACCACGTTGTTAACTTGACCGCTGAAGACAGCAAAGCCATCGACGAGTTCGACCGGTTAGCTAAGTTTAGCGACAATATTTTACGGCAAATGACTGTTAAACGTGATAAATAGTTGTTTTAAAACGAGAGGAGCGTTTCAGTATGATTAATACCGTTGTCCTAACCGGACGTTTAACACGTGATGTTGATTTGCGATACACCCAAAGTGGCGCAGCCGTTGGGTCCTTTACCCTCGCGGTTGACCGTCGCTTCACCAACCAAAATGGTGATCGGGAAGCTGACTTCGTTAACTGTGTTATTTGGCGGAAATCAGCTGAAAACCTTGCTAACTTCGTTCATAAGGGTTCCCTGCTGGGAGTAGAAGGTCGATTACAGACCCGTAACTACGAAAATAAGCAGGGTCAACGAGTTTATGTAACGGAAGTTGTTGTTGAAAACTTTACCCTGTTAGAACCCCGTAATGGGGGGCAACAAGGGAACAACATGGGCAACCAGGCTCCACAACAAAATCCATTTGGAACTCCCCAATCCAATAACTTCGGTGGGCAATCCGATGCTAATCCGGCTAATAATAACCAGAATGGCAACGATAATTCCGCTGATCCGTTTGCGGGTTCAGGAGACCAAATTGATATTTCCGATGACGATTTGCCGTTCTAAGGAATGGTAAAATTCGATTAACGAACGAGGAGGGAAAAGACATGCCTGAACAAAGACACTCAAGAGGTAGAAGAGGTGGACGTCGCCGTCGTAAGGTTGATTTCATCGCTGCTAACCACATTGAATACATTGATTACAAAGACGTTGATTTATTAAAGCGGTTCATCTCCGAACGGGGTAAGATTTTACCTCGTCGAGTAACGGGAACTAGCGCTAAGAACCAACGGAAATTAACCATTGCGATTAAACGAGCTCGGATTATGGGCTTGTTACCATTTGTAGTTGAAGACTAATGGTTAAATTAGAGCTGCTCACTTGAGAGTGGCTCTTTTTTTATGGTTTTGAAGCCGGGAAAGTGAGCTTGTTTGGGATTAAGGCCAGTTTAACGGCAAGATTGTGATAAAATATAGCTTAACAATGCCACAATTTGCAAAGGAGAAAATGATGAAAAAGGAAAAAACAACCTTAGCGTTGCCCCCGTTTATGCATAATCAACATTTGCGTAATATTGCCATTTTCATTACCTTGAATTTGGTATTGGGGCTTGTAATCGCATTCTTGTACAATATTTGGGTGGGATTATTCCTCCTCATCTTAGCCTGTGTAGGGCTCTTCTTTATTATTAAAGAGCTTAACATCGTGGAACAAGTGGCTAGTAATTATATGGATCGCCTTTCGTATTTAATTAACCGGGGCGAACAGGAGTCGCTTTTAGAAATGCCACTGGGAGTACTAATTTTAGATTCCTCCAACCTAATTAGCTGGATTAATCCCTACCTTCAGCCTTACTTTCAAACGGAGCGCGTGGTGGGGAAAAAGATTCAACAGGTGGCACCACAGTTGGCCGAATTGATTAAAAAGAACTGGGACCAAAACCAATCGTTTGAAGCAGCTTGGAACGGGCACTACTTTAACTTTTTGATCCAGCACCAGTATCGCACCATTTACCTAATGGACATTACCCACTACGCAGACTTAGAGGTAAAGTATGAAAATGAGAAGGTTGCCATTGGGGAAATCTACCTTGATAACTTTGATGAGGTCAGCCAATCGATGTCAGACCAAGAAATTTCGAACTTACGAAACTACGTTACCAATAAGTTAACGGAGTGGGCGCAAGAATATGGGATTTACCTTAAACGGATTGATGCTGAACACTACTCCATCATGATGTACATGCAGTCGTTACAAGACGTTGAAAATGACAAGTTCAACGTGTTAGATACGATTCGCAAGGGTACCGTTCAACAAAACTTCCCGATTACCCTGAGCATTGGAATTGCCTATGGAGATACCGACCTGAATCAACTTGCTGATTTAGCGCAGAGTAACTTAGATCTTGCGCTGGGTCGGGGTGGGGACCAAGCCGTCATTAAATCAAA
Source organism: Fructilactobacillus hinvesii (assembly GCF_024029435.1). NCBI lineage: Bacteria > Bacillati > Bacillota > Bacilli > Lactobacillales > Lactobacillaceae > Fructilactobacillus > Fructilactobacillus hinvesii. The sequence continues at coordinate 262,471 of NZ_CP097118.1, read as the reverse complement.
GGATGGCAAGGCCATCTTCTTTGGGGGAAAGACCAACCCGATGGAAAAGCGAACCAGAGTGCGGGCGCGGATGATTACCCACGCACTCGTCCAGTTAATGGGCACTGCTGATCAAATCTTTGTTGACGGTCACCAGCAACCGGATATGGATTCTTTAGGGGCTGCCATGGGGATTCGGCGGATTGCTCAGATGAACGGGAAGGAATGTTACATCGTCTTTGACGATCAGGACGTTCACACGGACATCCGTCGTTTGTTAGACATGATTCAAGCGTATCCAGACATTCAAAATGCCATGATTACCCCCGATGAGGCGGCTAAGCAAGCAACGGATGATAGTTTGCTGATTATGGTGGATCACTCAAATCCCAAGATTGGGATTGCGCAGGACTTGTATCAAAAGTTAGAGAACCGGGTGATTATCATTGATCACCACCGTCGGGGCGAGGAATTTCCGGCTAATCCATTACTAGCTTACGTGGAACCGTACGCCTCTTCGGCCTGTGAACTGATCACCGAAATGTTTGAATATCAGTCTCAGTCAGCTGATCCAATGAACGAACTGGAGGCTACGGCCATGTTAACTGGGATTGTGGTAGATACGCAGTCCTTTACGGTTAAGACCGGAACCCGGACGTTTGACGCGGCCAGTTACTTACGGTCAGCTGGTGCCAACGTGGATGAGATTTCGTCGTTCATGAAAGAAAACGTCAAAAATTACATGGATGAGAACCATCTGATTTCGCTGGTCCAGTTTGAAAATAACCATCAGATCGCAATTATTACGGCGGAAGATGAGGTGCAGTATGATTCCGTGACGGCGGCGAAATCCGTTGATTCCTTACTGTCCGTTGACGGGGTTGAGGCGTCGTTTGTTGTCTTTCGCCGTTACGATGGTAACGTGGGAATTTCCGCACGTAGTAACGGGCAGATTAACGTTCAAATCATTATGGAAAAGCTGGGTGGAGGTGGCCACCTGGGGGCTGGAGCCACTCAGATTAAAGATCAGACGGTGGCAGAAGCCAGTGAGCTTTTGAAAACGACGATTCAGGAAAGTTTAACCGAAAATGAAGCGTCAGCAGGATAGCAGAATTACAGTAAATTTGTTACATTAAAACCAAAGGAGTGGATCATTATGCAAGTGATTTTTTTAGAAGACGTTCGTGGTAAAGGAAAACGAGGAGAAATCAAGCAGGTTCCAGCGGGCTACGCCCAAAACTACTTGATTAAGAACGGCCTCGCCGAACCAGCAACTAAGTCAGCGGTGAGCCGGGTGAAGGCCCAACAAAAACATGCCGCTGAAAATGCGGAAGAAGAGTTAGCCGAAGCTAAGCAACTCAAAGCCTTTTTAGAAAAGGATGACACGATAGTGGAATTGAAAGCGAAGTCCGGTAAGGAAGGACGGCTGTTTGGTTCCATTACCAGCAAGCAAATTGCTCAAGCTCTCGCTGCGCAATACCAAGTTAAAATTGACAAACGTAAGATTGAACTAGCCGAACCAATTAAAGCAATGGGTTACAGTAACGTTCCCGTCAAGTTACACCCCGAGGTAACGGGAAGAATCCGGGTTCACATTGCCGAAAAATAGGCTGACTAGTAGCATGGAGAAAAGGGTTGGAGTATGAATAACGATGTGTTAACGGACCACACGCCACCGCATAGCATTGAAGCGGAAAAGGCCGTGCTTGGTTCGCTTTTCTTGGCCCCGACCACCCTGCCCGATGCAATGGAACTGTTGCAGCCGGATGATTTTTATAAACGAGCGCACCAACTGATTTTTCAGGCAATGATGGACCTTGCGGATCAAGACCAAGGAATTGATGCGGTGACCGTCACCGACCGCTTAAAGAGTCAGAACCAACTGGAAGACGTTGGGGGCGTGTCTGCCATTGTCGAGCTAGCAGAATCGGTTCCAACCGCTGCTAACCTGACGTATTACGCAAAGATTGTCAAAAAGAAGGCGACCCTGCGGCGCTTGATTCAAACGGCCACGAAAATCGCAACGGATGGTTACGATGAGGATGAAGACTTAGACACCCTCCTTGATAACGCGGAACGAGAAATCATGGATGTGTCTGAGGATCGGAATCAGAGTGGCTTTCAGCCGATCCGCGATGTGTTAGACCAAGCCTTTGAAAATATCAATGAACTGGCCGAAAACGGCGGGGATGATGTGACGGGCTTGCCGACCGGCTACAAGGCGTTGGACCAGATGACCACCGGACTACACCCGGGAGAATTGGTGATTCTGGCGGCCCGGCCGGCCGTCGGGAAAACGGCCTTTGCGCTTAACATCGCCCAAAACGTGGGGGTGAAGACCAATAAAACGGTCGCCCTCTTTAGTTTGGAAATGAGTGCGGAATCGTTAGTGAACCGGATGCTTTGTGCTGAAGGAAGCATTGATGCAAACCACCTGCGGACTGGAGAATTGAGTTCTGACGAGTGGAATAACCTAACGATTGCCATTGGGACGTTAGCAACGGCCAATATTTTTATCGACGATACTCCGGGAGCTCGGATTGCTTCGATTCGAGCGAACTGTCGCCGCCTAAAAAGAGAGGCGGACCGCGATCCTGATGGGGGCTTAGGCCTGATTGTAATTGACTACCTGCAGTTAATTGAAGGGAGCACCCGGGAAAGTCGGCAACAAGAGGTGTCAGAAATCTCGCGGCAGTTAAAAAAACTTGCGAATGAGTTGCAGGTTCCGATCATTGCACTTTCCCAGCTTTCGCGGGGAGTGGAACAACGGCAGGATAAACGGCCGGTATTGTCTGATATCCGGGAATCGGGTTCGATTGAACAGGATGCAGACATCGTGGCTTTCTTGTATCGGGATGATTACTATGATCGTGAGGATGGTGGTAATGAAGATGACGAAAACCAGGATCCACGAGAAGCTGATAACGATAATTACGGAGAAGTTGAAGTAATTATTGAAAAGAACCGGTCTGGTCCTCGAGGAACGGTTAAATTAATGTTCATTAAATCATTTAATAAGTTTGCGTCGCTTTCAAACGCACAAGAATAACGAAGCCTAGTGGGGCTTCGTTTTTTTGTGGGCTCGTTTCATTGACTATTAGGAGTGGCTTCGGTATGATATTAAAGGTCCGCGAATGAAAGAAAATTTAAAATCATTAATGTTCGTGATTAGGAGAGTGAACCATGGAAGTATTTGATTATAATGACATTCAATTGATTCCTAACAAGTGTATCGTGAACTCTCGGAGTGAATGCGATACGACGGTTGAATTTGGAGGCCGGCAGTTTAAATTGCCAGTGGTCCCCGCTAACATGCAAACCGTCATTAACGAAGATCTTGCCGTTTCGTTAGCACAAAACGGGTATTTCTACGTTATGCACCGCTTTCAACCGGAAGCCAGGCATGACTTTGTCAAACGAATGCATGACCAGGATTTATTTGCCTCCATTAGTGTGGGAGTAAAACCGGGTGAATATGACTTTATCGCTAGTTTGGCTGCCGACCAGCTGGAACCAGAGTACATTACAATTGATATTGCCCATGGTTACTCGGATTCAGTGATTAAAATGATTAAGTACATCAAGGAACAATTACCCAATTCCTTTGTAATTGCCGGAAACGTAGGAACTCCTGAAGGGGTGCGGGCGTTAGAAAATGCCGGAGCGGATGCCACTAAAGTAGGGGTTGGTCCCGGAAAAGCCTGCATTACGAAGGTGAAGACCGGATTTGGAACGGGTGGTTGGCAATTAGCTGCCATTCGGTACTGCGCTAAAGCAGCCCAAAAACCAATTGTTGCCGACGGTGGGATTCGGACGGACGGTGATATCGCTAAGTCCATTCGGTTTGGCGCTACGATGTGCATGATTGGTTCGATGTTTGCCGGGCACTTAGAATCACCTGGAAAAGAAGTAGAAGAAGACGGTCATAAGTACAAAGAATACTTTGGTTCGGCCTCTGAATACCAAAAGGGTGCTTACCACAACGTGGAAGGTAAGAAGTTGCTGGTGCCTTACAAGGGCAGCATCTACGATACGTTACAAGAAATGAAAGAAGACTTACAGTCGTCGATTTCCTACGCAGGAGGCCGTGATTTAAAAGCCCTGCGCACGGTTGATTACGTGATTGTTAAGGATACCATTTATAACGGGGACTAATTGTCCTTGTTTCACATGAAACAAAAAGCAGGATTACCAATACGGTAATCCTGCTTTTTTGAGCTGAATTTGCAATTTCTCCGCTTTTTTTGTATTTTGGAAAGGAAGAGGGGAATTCAGACAAATGAAAAAATCATTAATTTATGTTTTATTTTCAACCGTTCTATTTAGTTTAATGGAAATTGCGTTAAAGTCCGCCGGGAATCAGTTTAATCCGATTCAGTTAAATTTGATTCGGTTTACCCTCGGGGGACTGGTAATTCTCCCGTTTGCGCTTTCGCATTTAAAAAAGCAACACCGCCAGATTCATTGGTCGGATTGGAAGGTGTTCTCTCTAACCGGCTTCTTATGCGTGGTCATCTCAATGACGCTCTATCAGCTGGCGATTGAGTACGGAGAACCGGCAATTGTGGCCGTCCTGTTTAGCTGTAATCCAGTGTTTGCATTGATCTTTGCTTATCTGATTTTGCATGAAAATTTCTCACGATCAGACATCATCTCACTGATTCTATCGGTGATTGGATTACTGGTCATCGTTGATCCCTTTAAACTGACGGATCCACTGGGAATTTTCTTTGCCATTCTGGCAGCCGCCACGTTTGGTTTTTACAGTATCATGTCCCAGGCTTCGTCTCTGCGCGTGCAACTAGACGGAGTGGTAATGACGAGTTTTACCTTTATTGCTGGGGCTTTGGAATTGTTAGTGTTAATTTTGATTACGAAGATTCCTCCGATTGCAGCGGGCATGCGATCCGTCAGCTGGTTAAAGTCGTTTGCTGATATTCCGATTTTCACGAACGTTAACCTCCCGAACCTCTGGATTATTTTATTCGTCGGGGTGGCCGTGACCGGAGGTGGCTTTGCCTTTTACTTCCTGGCCCTCCAGGAAGGTGGAGTTACGATGGCCTCATTGGTCTTTTTCTTTAAACCGGTTTTGTCACCCATCTTTGCCTTCTTCCTGATCGGGGAAAACATTAATTTACCTACAATCATTGGGGTTACCATTATCATCATTAGTTCGTTAATCACGTTGTACGGGTATCGCCTTGATGCTAAAGCTAATCAATAAAAAAGTGGAGTTCCAGGTTAACCCTGGAGCTCCACTTTTTTAGTTTAGACTTGGAAAAAGAAATAGATGATGGCTGCAAGTACGACCATCAAGGTGATGGCAATGTCATTGCGGATGGTGAGGACAAAGGTTTTCTCTTTACTCTGAACTTCGAAGAAACGCCGGGTGTTTTTAATCACTAGTGGGATCGTAACTACGACTAAGATTGTAGAAAACGGCAGCCAGTTGAGGCAAATGGAGGCTACTACACAAATGTAACCAATGAGGTAGTTAAGAGCGTAGAAGCGTAACGTTCCTTCTTTACCAAGGTAACTGACGCTCGTGAAGCGATGAAACTTCATGTCCTCGTCGTAGTCACAGAGGTTGTTTGCGAGACTGATATTGGTAATGGCACAGACTGCAATTCCAGCCACGAGGATCATTTCCCCGGCGATGCTCCAGCTGTACTGGCCAGAGGAGATGTTGATTAAGACGGCTGCCAGCGAGATGATGTAGCCCATGATAATGCCAGAGGCAACGTCGCCCAGCGGACCGTTTTGAATCGGATGCGGACCTCCGCTGTACAGGTAGCCGACGGCAGCTCCGGTTAAGCCAAGGATTAAAATGACGGGACTCGTCCGTAGCACCAACCACAGAGCTAACAGGGCGCCCAGGGCAGTCAATACATAGATTGCCCATTTTAAGTGCCGGGCAGCGTTTTCATCCTGAACCTTCGTGAAGATTCCATCCGCCTTTTGGTTGAGGTGATACTTGACTGCCTTTTTGTAGTCCTTATAGGTGTCAAACAGGTTTACGATGATCTGCATCAGGCAGGTAATTAAAAAGAAAATCACACTATTTAAGACGTTCAGTTCCTGATAGCGAAAGAGGGCGAATAACAGCCCCAAGCAAAACGGTAGAACGGACGCAATTAGCGAGTGCAAGCGTGTGATTTTGGCAATTTGCTGCCACTTTTTCATTAGTAAAATCTCCTTTGAAAAACTAAGTTAATAATCACTGGTTTCTTTCATTGTAACCCATCACTAGTGCTACGAAAAATGAGCATAAAAAAAGAACGACTATGATAGTCGTTCTGTAAGATGGGCAGTCAGGGGATCGAACCCTGGACCCACGGATTAAGAGTCCGTTGCTCTGCCAGCTGAGCTAACTGCCCGAATCAAAAGTACATGTATTATATTAGCATGGACTCTTTAAACGTGCAACCTTTTTTTCGAAAAAATTACCCCATTTTCCCTGCGAGGCAGGGGAGCGAATCCGGGACCCTCCAGCAGATGTGATATACTAATCATGATTGAGCAATTGTGTAAGTCTTAATCAATTCCTGTTTTAAAATCGCAAAATTAACGATAGGAGCATTAACAAAATGGCAAAAATACTAGTCGTTGATGACGAAAAACCCATTACAGATATTGAAAAATTTAGTTTAGAAAAAGAAGGTTACGACGTGATCGTTGCCTATGACGGAGAAGAAGCCCTCGCCAAGGTGGAAGACGATCATCCCGACCTAGTGATCTTGGACCTGATGTTACCCAAGATGGACGGATTAGAGGTCGCTAAGGAAATTCGCAAAACCCATGACATGCCGATTATCATGGTCACCGCTAAGGATTCTGAACTTGATAAGGTACTCGGTCTGGAAATTGGGGCGGATGACTACGTCACCAAACCGTTTTCGAACCGGGAGTTAGTGGCCCGGGTGAAAGCTAATTTACGGCGACAATCCGTTGCTAATGAGGCTACGGGACCAGACGATAACGAACAACATGACATTACGATTGGGAACCTAACCATTCATCCTGATTCCTACTCGGTCACAAAAGACGGAGCTCCCGTTGACTTGACCCACCGGGAATTTGAGTTAATTCATTACCTGGCCCAACACAGTGGGCAAGTGATGACGCGGGAACATTTGTTGCAGACGGTGTGGGGTTACGACTACTTCGGAGACGTGCGAACCGTGGACGTTACGGTGCGTCGGTTACGCGAAAAGATTGAAGATGATCCGAGTCACCCGCAGTGGTTAGTGACGAGACGGGGCGTGGGTTACTACGTCAGAGACACACCGGAAGGAAAGTAACCGGGTGAATGATGCTAAAGGAGTAACATGATGGCCCAAAAATGGAAGTTCTTTAAATCCATTCACTTTAAAATTGCGCTGGTCTTCGTGTTAATGATGCTGCTCACGCTGGAAACCGTGGGAGCGGTCTTTGTGCGCCAACTTGAATACCAAAACCTCAACACGTTTAAGGAATCAATTCAACTGAAGCCGTACATTAATACGTCACTTAAAAAACAATTGGCCAGCCGAAATCAGATTAAAGCTAACAAGCAGATTCAAACGATTCTACAGGATGCTGATGTTAGTAACAATGCTGAAGTGACGGTTGTCGATGCCCGCGGTAACATCCGGGGGACCAATCAAAATAACGAACAGTCGTTAGTCGGACAAAAGAATACCGACGGGGACATCAAAACTGCCCTCTATAGTAGTAAAACGATTGAAAAAACGACCTCTAGTAACAATAATCGGTACTACATTCAGGTAAACCCGCTGATTAACAGCTCTAAGAACCAAAATAACATCGAAGGGGTCGTGTACATCCGGGCTAATTTAAGCCAGGTTTACAGAAATATTAATAACATTACGATCATTTACCTGTTTGCGGCGGTGCTGTCGATCATCTTGGGACTCCTGCTAACGTTGATTATTTCGCGTGCAATTACCAAACCAATTGATGAACTAAAGCGGCAAACCGAACAAATTGCCCGGGGGGATTACTCTGGGCACGTGCAGGTTTATGGAAATGATGAGCTGGGTCAACTAGCGCACGCCGTTAATAACCTCTCCGTGCAGGTGGAAGAATCCCAGGAATCAACGGAATCCGAGCGACGCCGACTCGATTCGGTGTTGGATAACATGACGGACGGCGTGGTGGCTACCGACCGGCGGGGGCTGGTCACAATCGTAAATGACGAAGCAATTGAACTGCTAAACACCACGAAACAGGCCGTGGTCGGGCAACCCATTTTGCAGGTCTTAAAGTTAGAGGATCAGTATAATCTGCGGGATTTAATTGAAGACCCGGGTCAGGTTTACTTGGACTTTTCGACGGCGGATCGGCGGTTGATTTTGTCTGCCCATTTTTCGTTGATTCAACGCAAGTCCGGCTTTATCAACGGACTGGTGTGTGTCTTTCATGACGTTACTGCGCAACAAAAGATTGATGAGGATCGGCGGCAGTTTGTTTCAAATGTTTCACACGAACTAAGAACCCCGTTGACCAGTGTGCATTCTTACCTAGAAGCGCTTGCTGACGGTGCTTGGAAGGATCCGGAATTAGCACCGAAATTCTTGCAAGTGACCCAGGACGAAACTGATCGGATGATTCGGATGATTAACGACCTCTTGACCCTGTCGCGGATGGATTCTGGAACCCAGAAGTACGATAGCGAACTGGTTAATATCAATAAAATTTTTAACTACATTCTTGATCGGTTTGACATGATCGTAAAAAACGATGATAAAAAGCATTATCAGATTAAGCGGGAATTTACTAAGCAGGACTTATGGGCAGAAATCGATCCCGATCGCTTTACCCAGGTGATTGATAACATTATGAACAATGCCGTGAAGTACTCACCCGATGGCGGGGTAATTACCTGTCGCCTGTATGAAGACCATAACCGGATTATCCTGAGCATTAGTGATCAAGGACTGGGAATGCCACAGAGTGCCTTAAAACACATCTTTGACCGGTTCTATCGGGTTGATAAGGCACGGTCACGGGCGCAAGGAGGAAGTGGGCTCGGGCTTGCCATTTCGAAGGAAATCATTGAATCATTTGGTGGTTCCATTCGGGTAGAAAGTACGGAAGGCCGCGGTTCGACCTTCTATATCTCACTTCCGTACGAATCAATTGAGGAGGACCTTTGGGATGATGGAGAAGCTTAAACGCTATTTATTACCACTGTCGCTTACGCTGGCCGTCCTAATCAGCGTGGTTTTATCGGTTTCGTTGCTGACGAATCCCGCCCGGTTTAGCAGTAAGACGCACCAGAACCGTTCGGTTGCGCTACACAACGACATGAATTCCCGGCCGTTTCAGGACGTTTATTCCCCGTTACGGGTGGTGAAGACGGATGATCATGAGCACCAACGGATGCTGACGTCTCCCACTACCAACATTGTGGCAGCGTTGGTTAAACAGTTGCGAGGTTCCGAGATGAGCAACCTCAAGCGGGTTAGTAATCATAAGAAGCAACGGTACTTTGACCTGTTAAACCAGCCAGATTCGTTGATGTTGAACTATAACGATGTTTTGGCCGGCCCAGTACTGGGACGGGTGTTAAACCAAGCAGGCCTCTTCTCTAAGCAACAGCGGTTTGAACGAATTGTGATTTCATTGCATGAGCAGGGCAAGATTTACTTTTTTAACGATAATCATTACCAGGTGTACGCAGCGAACATTCGGGACTTGAATCTCAAGCAACTGCAGCGCACCATTACCCATGATGTGGTGAGCAATCGCGTGGAGATTCGTGCTTTGAACAACAAGCCGTTTCTCTACTTTCCACACGAAATTAAACTTAAAGATTACGGTTATATGTTACAAGAACAGTCGCAGTCAACGTATCTAAGCCGAATCATCGGGAACAGCACGGATACAACCGTTAAGCACCACCAGGGGGACACGATTTATTCGTCAGCGAACCAGGATCTGACTTTTACTGCTAATGATGATGTGATTTATAACAACTTTCGGCCGCAAAAATCCGTCAAGACGGAAGCGGATGCTCTTCAAGTTGCTTATCACAATGCGGTCCAACTGGGAGTTCCTTTAGCGTCTTCTCAATTTGATACCTACCAAAACAAGGATAAAACGGTGGTTTACCGGTCCTTTATTGATGGATTCCCGATTTTTGGAAACGAACAACTGGGCAACTACTCGTATCAATTTGTGAACGGCACAACCGAACGGTACCAATTCTCCCTCCGCGATTTTCAAATTCCAGTTCCGACTGAAGAACAACAAACGACCCTGCCAAGTAGTAAGGAGCTTTTGAGTCAGTTAATGAACGCTAACGTTGATATCAAGCGGATTAGTAACGTTCAGCTGGGGTATCAAATTGTTCCAAACGATGATCATAAACTACTGATTCTCTTGCGACCAAGCTGGTTTGTGAAGTATGACAACCAGTGGATTAATTACTTGGATTTGGAGCAGGGCAACTTTGAGAAAGTCCGAAAGGAGAACTTCTAATGAATTTTAAACGAATTCAGGGAATCTTCTTGATTGCTTTTATCGTGATTGACGTGTTCTTGTTCATGATGACCAAGAACAGCAAGGTTCAAGATGACAGCGAAAATGCAGGGAGCGTTAACAGTGCGATTGTCCGGGACATGAAGCGTGATAACATTAAGGTTGGACGCTTGAGTACAACCAAGCAAACCGGCTACTATTTGTCCGCAGAACCGCAAACTCAGTTTGGTGACCGGTTAAATACGTTGAAAAATCAAAGTGCGCGCAATGAAGACGGAGCCATCATCAGTGATTTTAAAAATCCAGTGAAGGTGGATACTCGGCATCCAGAACGGACGTTAAATCGCTTGATGAAACAGCAGGGCTTTGTTCTGGATGCCGACGAGTACCGTTACGATCCGGACCTTTCGAGTGCAACTAAGGTGGTGTATGCCCAGCAAGGCAAGGAAGGCCCCTTTTTCTCGCCGAATGCGCGCATCACCTTTAGCGTCTCAGATCAACACGTGGTGGGTTATAACCAGCGAAAATTAGCAGACGTTAAGATTTTGCACGAAAAGAACGATTTGATCACGGAGGAACGGGCGGTAATTAGTCTGTACCAATACAATGAATTGCCAAACAACACTAAAATTTTATGGAAAAAACTGGCGTATACGCGCTTTTTGGAGCTTAGTGGGAAGGAAGTTTATATTCCAACCTGGGTAATTGCAATCAACAATAAGACCAACTCGCAGGTCCAGATTAAACGAATCAATGCCTTTAACGGAGCCTCAGTTAGCACGGAAAAGGTCCAGGAGCAACAAAATGGAAAAGCAAAAGTAGAAAGCGTGGGGAATTAATGAGTGCGGACGATTTTAAAATTAGCGTGTTGTCAAGTGGTAGTGGTGGAAACTGTACCTATATCGAAACGCCACAACATAAAGTGATTCAAGACGCTGGTTTATCTGGGATTCGGATCAAGCGCTTGATGGAAGGAATCGGAAAGGATCTGAACGATGTTGATACGATGCTCGTGACTCACGAACATACAGATCACGCCAAGGGAGTCGGGATTCTCGCTCGTAAGTACGGGATGAATGTTTACGCCAATGAAGAAACGTGGCGGGCCATGGACGGTAAAATCGGTCCCATCCCAGTGGAGCAAAAATACATTTTTGATCCGGATACAACAGAACTCTGGGGTGATTTGGATGTTGAAAGTTTCACGGTGGCCCACGATGCGGCGCACGCTCAGTTTTATAATTATCACCACAACGGTAAAAGTTTTGTGATTATTACGGATACTGGCTCAGTTTCTGATCATGTAGCCGGGCTAATTCGGAATGCCGATGCGTACTTATTTGAGTGTAATTATGACCCAGAAATGTTGATGAATGGGGACTATTCGTATTCGACGAAACTGCGGATTAATAGCTCCACCGGACACCTTTCGAACCAGGACAGTACGGAAATTTTAATGGACGTAATGGGGCTAAACACCAAACGGATCTTTTTGGCCCACCGAAGTCATCACAATAACACGAAGGCACTAGCTCGTTTAACGGTGGCTTCAATCATGCAAAATAATGGGCTAGGGGTTGGTCGGGACTTTCAGTTGTTTGATACTGACGTCGAAAAACCATCTCCCTTAATTACCTTATAGTCAGTTAGAAAAAAAACGGAGCACGTGGTTGCTCCGTCTTTTTTTCGTGATGCCATTAAAGCACGGCCAAACTGTTAAAAATGATATGGTAGAAGGGAGTTTCTCGTAGCGGTTACTGGCAATAATTACGAACAAAAAAAGTTTCACGACCGAAAAGTTTGGGAAAAATCCTAAGAGAAACTACAAAGGAAATTTTTCGGTGGATAACTTTGTGGATAAAGTTAAGCCTGATGAGAAAATCCCAGAATGATGGGGGAGAAAGCTGGTTGATAAATTGTTTGCAGTTATCCACAGGTGTTGTTGATAAGTTTGGGTAACATTTTTTACTTTTTTAAAAAGGTTGCTATATCAACGTTTCACAGCCTTTTTTCTTGGGTTAACGAACAGATGTTGCTGTGTGAATTGTGGATAACTAAAAAGGCTATTGACAAATTGGAGTTAATCACAGATGGATAAAAAAGTGAGGAAAGGAAAATATTTGTGGTTTTCTGTGGATAACTTTGGGGATAACCTGTTGAAAGGATGAGAGTTATGAACATCAAAGTAGTGGTTGTAGGTAAAATCAAGGAAAAATACTTTACAGCTGCAATTAAAGAATACGAAAAACGCCTCTCGCGCTTTTGTAAATTTTCGCTGGTGGAGGTTCGGGACGAAAAAGCGCCGGAATCTTTAAGTTCCGCTGAAATGGAACAAGTGATGGAGAAGGAGGGGGACCGAATTCTGGCCAAGGTTAGTGATCGGGAGTTTGTGTTTGCACTCGCGATTAAAGGAAAGGAATTAACTTCCGAAGCATTTGCGGCCCAAATCAAAGATTTAACGACTTATGGTCATTCGGATCTCACGTTTATTATCGGTGGGTCACTCGGGTTAGCCCCAGCCGTTTTGCAGCGAGCTGACTTTTCGTTATCCTTTGGAAAATTTACGTTGCCTCATCAATTAATGCGGGTGGTTCTTTGTGAGCAGATTTACCGCGCCTTTATGATTAATAGCAACAGTCCATACCATAAGTAAGAAAGAAGGAAGGAACATGCGCAGAATTAAGCCCCAAATTACGATTAAATGGTGGTGGCTCTTGGTAGTTTTAGTCGTCGGGATGGTAGCCGTTTTACTAACCCACTATGATGCCCCTTTGTATAGTCAGACGGTGGCTGAGGTGCAGCAAGTGAAAAATGGTCCGCGGAGTAAAACGACCGATGAATTTAAAAACGAGGACTACCAGCAAAATCAAACGGTGACCCTCAAAATCTTAAACGGGCGAAAACGGGGGCAAACCCTGCGAATCCAAAATCAGTTTTCGGAATCGAACGCCACGGATCAGGAATACCATCCAGGCCAACAGGTCTTTTTACATCTAAGTGGAAAGACCAAACAGCATAGTGCTAGCCTCATTAATGGTTTTAAGCGGGATACCGTGGTGGTCTTTTTGCTGTGGTTGACCATCAGCTTGCTGTTATTGATTTTGAAGGTGCGCGGATCAATGGCGTTACTTAGTTTGGTCGTGAATGCCTTACTCTTTTTTGTGGTGGTGGAATTAGACGTACGGACCAACTGGAATCCGTTCCTGCTCTTTTCTGGCTTAGCCGTGGTCTTCACGGTGGTTACGGCCCTCTTGATCTTTGGTCGCTCGAAAGAAACGGTTGTGGCAATTATTGCCACGATTCTAGGAACCGCGGCAGCTATTTTGATTGCTTGGATAGTGCTTAATTTGACCCACCAACGGGGAATGAAATTTGAAATGATGGATTATGTGACCCAACAACGCCTTCCGTTGTTCTTTGCGGGAAGCATGATCGGTTCACTAGGAGCGATTATGGATCTTTCTGCTGACATTACCTCGAGTGTCTTTGCCGTTTACCGAGAAAAGCCTATGATGCGCTTTGGAGAATTATTTGGCAACGCCCGTAAAATCGGTCGTTCCATTATGGGTCCGTTAATTAACGTGTTGTTTTTAATCTTTGTGGCCAGTACCTTCCCAATGATGGTGTTGTTCTTAAAGAACGGTAATAGCTGGGGTTATTCTTACTCTATGATTATGTCGTTGGGAATTGTGCAGAGTTTGATTAGTGGGATTGGCATTGCGTTAACGGTTCCCATTACCGGATTGTTAGCCGGCGGAATTTGTGAAATGAAGGTGATTAAATGAGTACGATTAGTGCCTTAGTGCTGGTGTTGTTAGCTGCCATGCTGCTTGCTGGTGGGCGACAGGGGTTTGTTTCGTTTCTAGGACTTTTATTTAACTTTGCCGTGGTGTTTCTCTCCGTAGTCTTAATTTCGTGGGGAATACCATACTTAGTGGTCACGTTGTGTAACGCAGTCATTATTCTGGTGGTTTCGATTTACTTTGGGAATCAACAGGGTCGTAACGCTGACATTGCCTTTGTGACCTCCCTGATTGTAGTCGGATTAGTCATTTTATTAATTATTCCCGTTGAACACTGGGCTCAGGTTCAAGGCTTTGGTCCGGAAAATACGGAAGATTTAGAGGGGATGTCGCTTCAGTTGGGGGTGCGTTTTTTAGACGTTTCCTGCGCGATGACCATTTTAAGCTGTCTGGGGGCAATCGCTGAGGCGGCTGTTGCCGTTGCGACCGGATTAGTGGAACTAGAAGATCATGATGAAAAGATTAGTGATCAACAATTAAAAAGCACTGGAATGCGGGTCGGACAAGAAATTGTGGGGACGGCCTTTAACACGTTATTCTTTGGATTTTACGGCGGATTGTTAGGGCTTTTCATCTGGTTTGCTCGCTTGCACTATACCTTGGGGATGGTTTTGAACGATAAAATTTTTGTAGCAGAGTTCATAATGACGATTATCTCGGCAATCGGCGTGATTCTCACGATTCCGGTTACCATTGGACTGGTGCTACGCCGCAAGCACAAAAAAGTGGCAGAAAATTAAAAGCGAATTCTTTGCAATTAAACTGAGTAAGGGATTACATTAGAACTGATTAAAAGTAAAAGAATGAGTTTAAGCCTTGAAAGCGGTTTCAAGCGGTGCTAAACTTAAGTTATGAAATGGAGGTAAGGATTATGAAAGATGTAAACAAGATTCCTGCTGCAGTTGCCATGGTGAAAGTTCTCGAAGCCTACGGAGTTAAGGATGTTTTTGGTTACCCAGGTGGTTCCATTAACTCAACTCTGCACGCTTTGGACGTTGAAAAGGACAACATTAACTACATTCAAATTCGCCACGAACAAGTTGGTGCTTTAGCTGCCGCTGCGCACGCTAAATTGACCGGACACATTGGAGTGGCCTTTGGGTCTGCTGGTCCTGGTGCCGTGAACCTGTTAAACGGTTTATACGATGCTAAGGAAGATAAAGTTCCCGTTTTGGCATTAGTTGGTCAAGTTGCCCACAATAACATGAACTATGACTACTTCCAGGAATTCCCAGAAGTACCAATGTTTGAAGACGTTTCTGTTTACGATCGAGTAGTAATGACTCCGGAAAGCTTGCCACACGTAGTTGATCAAGCCATCCACGCTGCATATGCTAACAAGGGTGTGGCTGTGGTTGTGATTCCAAACGACTTTGGATTTGCAGAAATTCCAGACGTTCGTTACGATTCAGCTGCTCCAACTTACGCTAAACCAGCTCCAGAACCAGTTGCTACTGACGAAGAAGTTAACGAATTCTTAGCAATGGTTAAGGATGCTAAACGTCCAGTTATCCACGTTGGTCGTGGAATTAAAGCTGGTGGTGATAAGTTAATCGAATTATCAAAGAAACTCCAAATTCCGTTAATCATGGATGGATTGGCTCAGGGTTACGTTGACAAAGGTTACGAAGGAAACATTGGCACTGCCAACCGGGCTGCTTCTAAACCGGCAGATGAAATTTTGGCTACTTCTGACTTAGTAATTGCCATTGGTGGAGACTTTGCCTTTGCTAACAGCGTTTACGCTAGCCATGACTTTAAGTACATTCAAGTTGATAACAACACGATTCAATTAGGTCGGCACCACGCTCCTGACTTGGCCATCTGGTCAGATGCCACTAAGTTTGTGGAAAAGGCTTTGGATCAATCAGAACCAGCTCCAGAAAGCCCATTCTTCAAAGCTGCTGTCGCTGACATGCAAAACTGGAAAGAATACATCAAGAAGATTATGGACAGTGAAGCTGACAGCTTGAGTCCGGCTCAAGTTTACAAACAAATTAACCGGATTTCTGAACCAGATGCTGTGTACTCAGTTGACGTTGGTGACAACATCATCAGTACCTTTAGATACTTGAACTTCAATGACCAAATGAAGTGGGTTATTTCCGCCTTATTTGCAACGATGGGCTCTGGAGTTCCAGGTGCAATTGCTGCTAAATTAGACGAACCTGACAAGCAAGTCTTTAACATCGCTGGTGACGGTGCTTTATCAATGGTAATGCAGGACTTAGTTACGGAAGTTAAGTACAAGTTACCAATCATTAACATCGTGACTCAAAATGGCGACCTAAGCTTCATTAAGGGTGAACAAGAAGACATCGCCATGCAATACTTTGGCTTAGACTTGCAGACCCAAGACTTTGCTGGAATTGCAAAAGCAATGGGCTTAGACGCCGTTCGGGTTTCAAACTACGCTGAATTACCAGCTGCCTTTGATCAAGCTAACGAAGCCGTTAAAGCAGGTCGTCCGTTCTTGATCGACATTATCATTAACGACAAACGGGCCTTACCAGTAGAAGACTTAGTTGTTAAGATTGAAGACGGCAAGGTTTCGGAAACGGTTAGTCCAAACTACCGGATTGATAAAGCAGATCAACAAGCAAAGACGATTGAAGAATTATTTGCCATCTACGATGGAGAAGAACTCTTACCGTTACAACACTACTTTGACGAATTCGGAGTTCAACTTTAATTAACTAGTGACCTCCTAAAACCATAAAAACGCTCCCCAAATTATTTGGGGAGCGTTTTTTGTTGGTTGTATAAAAAATAATTAATATAAAAATTTTATTTTTGCATTAGAAAATATTTGTATAAGAAATTATACAAATATCTCAGAAAGGAAATAAAATTTTTTATGTTGTTTATAATTAGTTTTATTATTACATCGCTAATTTCGTTTATAATAATTAAAAGCAACAATGAAGATTTAAAAAAATTATTGCATTATATATCATTTATAAATTTAAATAATTTTCATTGTTTCATTATTTGAGTGACTTATAAATATCTTTAAAATAATAAATTTCAAAGGATATTACAATTTTGATTAGCTTGATTGATTACTGGCAAAGAGATCTTTTTAATGGATGAAAGTACGGCGGCCTTAGACGAGCAGACGGCCACAGAAATTGAAACGACACTTGTGCACCAACCAGCAATCACATTATTGATGGTGACCCACCACTTGCAACAAAAGATTAGGGAACAGCTGACCAACGTGATTGAGATTAATGCAGAGAGCAATTAAGGGAAAAAGACCTCCATTCTGGGAGGTCTTTTTTTACGGCACTTTGGCTGGGGACGAACTTATACTATAATGGCAGTTAGAAAACGTTCATGAACATCGGACAGAAGGGTCGAAATTGAGATGGTTTTACAGTTTATTTTTTTACTAGCAGCTGGAATCGTGGCGGGGTTAATGGCGACGATTGCCGGATTGGCATCAATTGCCTCCTACCCAGCGCTCCTCATGGTGGGGATTCCACCGGTAATTGCAAACGTCACGAACACGGTTTCCTTGATCTTCACGGGTTTAGGAGCCATTCCAGCTTCACTGAAGGAACTGCACGGTCAATGGCATCGGGCTTTAGGTTACACCATTTTGGCTGTCATTGGGAGTGTGAGCGGGAGTGCCCTCTTATTAGTGGCACCTGCTTCGACCTTTGAAAAGATCGTGCCATTCTTTATCTTAGTAGCTGGAGTAATGCTCCTGCTTTCAGGACGAGGGAAGGAGCTTAAAGAGGAAGAACGCTTACGGCGTGCGGAAATGCATCCCACGCGGCACAAGGTTCTAACCTTGGCTAGTTACCTTGGAATTGTATTAGTGGGTGGTTACCTTGGGTACTTTGGGGCCGCCGGTGGAGTGGTACTCTTAGCGATTTTAGCGGTGATTACCCGGGAAAGTTTTGCTAAGTACAACGCCGTTAAAAACGTGATGACCTTTGCATGTAACATTTGTTCGTCAGCTTACTTTATCATGACGACGACCGTGGCCTGGCATGCAGTGCTGCCGCTGGGCATTGGTTTGTTAATTGGGGGTTACTGTGGTCCAAAGATTGTCCGTCACGTTAACATCAAGTTGCTACGGATTTTAATTGCGATTGCGGCTTTCTTACTCGCTGCAGATTTATTTGTCAAGGCTTACTTTTAAAATGCACCTATGTTAGAATATAAATAATCTGCGCGAGGAGGATTCTTGATGAAGTTATTTTACTGGTTATTATCCCTGTACTGGGTCATTACATTCTTTGTTTTTGTGATGATGCCAGAAGGCATGGGTATGATGGTATCCATGTACATGATGATCTTTGGGATGTTAGCTCACAGCATTGCTTGTGCGTTAGAGCATCGGAAATAAATGAGAGTAACTAAAAAAGCTTTTCTATTCTACATAGAAAAGCTTTTTTAGTTGAAATTAATTACTGCGCACGTTTTTATCCGTTTTCATTTCGTGGCTGACGACCCAAGTAATGAGGGCAGAGCAGAACATGATAATGGCAACGATTAAGTACGGCAGACTGGGATTTTTATCCATTAAAGTTCCGGCAAAAATGGGGCCAGCAATGTTACCAATGCTAGTGAGCGACATGTTAACTCCGTTGATGAGTCCTTGGTTGTTTTTGCCAAATCGGGTTAACAAGGTGGTAATCGCTGGTCGGAGCACGTCGAAGGCGCAAAAGATTAATAAAGTAGCCACGATGACTTCCACGGCCGTGTGGGCAAAGAGCATCCAGAGGATTCCTGCCATACTAATTAAAAAGCAGATCCGAGTTAGTCCAATTTCTCCGACCCAACTGACCAAGCGGTCGAAGAGCACCACCTGTAAGAAGAGGGATCCAATGCCGTTCAAAATTAGTACGAGTGCGATTTGATTAAGGGAGAAGCGGAAGACCTGGTGGACGTACAGGGTGTAGATGCTTTCAAATCCAGCGAGACCAAAGGATGAGACGAGAATCATGAAAAAGAGGGTTAAGATGGATTTATTTAATAGTCGTTTGAGCCCCTTGTCCGTTAAAGAAACGCCATCGACAACGTTTCCGTGACTGCGCTCTTTGACATGACTAGGCATCCCGAGGACAAAGACTAGCGCGGCTATGATTCCAGAAACACCGGCGAACCAGAACGGGGTTTTGTAGCTAAGGTTCGCAAGAACTCCACCAATTCCGGGTCCGATGATGAGCCCCCCACTAAAGGCTGCAGAAATCCAGCCGATGACTCGGGCCCGTTCGCGCTCACTAGAGAGATCGGCTGCCAGTGCCATTGAAGTGGTTCCCACCATGGCAGCCGAAATTCCTCCAATGAGCCGGGAGAGATCAAACCACAAAAGTGAGCCGGCAAGGGCGAAGATGAACTCAGAGAGGGCATACAGTAATAGTCCGGCGGTTAAAATGGGAACCCGACCGATTCGATCGGAAACTCGACCAATCACAGGCGAAAAAAGAAACTGGGTAAAGGCGAACAGAGAGGTCATCATTCCCATTTCCCCAGCCGTTAGATGATACTCTGTCTTGATGAATGGTTCGACGGGAATGACGAGGCTCCAGCCTAAACAGATGATGAAGTTGGCAGCAATGATAATATAGATGGCTCGTCTGGTTTCTTTGCTCATGATGAATCCTCACTTACATAAAAATAGTTACTAAAGTATCATTATACGGCACTTTTGTCGTGTTGAGAAACAAAATGGTTACGAATAATCCGAAAATTGTGTACAATTAAGGGAGATGATTTTACTAAAATCTTAAAGGAGAAAAAGAAATGGCAGGAATTGAACGGTTTTATTCTTTGTTCCAACCAGAACACTATGATTTATTCATTGATGTTAACCGGGAACAAAAGACTATTACAGGAACAACGAAAATTCATGGACATGCCAGCCAAGCCCACATGGCTGTAAATCAAAAGGATTTACAGGTCAGTCAAGTGTTGGCAAATGGAGCAGCAGTTCCGTTTACCACTGATAACGAGGCCGAAGCAATTCGGATTGATTTGCCAGAAGCGGGAGACGTTGACTTAGAAATTAAGTACAGAGCTCCTTTGACAGACACCATGATGGGCATTTATCCATCTTATTACGAAGTTGACGGCGAAAAGAAGCAGGTGGTGGGAACTCAGTTCGAAACGACCTTTGCCCGCCAGGCCTTTCCTGGTATTGATGAACCAGAAGCCAAGGCCACTTTTACTCTGGCACTGAAGTTTGACGAACACGCTGGAGAAACGGTTTTGGCCAACATGCCAGAGGATCACGTAGAAGACGGAGTGCACTACTTTAAACCCACGGTGAAGATGTCAACGTATCTAGTGGCCTTTGCCTTTGGTGACTTGCAAAGCAAGTTAACGACGACTAAGAGTGGGGTTCAAGTGGGGGTTTTTGCAACGAAAGCGCATCAACCAAAGGAATTGGACTTTGCTTTAGACATTGCCAAACGCTCCATTGAATTTTACGAAGACTTCTACCAAACTCCCTACCCACTTCCGCATTCCTGGCAGTTAGCCTTACCTGATTTTTCTGCGGGAGCCATGGAAAACTGGGGTCTGATTACTTATCGGGAAGCTTATTTACTGCTAGATCCCGATAACACTCCGCTGGAAACGAAGGAACTAGTGGCTACAGTGATTGCCCACGAACTAGCTCACCAATGGTTCGGTGACTTAGTAACAATGAAGTGGTGGGACGATTTGTGGTTAAACGAGAGTTTCGCTAACATGATGGAATACGTGGCGATCGACGCGTTACAACCAGACTGGAAGGTTTGGGAAATGTTCCAAACTTCAGAAGTTCCAATGGCGCTCTCGCGTGATGCAACGGATGGGGTGCAATCAGTCCACGTGGAAGTTCACGATCCGGCTGAAATTGACGCTCTCTTTGATGGTGCCATCGTTTACGCCAAGGGAGCGCGGATGCTTGTGATGGTACGGGCTCTCTTAGGAGACGATGCCCTGCGGCAGGGATTACGGCAGTACTTTATTGACCACCAGTATGGGAACGCCGAAGGAAAAGACCTCTGGAAGGCCCTTGGTGATGTCTCTGGTTTAGACATCGGCAAGATTATGAGTTCCTGGTTGGATCAACCTGGGTACCCAGTTATTTCTGTTTCCGTTGCTGACGATGGTCAATTGACTTTGAAGCAACAACAATTCTTTATCGGTGGCGGTGAAGATCAAGGACGCGAATGGCAGATTCCGTTAGATGCAAACTACCAAGCTGCTCCACAAATTATGGCGGACAAGGAAATTAAGCTGGGTGATTATCAAACATTACGCAAGGAAGCCGGAGAACCGTTCCGAGTTAACGTGGGGAACAACTCCCACGTGGTAGTTCAATATGATCAAGCCTTATTAGATGATATTTTAGATCATGTTTCCGCTTTATCGGTCATTGATCAACGCCAATTGTTACAAGACTTACGGTTATTGGCCAGTGCACAACGAGTTTCTTATGCGCGCTTACTGCCATTGTTACGGCAATTTGCTGCAAGCCAGTCTTCCATTGTCAATGCGGAACTATACACGATTGCGAACTCACTGAAGATGTTTGTGACGCCGGGAACGCCAGCAGAGCAAGAACTGCGTGAATTCTTTGGGGAACTCGTGAGCGCCAACATTGAACGCTTGGGATTAGTTCCACGAGCTGGAGAAACGAACGACGACCAAAAGATTCGTCCAATCGTCTTTAATGCTGCTCTGTATGCACAAACTCCAGCTGTGATTGAAAAAGCGCATGCATTATTTACTGAGTACCAAGATCGCTTAGTAAAACTGCCGGCTGATGTACGGGCTTTGATTTTGAAAAATGAAGTACAAAATTATGGCAGCTCAGAACTCTTTGACCAGTTGTTACACGATTATGCTACGACTAGTGAAGTTAACTACCGAGACGACTTAGCGGTTGCCCTTCCACAGGTAACGGATCCACAGTTAGCAGAACGGTTAGTCGGTCAATTTGAAAATGCTGATGTGATTAAGCCACAGGACCTGCGTGCTTGGTACCGGGGATTATTAGCTAATGAGTTAAACCAACAAGTTGCTTGGGATTGGATTCGCAAGGAATGGGATTGGTTGGAAGCAACCGTTGGTGGTGACATGGAATTTGCTACCTTTATTACGGTTACTGCTAACATCTTCCATACTCCGGAACGATTAGCAGAATTTAAAGCGTTCTTTGAACCAAAATTAGGGACGCCTGGATTAGCACGAGAAATTAAGATGGACGTGCGGACCATTGCCGGTAAAGTAGACTTAGTGATGTCAGAACAAGCTGATGTCTTACAAGCATTAAGTGCCAACGTTTAAAAATTAAATCATTGTAAGAGCGACCAAACCTGGAATTGGATTCGGTCGCTCTTTTTTTGACTTTTTTTGACTAAAAGTATTGACATTCATAAATAGAGACAGTATAGTTAAACATGTTCGTTACGAGCGATGCAATTTGAGTTTCATTTATTTGATTTAAATTTAAATAAGTGCTTGACATGATTGCTCAAACGAGATATTATTATTTGTGCGCTGAAGAGTGCTGAAGTAGTTCTTTGAAAACTGAACAAGATTTTGATTACAAAAAGTGTAAGGAATTTTTAAACTAGTGTTTAAAAATTAAACATTTGCGAAGTCAATTCGCTTAATTAACAAATAAAGTAGAGCTAGTAAAGTTCTCATTTAAAATGAGAGTTTGATCCTGGCTCAGGACGAACGTTGGCGGCGTGCCTAATACATGCAAGTCGAACGAGGTCTCCTAAATGATATGACGTGCTTGCACTGAGTTGACTTTAGATCGGACCGAGTGGCGAACTGGTGAGTAACACGTGGGTAACCTGCCCAGAAGTAGGGGATAACACCTGGAAACAGATGCTAATACCGTATAACAACTAAAACCGCCTGGTTTTAGTTTGAAAGCTGGCCTTGGTGCTAGTGCTTTTGGATGGACCCGCGGCGTATTAGCTAGTTGGTGAGATAATAGCTCACCAAGGCGATGATACGTAGCAGACCTGAGAGGGTAATCTGCCACAATGGGACTGAGACACGGCCCATACTCCTACGGGAGGCAGCAGTAGGGAATCTTCCACAATGGACGCAAGTCTGATGGAGCAACGCCGCGTGAGTGAAGAAGGGTTTCGGCTCGTAAAACTCTGTTGTTAGAGAAGAACGACTGTGAGAGTAACTGCTCACGGCGTGACGGTATCTAACCAGAAAGTCACGGCTAACTACGTGCCAGCAGCCGCGGTAATACGTAGGTGGCAAACGTTGTCCGGATTTATTGGGCGTAAAGCGAGCGCAGGCGGTTTTTTAAGTCTGATGTGAAAGCCTTCGGCTTAACCGAAGAAGTGCATCGGAAACTGGGAAACTTGAGTGCAGGAGAGGACAGTGGAACTTCATGTGTAGCGGTGAAATGCGTAGATATATGAAGGAACACCAGTGGCGAAGGCGGCTGTCTAGTCTGTATCTGACGCTGAGGCTCGAAAGCATGGGTAGCAAACAGGATTAGATACCCTGGTAGTCCATGCCGTAAACGATGAATGCTAGGTGTTGAGAGGTTTCCGCCTCCCAGTGCCGAAGCTAACGCATTAAGCATTCCGCCTGGGGAGTACGACCGCAAGGTTGAAACTCAAAGGAATTGACGGGGACCCGCACAAGCGGTGGAGCATGTGGTTTAATTCGATGCTACGCGAAGAACCTTACCAGGTCTTGACATCTTCTGTTAGCCTAAGAGATTAGGTGTCCCCTTCGGGGGCAGAATGACAGGTGGTGCATGGTTGTCGTCAGCTCGTGTCGTGAGATGTTGGGTTAAGTCCCGCAACGAGCGCAACCCTTGTCTTTAGTTGCCAGCATTCAGTTGGGCACTCTAGAGAGACTGCCGGTGATAAACCGGAGGAAGGTGGGGATGACGTCAAATCATCATGCCCCTTATGACCTGGGCTACACACGTGCTACAATGGACGGTACAACGAGTTGCGAAACCGCGAGGTCAAGCTAATCTCTTAAAGCCGTTCTCAGTTCGGATTGCAGGCTGCAACTCGCCTGCATGAAGTTGGAATCGCTAGTAATCGTGGATCAGCATGCCACGGTGAATACGTTCCCGGGTCTTGTACACACCGCCCGTCACACCATGAGAGTTTGTAACACCCAAAGTCGGTTGGATAACCTTTTGGAGTCCGCCGCCTAAGGTGGGACAGATGATTAGGGTGAAGTCGTAACAAGGTAGCCGTAGGAGAACCTGCGGCTGGATCACCTCCTTTCTAAGGAATAATACGGAACCTTACACCGATCAAAGTCTTGTTTAGTTTTGAGAGAACTGCTCTCATAAGTTACTATCTGCGCTTTTTGGGCCTATAGCTCAGCTGGTTTAGAGCGCACGCCTGATAAGCGTGAGGTCGGTGGTTCGAGTCCACTTAGGCCCATCGCCGACGTTTCGGCATGATAATTGAATTTTGGGGAATTAGCTCAGCTGGGAGAGCACCTGCTTTGCAAGCAGGAGGTCAGCGGTTCGATCCCGCTATTCTCCATTGGTACTAATTAGTTAGTACCACTTGGTTCTTTGAAAACTAGATAATATTATTTTCTGTAAGAATTATATTGATTGATATAATTTTAACCGAGAAAACCATTGTGTAATTTGAGTTTTTTAATGTGTTTAATCGCTAAACTCAATAATTTATAATCCGTAGGATTATAGGTTAAGTTAGAAAGGGCGCATGGTGAATGCCTTGGTACTAGGAGCCGATGAAGGACGGAACTAACACCGATATGCTTCGGGGAGCTGTAAGTAAGCTGTGATCCGGAGATTTCCGAATGAGGAAACTCGATTAGTGTGATGACTAATCACTGCGTAGTGAATTCATAGCTACGTAGAGGTAAACGTGGGGAACTGAAACATCTAAGTACCCACAGGAAGATAAAGAAATTTCGATTCCCAAAGTAGCGGCGAGCGAACTGGGAATAGCCCAAACCGAACCTTCGTGGTTCGGGGTTGTAGGACTGAACATTTGAGTTACAAAAGAATTCGATAGCTGAAGCAGTTGGGAAGCTGCACCAAAGAGAGTGATAGTCTCGTAAGCGAAATTGAATTCCCTCAGTTCAGGATCCTGAGTACGGCGCCACACGTGAAACGGCGTCGGAATCCGGGAGGACCATCTCCCAAGGCTAAATACTCCCTAGTGACCGATAGTGAACCAGTACCGTGAGGGAAAGGTGAAAAGCACCCCGGAAGGGGAGTGAAATAGTTCCTGCAACCATGTGCCTACAAGCAGTCAGAGCCCGTTAAGGGGTGATGGCGTGCCTCTTGTAGAATGAACCGGCGAGTTACAGTTGCATGCAAGGTTAAGCCGAAAAAGCGGAGCCGCAGCGAAAGCGAGTCTTAAGAGGGCGAATTAGTATGTTGCCGTAGACCCGAAACCAGGTGATCTATCCATGTCCAGGATGAAAGTGCGGTAATACGCACCGGAGGTCCGAACCCGTGTACGTTGAAAAGTGCTGGGATGAGGTGTGGATAGCGGTGAAATTCCAAACGAACTTGGAGATAGCTGGTTCTCTCCGAAATAGCTTTAGGGCTAGCCTCGGAATTAGAATCATGGAGGTAGAGCCACTGTTTGAGCAAGGGGTCCGTCTTGGATTACTGAGTTCAGATAAACTCCGAATACCATTGATTTATGTCCGGGAGTCAGACGATGAGTGATAAGATCCATCGTCGAAAGGGGAACAGCCCAGACCGCCAGTTAAGGTCCCTAAATATATGCTAAGTGGAAAAGGAAGTGGAGTTGCTTAGACAACTAGGATGTTGGCTCAGAAGCAGCCACCATTTAAAGAGTGCGTAATAGCTCACTAGTCGAGTGATTCTGCGCCGAAAATTTACCGGGGCTAAGCATATTACCGAGACTGCGGACGCAACTACGTTGCGTGATAGGAGAGCGTTCTAAGGGCAATGAAGGCAGACCGCAAGGACTGTTGGAGCGCTTAGAAGTGAGAATGCCGGTATGAGTAGCGAAAGGCCAGTGAGAATCTGGTCCACCGAATGACTAAGGTTTCCTGGGGAAGGCTCGTCCACCCAGGGTTAGTCGGGACCTAAGCCGAGGCTGAGAAGCGTAGGCGATGGATAACAGGTTGAGATTCCTGTACTAGTTAATTATGTTTGAACGATGGAGGGACGCAGAAGGCTAAGTTGAGCATCCGGTTGGAAAGGGATGTTTAAAGCGTAAGTCAGGTCAGGAGTGAAATGCTTCTGACCGGGTTGACAAGCGCTGATGAGGATCGAAATTAAAGTAGAGAAGCAACTGATGTCACGCTGCCGAGAAAAGCTTCTAGTTAGTAATTAACTACCCGTACCGCAAACCGACACAGGTAGTCGAGGAGAGGATCCTCAGGTGAGCGAGAGAACTCTCGTTAAGGAACTCGGCAAAATGACCCCGTAACTTCGGAAGAAGGGGTGCTGACCGTCAGGTCAGCCGCAGTGAAGAGACTCAAACGACTGTTTATCAAAAACACAGGTTTATGCAAAATCGTAAGATGAAGTATATGGGCTGACGCCTGCCCGGTGCTGGAAGGTTAAGTGGAAAGGTTAGCTTCGGCGACGCCTCGAAATGAAGCCCCAGTAAACGGCGGCCGTAACTATAACGGTCCTAAGGTAGCGAAATTCCTTGTCGGGTAAGTTCCGACCCGCACGAAAGGCGTAACGATTTGAGTACTGTCTCAACGAGAGACTCGGTGAAATTAAGATACCTGTGAAGAAGCAGGTTACCCGCGACAGGACGGAAAGACCCCATGGAGCTTTACTGTAGCTTGATATTGGGTGTTTACATAGCTTGTACAGGATAGGTAGGAGCCATTGAAACCGGGACGCTAGTCTCGGTGGAGGCACCCGTGGGATACTACCCTTGCTATGTGAACACTCTAACCCTGAGCACTAATCGTGCTCGGAGACAGTGTCTGGTTGGCAGTTTGACTGGGGCGGTCGCCTCCTAAATAGTAACGGAGGCGCTCAAAGGTTTGCTTAGAATGGTTGGAAATCATTCTGTAAGTGTAAAGGCAGAAGCAAGCTTGACTGCGAGACTGACTAGTCGAGCAGGGACGAAAGTCGGACTTAGTGATCCGGTGGTACCGTATGGAAGGGCCATCGCTCAACGGATAAAAGCTACCCTGGGGATAACAGGCTTATCTCCCCCAAGAGTTCACATCGACGGGGAGGTTTGGCACCTCGATGTCGGCTCATCGCATCCTGGGGCTGTAGTTGGTCCCAAGGGTTGGGCTGTTCGCCCATTAAAGCGGTACGCGAGCTGGGTTCAGAACGTCGTGAGACAGTTCGGTCCCTATCCGTCGCGGGCGCAGGAAATTTGAGAGGAGCTGTCCCTAGTACGAGAGGACCGGGATGGACATACCGCTGGTGTATCAGTTGCGCCGCCAGGCGCACTGCTGAGTAGCTATGTATGGATGAGATAAACGCTGAAAGCATCTAAGTGTGAAACTCGCCTCAAGATGAGATTTCCCATTCCTTTATGGAAGTAAGACTCCTGAAAGATGATCAGGTCGATAGGTTAGAAGTGGAAGCGTAGCGATACGTGAAGCGGACTAATACTAATCAGTCGAGGACTTAACCAAGTAAAGAGCAGTGGTAAAATCGGAAGAAAATAATATTAGCTAGTTTTGAGGGAACGAAGTTCACTCAGAGTGTGGTGGCGATAGCCTAAAGGATACACCTGTTCCCATGCCGAACACAGTAGTTAAGCTTTAGCACGCCAAAAGTAGTTGGGGGATCGCCCCCTGCGAGGATAGGACGTTGCCACGCAAACCGGAAGGCACTTTCGAAGCAATTCGAAAGTGCTTTTTTTATGCTCTTTTGGAAAAGCTAACTAACTGTTGTATAATCGAAATGATTGTTCAGAATAAAGGAGCTCAAATGATGAAAGAGAAACGTTTTTTTCGGATTACATTAGGCTGGCAAATTATGTTAGGCCTATTGCTCGGGATTGTCCTAGGGGTCGTGTTTTATAAGAACCAAACGGCCATTACCGCAATGCAGAGCATCGGAACCATGTTTATCAGCCTGATTCAAATGATTGTTATGCCAATTGTGGTCTCGTGTTTAACCGTCGGGATTGCTAGTATGGGTGACATTAAGAAGGTGGGGCGAATTGGGGGCAAAACTCTAATTTACTTTGAATTAATGACCACCGTTGCCATTATCATTGGATTAGTGGTGGCTAATCTAGCGCATCCGGGCTCTTTTATTAACGTTCACGCTATGCACTCTTCCGTAGACATTAGTAAGTATGTATCTACTGCCCAACATTCTAAAAACGAAGGCCTTTGGTCAATGTTAATTGGCTTAATTCCGACTAATATCTTTGGCTCGTTGAGTAAGGGAGACATGATGCCGGTGATTGTCTTCTCGGTCTTCTTTGGATTAGGAACGGCAGCCATTGGAGAACGGGGGCAGGTCATCGTTGACTTTATGAACGCCGTTTCCCAAGTTATGTTTAAAATTACAAACTGGGTTATGCATTTAGCGCCCATTGGAGTTTGTGCCTTAATTGGAGTTACGTTAGCAGAACTTGGAATTGGAGCCTTACTCCCGTTGGGGTACTTTGTGTTATTGGTATACCTTACCATGATTTTCTTTGTCTTAATCGTGATGGGAATTGTGGCGCGCCTGTGTCACTTTAAGCTGCACGAATTATTGGTTGTCATTAAAAATGAGATTGTCTTGGCCTTTTCTACCGCTAGTTCCGAAGCCGTTATGCCCAAGATGATTGAAAAAATGGATCACTTTGGGGTGAGTCCTTCGATTGTCTCGTTTGTAATTCCCACGGGGTACACGTTTAACTTGGATGGTTCTGCAATTTACCAATCAATTGCGGCGCTTTTCTTAGCCCAGGCTTACAACATTCACCTGTCGTTAGGGCAACAAATTACCCTGATGATTGTGTTGATGATTACATCAAAGGGAATGGCTGGAGTTCCCGGAGCATCATTCGTGGTATTATTAGCCACCGTTTCAACCATTGGGGTGCCCATGTCAGGGTTAACCTTTATTGCTGGAATCGACCGTTTTGTGGACATGGGGCGGACGGCCGTGAACGTGGTCGGCAATTCGTTAGCAACGGTTGTGATTGGCAGTTCGGAACACGAATTTGATGCCCACAAAGCGGCCACCTACTACCAAAAGATCAAAACCAAACAGGCCTCTTAGTAAAACAATGTTTGACATTTTAAGCTGTGATGATATGCTTAGAGAAATTAAATAATCAAATAAGCTAGTACGTAATTAGTTGTTTGTAAGTTAGTTCCGTGAAACTAATCAGGCAACGAGTACTAGCGAACGGTTCCAATCAATTAATCGTTTCCGGAGAGAAACCAATTGACGTTTAACATCATTTTGACTTCAATTTAGCTACTCCCGGTGAACGGTGAGTGGCTTTTTTTATTGCAAAATGACAAGGGAGGACTTCTTGTGACAGCACGGTATTTAGTTTTAGAAGACGGCACGATTTACACCGGGACGGCTTTTGGGGGCAGTCGTGATAGCGTTGGGGAATTGGTCTTTAGTACCGGAATGTCTGGTTATCAGCAATCCATTACAGACCAGTCTTATAATGATGAAATTTTGATGTTTACGAACCCGTTAATCGGTAACTACGGGGTTAACCGGGATAACTTAGAATCGCAGGTCCCGACCTGTAAAGGTGTCGTGGTGCGAGAAATTGCCCGTCGGACGACTAACTGGCGCATGACGATGTCTCTATCTGATTATTTAGCACAGCACGACATTCCCGGAATTAGCGACATTGACACGCGGGCTGTGACCCGACACATTCGGGAACAAGGGGCAATGAAAGTGGCCTTGGTAAACGAAGTTACCGAACAAACGATGGCTAAGCTCCAGCAATGGTCGAGAAATCCTCATGCGATTGAAGAAAGTGCAACACACAACGCTTACTCTGCTCCAGCTACAGGACGGCGGATTGCGGTGATTGACTTTGGTTTGAAGTATTCCATTTTACGAGAACTGTCCAAACGAGACTGTGACGTGGTTGTCTTACCACCGACGGCAACGGTGCAAGACGTGGAAGACGTTTATCCAGATGGAGTTTTACTAACGAACGGACCAGGGGATCCAACGGCATTGCCCGAAGAAACCCTGGCAATGATTAGAACCGTGGAACAAAAGTATCCTTTATTAGGAATTTGCATGGGCCACCAACTGTTTGCCCTAGCAAACGGAGCTACCACTACGAAAATGAAATTTGGTCACCGAGGTTTCAATCATCCCGTGAAAAACCTAGAAACTGGTCGGATTGACTTCACATCGCAAAATCATGGATACATGGTAGAACGGGATTCAGTTGCGCAAACGGATTTGCAGGTGCTCTTAGAAGAAATTAATGATCATTGTGTGGAAGGCTTGCGGCACAAGACGTTACCAGCCTTTTCCGCTCAATTTCACCCGGATGCTGCGCCTGGTCCTCACGATGCTGACTACTTGTTTGATGAATTTATGAACCTAATTGATCAAAATCAGGTGCAAAAATAGAGAAAGGTTGAACAACATGCCACAAAGAACTGACGTAAAAAAAATCATGGTAATTGGCTCTGGCCCAATTATCATTGGACAGGCCGCTGAATTTGACTACTCCGGGACGCAGGCTTGTTTAGCTTTAAAAGAACTTGGCTATGAAGTGGTGCTGGTGAACTCCAACCCGGCAACCATCATGACTGACCGGGAAGTTGCTGATGAAGTTTACATTGAACCATTAACCCTCGAATTTGTGGCTCGGGTGCTGCGGAAGGAACGACCTGACGCCATTTTACCAACCTTAGGGGGGCAACAAGGGTTAAACATGGCCAAGGAACTCTCTGATGCTGGCATTCTGGATGAACTCCAAGTTCAACTGTTGGGAACGGATTTAGCGGCGATTAACGAAGCCGAAGACCGGGAACAATTTCGTGATTTAATGCAGCAATTAGGAGAACCCGTTCCAGAATCAACAATTGCCACGACCACGGAACAAGCCTTAGCCTTTGCTGACCAACACGGTTATCCGGTAATTGTTCGTCCCGCCTTTACGATGGGGGGAACTGGGGGTGGAATTGCCCACAATGAGGAGCAACTTCAAGAAATTGCTGCTAACGGACTAGATCTCTCCCCGGTTACCCAGGTTTTGATTGAACAAAGCATCGCCGGTTACAAGGAAATTGAATTTGAAGTGATGCGGGACCATGCCGATAATGCGATGGTGGTCTGCAACATGGAAAACTTTGACCCCGTGGGGATTCATACGGGAGACTCAATTGTTTTTGCCCCGACCCAAACTCTGTCTGATGATGAAGTGCAAATGCTACGGGATGCCGCTTTACGAATCATTCGCGCCCTAAAAATTGAAGGGGGTTGTAACGTTCAGTTGGCTTTGGATCCCAATAGCATGCACTACTACGTGATTGAAGTGAATCCCCGGGTGAGCCGGTCCAGTGCCTTGGCCTCCAAAGCAACTGGTTACCCAATCGCCCGAATCGCCGCTAAGATTGCGGTTGGATTGAATCTCGACGAAATCATGAACCCAGTTACGGGGACCACCTATGCCGAGTTTGAACCAGCCTTAGACTACGTGGTTTGCAAGATTCCTCGTTGGCCGTTTGATAAGTTCACCCAGGCTGATCGCCACCTTGGGACCCAGATGAAAGCCACTGGAGAAGTGATGGCAATTGACCGGACGGTGGAGGGTTCGATTTTGAAGGCCGTGCGCTCCTTAGACATTGATCAAAAGGATTTAGCTAATCCAGAGTTAGAACAGTTAAGCCAGGTAGAATTAGAGGAAGGGTTAGTGAACGCCCATGACGATCGCCTTTTCTACCTTTACGAAGCATTCCGCCGGGGTTACACGATTGAGCAACTGGCTGACTTAACGAAGATTCACATCTTCTTCCTAGATAAATTACTGCACATCTTTGAAATTAGTCAGGAACTGGCTGCACATTCTGGCGACGTGGCGACGTTAAAGATGGCTAAACGTTACGGTTTTTCCGACGAAACGATTGCTAAGCTGTGGAAGAGTGATGCGGATTCGATTCGTGCTCAACGCTTAGAAAACGGCTTGGTTCCGGTTTACAAGATGGTCGATACCTGTGCCGGTGAGTTTGAATCGCAAACCCCGTACTTTTACAGTACCTATGAATGGGAAAATGAAAGCCAGGTTAGTGCTAAGCCATCCGTACTCGTGCTTGGTTCTGGTCCCATTCGGATTGGTCAGGGGGTTGAATTTGACTATGCCACGGTGCATTCCGTTGAAGCCATCAAGAAGGCGGGCTATGAAGCCATTATTATGAATAACAATCCGGAGACCGTTTCGACGGATGCTTCCATTTCTGACAAGTTGTACTTTGAACCGCTGACGGTGGAAGAAGTGCTAAACGTGATTGACTTGGAACAACCCCTTGGAGTGGTGGTTCAATTCGGAGGCCAAACGGCCATTAATCTCGCAGAACCGCTGGCAGAACACGGGGTTAAGGTCTTGGGAACGAGTGTCTCCGATGTTAACCGAGCCGAAGATCGGGATGAATTTGATCAAGTCATTAAAAAGCTTGGGATTCCACAACCCGTGGGGGGCACTGCTACTGATCCAGAAGCAGCCCTCCAAATTGCTGATCAAATCGGGTATCCCGTGTTAGTGCGGCCGAGCTACGTGCTGGGTGGACGAGCCATGGAAATTGTTCGTCGCCGTGAAGACCTCGAAAATTACATGAAGAATGCGGTTCGAGTGTCACATGACCATCCCGTATTAATTGACCAATACTTAACTGGAAAAGAATGTGAAGTGGATGCCATCAGTGATGGGGAAACGGTACTAATTCCAGGCATCATGGAACACATTGAACGGGCTGGGGTTCACTCTGGGGATTCAATGGCCGTTTATCCGTCGCAAACCCTATCGGCGCATGTTAAAAATCAAATTGTTCAGTACACAGAACAGTTAGCGCTGGAGTTAAACTGTGTTGGACTCATGAACATCCAGTTTGTGGTTCACAACGACCAGGCCTATGTAATTGAAGTGAACCCCCGGGCCAGTCGGACGGTTCCGTTCTTGAGCAAGGTAACGGGAATTCCGATGGCCCAGGTGGCCACCAGAGCTATTCTCGGCGAGAGTTTAGCAAGCCAAGGGTATCAGTCTGGATTGGCTCCTGAAGGACAGCTGGTGCACGTTAAGGCCCCGGTCTTCTCCTTTTCGAAGCTTAACGACGTAGATACGTTGCTTGGACCCGAAATGAAGTCAACCGGAGAGGTAATGGGCTCTGACCGAACCTTTCCAAAGGCGCTCTACAAAGCCTTTGAAGCTGCCAAACTCCACGTTCCCAATCACGGTCGGGTGTTATTGACCGTCAAGGATGACGACAAGGAAGAAACGGCGCAACTGGCAAAACGGTTTGCGGACCTTGGTTACCAAATCCTGGCAACGCCTGGAACTGCAAAATCATTTGCGGAACACCAGATTCCGGTTCAAGAAGTGGGAAAAGTTGGAGAAGACCATGACCTGCTAGAAATGCTCTTGGATAAACAAATCCAGATGGTAGTAAATACGGTTTCGAACACGCAGGGAAGCGAACGGGATGGAGCCATGATTCGAAGTGCCGCCATTGCGGATGGAGTACCGTTGTTCACTTCGTTGGATACCGTTTCGGCTATCTTACAAATGCTGGAAGATCAATCGTTTACGACTCAGAGTCTGTAATCATGTTTCATGTGAAACAAAAAGACAATCATTAATTAGGCACCTAGCATATTGGGCTAGGTGCCTAATTTTAGTTGAGCGTGAATGGCAACCGGCATAATTATGACGCCGTAAAGTTAGGTATAATTAAACTATCAATTGTTTGTTAATGGCGGGAGGAATTTTTATGGCACAGACGAGGACACAGCATCCCTTTTACCGACGGTGGTGGTTCTGGCTCATCGTCTTTTTAGTATTTATCGGAATTATGGCCAATTACCACCAGGAAGGAACCCCACAAACTGTTGGGATGCCAGCAAGAACCCCAAAAATGCATGAAAGCGCCACTGGAATTACGCGTGCTCAATACAACCAGATTGCGATGGGGCAAGACCAGGCCACTGTTAAAAAAGCACTGGGGAAAGCAGATGCTACCTCTGAAACAGACGTGAACGGACAAAAAGCAGTTGTTTGGACGTGGAGTAAGCTAGATCGAAATTTTAAAGCTGGAGCAATTACCGTTACGTTTGTTGATGGAAAGGTGGACGGGAAGGGTTATTTAAACTTAGCTAGCAAGAAGCCCCAACCAGTGAGCCAAGCCACCTATGCTGAAATTAATTCTGGAGCTTCGTATGACGAAGTGATCCAGCGCATCGGGCGAGAACCAGACGCAGAATCAATTTCCACGCTGGGAGCTGCGACCAGCAAAACGATTAGTTACCTGGCTGATAAAAACGGGAAAGCCCAAACCTTTGTTTTTAGCGCTGATCGCTTAGTTTCCAAAACCCAAACGCAATTGAAGCAATAAGGACAACAATCTGCAGACAAATGGGCTTGATATAGAATTTCACGTAATTAAGCGAATTGTGAATGCCCAAGATATTTAGTTAGCAAAAAGGACTGCAACAGCTACGTTGCAGTCCTTTTTAAGTTGCTTAGTTATTTCGAATGGAGTCTAAATCACTAGCTCCAATGTATTTCATATAATCCATTCCATCATAAGTAAAGCTGTAATCTTGATCAGTTGGCTGTTTCGTATAGATTTGGAAATAGCCCATCCGAGTGTAACTAGCAATAACCGGTTGCTTCGTTCCGTTGATGGTGATGGTAGAGGGCCAGTATCTAGTTACATTATCAACCCCGTTTGTGGTGGGCAAATTAGTTTCCTTACTGCCCTCATAATAGACGTTCGCTTGACTAGCTGAGTCATTAGATTGGGTTTGCTTCGTTGATTGTTGACCAGCAGTGGAGTCATTTTGCTCGTTCGTTTGGTTGTTACCTGCTGTTGGTTGCTCCGACTGATTTTGCTCAGCGCTGGTATCATTCTTACTTTTGTCAGTAGGTTGGTCTTTTTGTCCTTTTTGCTGAGCGTTCTTTGCTTGCTTGTACTTTTTATTTTCAGCTTTTTTCTGCTTCTCTTGCTTGCTACTCTTGGTGTTTTGGTCAGACTTTGACTCAGAGGATTGTGAGCCACAGGCGGCCAATGTAAGTGCTAACGTTAGGCAAGCTCCCACGGTTATTAAGCCTTTTTTCATGTAAAAGTTCTCCTTAGTTCTTTTCTAATTCGCTCGCCCGGACCCGGAAATTATTCGGTTCCGTCGCGTGGTAAGGATCATGCTCTTGGAGATATTTAATCATCAAGTTTGGAATGGTTTCACTGGTTTGGTTCACCACCTTATCAATGGAAAACATCTGGTAGTCTCCACCCCCGATGGCCCGGTAATTGTTCATGGCCACCGTTAATTCCTGGTCATCGGTGACCGGTTGATCGTGATACGTCAGCTTGGTGACCCGATAGCCCACGGGTTGGGAGATGTCGAACTCGTAGTCAATCCCACTGTAAACGTCATAGTTGTACAGTTGTAACTTGGGTTTGACAAATTCAGCGCTAATCACAATCTGACCGTCTTTTACGGTAAAGAATTTGGCGTTTTGTTCCAAAGCTTCCCGCAGTTCTTTGCCGGTAATTCGTTCGGAAAAGGCGGTGTTCGGGTAGGAATAGTTACTGATGATTTCCCGCATGGAAACGGTTGGGCTGAGGCCGGTAATTTCGTCATTGAAGAGGGCCGTCCCGGAGATGTCAGTACCCAGGGCTTTCATTTGGACTTGATTAATTAAATCTAGGTACGGATGACCGTGGAACCGTGCTTGCAGGTGATCGTGAACCTGCAGATCTGCTCCGGTAACGTGACCAACCGGTTCTTCCAACCACGCCTGCACCTGATTTTCGAGTTGGGAATCGGGGAGTAATGATTGATCAATGGTAACGTCTTTGGTGGACAATAGTTCACTGATGCCGTTAACCACGTGATTATCATCATCCAGGATCAGAGTAATCTGTCCCACGTTGCTCCCACGTACCCCTGGTTGGGTGAACGGAACGTGGTTAATTGTGCCGGCTAATTCTCGGTGTTGGTGTCCCGTAATCAACGCATCAATGCCGGGGACGGTCGTGAGGAGCCGGTAGCCTTCGTTTTCGACCGTTAATTTTTCGGTTGGTGCTCCAGTTTCTGGATCAGCTTCTAACCCACCGTGGTAGGCCACGATAACGACGTCCGCCTGTTTGCGGAGTTTAGGCACTAACTCTTGCGCGGTCTTTAAAATGGAGTTAAAGGTTAGTCCTTGAATGTTTTTAGCCATTTCCCAGTTAGGCACAAAAGCCGTAGTGAGTCCCAGCACGGCAATTTTAACGCCTTGTTTTTCAATTATTTGGTAGGGGGCATCTGCGATGTGTTCGGATTCAGCACCGGTAATATTGGCACTTATAATCGGATAGTTGCGCTTGGCTTCCGCAGCGCGAATGTAGTCTAACCCGTAGTTAAATTCGTGGTTCCCGAGCACTCCGGCATCATAACCAATCTGACTAGTGATGTCGGTTAGATAGTCTTTGGGCGTGTTTGGTTGCTCGGCTAGGTAACTAGTGAGCGGGGATCCCTGAATCAGGTCCCCATTTTCAACGGCCAACACGATTTCGTCTGGTTGCGCTTGTTTTCGGGCTTGCTTGATGATGGTTCCGGCTTTTAAGAGGCCGATGCCTGTATAGTTATCCTTGGTGCTGTAGTTCGTGGGGTAGACGTACCCATGCACGTCACTGGTGGAAAGAAGTTTAATTGTTTTTGGCATAACGTGGATGACCCTTCTTTAGTTGTTTGATTGACATCATGACAATGAAACTGACTACGTAGCAACAGCTCATGAAGATCACGACCATCGTGATGGTAGAAACGTCCATGATGAAGCCGATTAATACCGGTGTAAACGTCCCAATTGTCTTGGCAATCGACATGATGGTGTTGTTGGCTTTGGCACGATTTTTGCTGGGGTAGAGGCTGCTAACCACGGCTCCATAACCACTATACATCCCGTCGGTCAGAAAACCAACGATGGTTCCGGCGGCCACAAATTCGACTTTAGTTTGCGCCATAATCAGGAGGTAAACGGAAGCAGCGGAGCCTAAGAGGTAGATTCCAAAGGCCAGCCGACTGCCAAAACGGTCTTGCATGTAGCCAAAGACTCCAATGCCGGCGGCCATCCCGATAATGGTAAAGACCATCCATAACGATGAACTAGCCACGTTAACGTGCATTCGTTCCTGGGCAATCGTGGGTAACCAATTCATGACGGTCGTGTAACCGGCAATGTGAATTAAGAACATGATGATAATTCGAAGGGAGAGCAAGGCTTCCGTGGGGGTCGAAAAGAGGGACCAGACGTCACCGAGGTGAATCTTTTCACTCTTTTTGGCTAATGCTTGATTGTGGTTGAAAGCATCACTTTCTGGCAGATGGAAGCGAATGAACCACGCTAAGATGACGGGTAAAATTCCAATGAAGAAGAGTAAGTGCCAACCGTAGTTTGGAATGATGAAGGCGGCAAGCAACGAAGCCAGGACTGCTCCAAGTTGCCCGGCCACTCCAGCTGCGGAGGAAATCCGACCCATGTACTTCTTTTCAAAGGCTTCACTGAGCATGGTCAGGGCGATTCCATATTCACCACTGGTTCCAATTCCGATGATGATCCGAAACAAGCACAGCATGAAGAAGGAGTTAGTTAATCCCATGCCGGCGGTTCCGAGGGCATAGATGAAAATCGACCAACTTAACGTTTTAACCCGGCCAAATTTATCGGCCAGAATGCCAAAGCCAATGCCACCAAAGAGGGATCCAATGGCGGTAATGGATGGAATTAATCCCCCTTCGGCCTTGGTAATATGTAGGGTGGCAATGATGGATGCCAGTGCTAAGCCAATAAAGGCGGCATCCATTCGTTCTAAGACGAATCCAATTCCCGTGGATAAAGAGACCCGTTTCTGGTACTTCGTAAATTGCTTAAAGTGCATAAAACTTCCTCCAAATAAAAAAGTGATTTTGGCAGGGTCTGAGGGTTCAGAGCACACAAAATCACCTTGGTTATGGAATTCGTCTTCAGTTAAATAACCGTGCTTGTGGTTTCTCTGAACCAACTTAAAGCCCATGTCTTTTTTCTAAGGATAGCACTTTTAGGAAATTGCGCAAATGGAACAGAAAAAACGGGTATAATTAAATTTAAAACAATTAAAGGGGTTAGCTAATGCTTGCTACGATTTTAAACGCGATTGCTTACTACGTTTCGACTAACATGGACTATATTCTGGTGTTAGTACTTTTGATTCACGCAAACCACGAGGATGGTCCGGTCCTTGCTGGCGATATCATGGGAACCAACGTGTTAATTTTGATCCCAATGCTGCTAGCGATGCTGGTGGGAGCCATTACACAAACTTGGATAATTGGACTGTTGGGGTTATTTCCGTTGTACTTTGGACTGCAGGCGCTCTTCTTTCCGAGTTCAGGAAACCAGATGAACGAGTCTGATCATGATTCTAAGTGGAAGTCGGCACTGCATACGGCTGTCATCACCGTGACTGCCTGTGGTGCCGATAACATTGCGGTTTACATTCCGTTGTTTGTCCACCAATCGGTAAGTCACTTAATCACCATCTACGTGGTGATGATTTTAATGGCGATTCTGTTTTTCTTCATTGCGTTGGTCATCAGTAAGGATCGGCACTTGGAAGCCATCTTGAATCGTTATGGTCGGTTTCTGTCGGGAATTATTTACATTTACCTGGGGCTTTCGGTGCTGATTGGAAGTGGAACGATTCAACATTTTTGGAAATAAAACAGATAGTGCTTCAGCAAAACTAATTACCGGGGCACTGCTTTTAAAAGGTAGGTCGATGATGTTATAATCCGTTCATTAGTCATTTTGGGAAGTAAAGGAGTAGTTCACATGGAATGTCCCCACTGTCATTTTAAAAATCAATCTGGTAACAAGTTTTGCATTAAATGTGGCACTAAATTACCCCTTAAAAATGCTTCTGTTTCTGAAGCAGAAGCCTTTGTCGGTTTTTTTAAACAGGCCTTGTTACACCCAATAGCAATGAAATTACCCACGCAGCCAAAATTTGGTTACGTTTCTTTACTAATCTATCTCGTGATGGCCAGTCTTACCGTTGCATCATTTGGAAAAAAAATAACGTATGTCTTTGAAAACTTTAAAAGTGCTTTTGGTACGACTGCAACTATGAGTCCCCTCATCGGTCAATTTATAATTGGGATTTCCATTTTCGTGTTGGTAATCTTAATTTCCGATTGGCTCTTAGGGTGGGCAGCCATTAACGTGATGATGAATCATCGGGTTAAATTGGGTGCTTACACTATTCAGTATGGTCGGTTTTTAAACGTAGGCAGTTGTTTATTCCTGCTCAGCATTATCCTAACGTTTATCTGTCCCTTAAACGTTATGTACATCGGTCTGGCTACGTTTAGCATTGCTTGCGTTGTGAGTACCTTTGCCCTGGCGGATGTTATTTTAACAGCTGATAATCAGGGAAGTTTAGATTCATTTTACATTCTGATTCTGGTATATGTATTGGTATTAATCATCGGATTATTTACCATTCGAGCCGTTGTGGGGCATATCATTTCTAACCTAACTAATTTAGCTCAATTTATACAAGGATAATTAAAATGCCAAAAGACCAACAATTTTGTTCGAATTGCGGACATCCAGTAACTTCAGCCATGCTTTTTTGCCCCAATTGCGGTCAGCAATTAGGTGAGACTGTACCACAACAGCATCAGGAAATTTCTCAAACAAAAAAGAGACCCAGTAAGAGACTTAGCTACACAATTTTAGCGATTGTAATTGTGCTTTTAGTTTGTGGATATGCGTTTGGAAGCCACTACTATTCCAAGTCAGCTACGGCGAATCGAATTGTGCAAAGCATTGCCAATGATAATCGGGAACAATTAGATCAGGAATCCACCACCTCTGACCCTAGTTATAAAATTACTCCCCTAAATTTAACTGGATTAATTAAGCATTTTAAAGCCAATCATCAGCAATTTACAATCTTTCAAAAAGAACTACCAAAAAATAACGGTCAAAAGATATTAGGGAGTTTTAGGTTGCAACAAACCGGAAGAGCTTTCTTGGTTTTCCCCCGGTATCAACTGGAGATTACCCCCGTCTACGGGCAACTTACCAGCAATGGGGAAAAATTACAGGTCCTAGTCGATGGACAAAAAGAAAAATTGTCTCCGGTGCAGACTTCGGAAAGCACCAAGCGGACCAGAGACCGCATTGGACCTTTAACACCAGGAAATCACGTGCTGAATGTTACCGGAATAGTTGATGGGAAAGAAAGTAATGCAGAGAAAAACCTTGATTGGCTTAGCGGAGAAGATAATTACCTGCCGGTTGAGCTTGAGAGTAAAGTTGCTTCAAAGACCGACGCACGAGATGCCCTACACCTCACGTTTGTAGCGGTCGGGACCGGAACGATTAAGGACAGTAGCTCTGGTTTTGTTGGCGAAGAACAGAATCCAGTTTATAAGGAAATTGTGCGAATGGATGATTCTTGGAGTAATGATCCTAACATTGCGTCATTTTCAGCAGATAAAATTAATGTCCTTTCTACTAAACCCGGTAAAGATAATTTGACTAAGGTCGTCTTTGATGTTCAATATCGACTTCAACAAAAAGATGGCACTAGCAAAACGCAAACGATGAGATACTTTTTTGATGTGCTCCCAGATCAATCTAGTCGGTATTTTAAAAATTATTTGATTAAAGATGAATTTGTACCAAGCAAGCTGATTGCTGGTAACTAGAATTAAACTAAACAGACCCGTTCCCATTTTACTCGGAGCGGGTCTATTTTAATTGGGGTTGAATTTTATCCTTCAAACGGATTTTTCACAAACAACTGTCCATAAAACGCAATCTCTCGCACCATCCGTTGCAAGCGATCCGGATAGCGAGCTATTGCCGGAGCGTCAGCCGGCATCTCACCGTTGCGGGTGAAATTCTGCGTAATCCGGCCAATGATGGTTGGCTTGGGCAACACGAAGCAACCTAGTTGATTTAACGTAGGTAACAACGCTAGGAAAGCAAACTGGCCGCCTCGCGCACTAGGTGCATACGTTAAGATTCGGACCGGCTTACCCTGCATTTCGTAAGCGACGTAGTCGAGACCGTTTTTTAAAGCAGCCGGGAGAGAATGATTGTATTCAGGCGTTAACAGCACGTAGCCGTCTGCCTGTTGTAAATCAGCAATCCAGCGTTGCTCATTTTCCGTTAGTTGTCGGTGAGGGTTGTCCATCGGGGCTTCGTCCTCATCAAATAGGGGTAACTGGTAAGCAGCAATGTCCATGAAGTGAAGGATGACTTTGGTGGGGTCAATCCAGTCTGAAGCATGTTTTTGGAGATATTGAAATAGTTTGCGACCCTCCGCGTTGGTGCGGGAGCTCCCGAGAATAATGTCGATGGTGGTCATGATTTTCTCCTTTTTTGCGTCCACATAAACCAACTTTATTATAAGGCTTTTAAATTGACAATGGCACAGTTTTAGTATGTACTAATGGTTGGATGGTATTTAATCCACATTACATACATATTTTAGTTTCAAAGGAGATTCATATTATGGCAGATAAATTAACGACCGAAGCCGGTCAACCGTGGGCCAATAACGAACACTCACAAACAGCGGGCGTTCGGGGACCCGTTTTAATGCAGGATTACCAACTTTTGGAAAAGTTGGCTCACTTTAACCGGGAACGAATTCCGGAACGAGTGGTCCATGCTAAGGGTGCTGGGGCCAAGGGCGTTTTTAAACTGACTCACGACATGAGTAAGTACACCAAGGCTGATTTGTTCAATGGGGAAGGAAAAGAAACCCCGTTAGCAATTCGGTTCTCCCAAGTAGCCGGTGAATCCGGTTATCCAGACACGATTCGGGACGTGCGGGGCTTTGCAATTAAGTTCTACACCCAGGACGGGAACTACGACATTGTGGGGAACAATACCCCGATTTTCTTTGTCAACGACCCGTTGAAGTTTCCAGATTTCATTCATTCTCAAAAACGAGATCCTAAAACCCACTTGCGTAGCAACGAAATGCAGTGGGACTTCTGGTCGCATTCTCCTGAATCAGTCCACCAGGTAACATATCTGATGGGAGACCGGGGCAACCCGGCAAGTTACCGGACCATGAACGGGTATGGTAGTCACACTTATAAGTGGGTTAATAAGGACGGAGAAGTTTACTGGGTTAAATACCACTTTATTAGCCAGCAAGGAGTTCAAAACATGACCGATGAAACGGCCGCAAAGGCTGCTTCTGAGGATACGGACTACTTGATGCATGATCTTTATGATGCCATTGAACAAAAGGATTACCCATCTTGGAAGGTCTACGTGCAAATCCTGCCTTACCAGGAAGGAATCGACTATCCAGCTGACATCTTTGACGTGACTAAAGTCGTTTCGCACCATGACTATCCATTACAAGAAGTGGGAGAATTCACGTTAAACGAAAATCCTACGAACTACTTTGATGATGTGGAAGAATTAGCCTTTTCACCAGCCAACTTGGTTCCTGGAATCGAAGCTTCACCAGACAAGTTACTGCAAGGGCGGCTCTTTGCTTACAAGGATGCCGAACGGTACCGCTTAGGAGCTAACTATGAACAATTAAAGATTAACCGGCCGGTTAACGAGGTCCACAACTACGAACGAGATGGCTTCATGGCTGATAATCAAGGTAGTGACGTCAACTACGAACCAAACAGTAAGAACGGGCCGGTGGAAGATCCGCACGCTTCGATTACACCAGAACAACTATCAGGAGCAACGGGCGCTTATCGGCCGTACGACCAGGATTATTACTCACAGGCGGGCGCTTTGTACCGCTTGATGAGTCCCGCTGAAAAGGATCGTTTAATTGAAACGATTAAAAATGGGTTAGGTTCCTTTGACAATCACGAAATTCAAGTCTTAGAAACCAAGCAGTTTTACAAGGCTGACCCAGAATACGGAACCCGGGTTGCAGAAGCCCTTGGGCTTGATTTAGCAGAAATCAAAGATTAACGGACCTTTAAGAGTGTCATCAGAACTTGATGACGCTCTTTTTTGGTCTACTCGCGAAATGAACGGAATTGATGGTAAAATAAGGGAAGGAAAACTAATTCAAGGGCATTTCGGTTGCATTTACACCCGCTTCTTTTATCATCAGTAGTGGAGGGTCATCTAAATCAATCAGAGGCCCGGTCAAAGTGAGGTCCAAGGATGACAAGCACTAAACCAAAATTATTTTTAGACATGGATAACGTGATGGTGAACACCCTGCCGGTTCTGAACGAACTTGCCAAGTTACCGTTTACCAAACCCA
This sequence comes from Fructilactobacillus hinvesii, assembly GCF_024029435.1. Lineage (NCBI taxonomy): Bacteria > Bacillati > Bacillota > Bacilli > Lactobacillales > Lactobacillaceae > Fructilactobacillus > Fructilactobacillus hinvesii. The sequence goes on along the minus strand of NZ_CP097118.1, from coordinate 218,801 downwards.
AGCCAGATCAGCTCACCGGAATTTTTCGCGACTTAGCGCCGATTCCCGGGATTTTAGCAAGCGTCCCTGAGTTGGCTAAGCACTACGAAATGTATGTGCTTTCGACGGCCCCTTGGGATAATCCCAGCGCCTGGCAGGATAAGCTGGCCTGGTTACAACAGTACTTTGGCACGGGAGCCGATAATCCCTTCTATAAACGGGTAATTATTACCCATGACAAGGGACTTGTTCATCAAAACGGAGGCTTACTCGTTGACGATCGCCCTTACCACGGGGCCAGTGCCTGGGTGGATCCGGCGGTTCCAAGTGCCTGGATTCAATACGGTGCGGACGAACGGTTGCAGTGGAAGGATGAGTTAACCAGTTTCTTACTGGCGATTGCCACTGAACAGGAACAAGGGAAAGATTTGCCGGCAGCGATTGCCGCTGCTAATGCGGGTCAGAATCCCTACTTAGTTCATGGTGATTTACAAAACTTTGAAGCAGCCAATTGGGAATAGCAAAGGAGAAAACTAATGATTACAAACAGTACAGCAATGTTACAAAAAGCACGGGCAGAACACTATGCGGTTCCAGCATTTAACGTGAATAACTTGGAATGGGCCAAAGCCATCTTACTGGCTGGAGAAAAGGCCCAATCTCCGTTGATTTTACAGGTTACAAGTGGTGCTGCTAAGTACATGGGCAGTTTTCGGTTAGCTTATGATTTGATTGTTGACATGTACAACGCTTTACACATTACCGTTCCAATTTCAATTCACTTGGATCACGGAACCTACTTTGATGCTTTAAAAACGTTGGGAATTAGCTACACTTCTGTTATGTTTGATGGCTCCAGCCTGTCCTTAGACGATAACTTAGCCAAAACCGCTACCTTACGGGACTTAACAACCGCGCAATCCGTTAGTTTAGAAACGGAAGTAGGAACCATCGGAGGCGAAGAAGACGGTGTGATCGCTGATGGTGAAATTGCCCCAGTTGATTCAGCAGTTGCAATGGCCAAAGCCGGAGTTGACATGTTGGCCGTGGGAATTGGAAACATCCACGGTAAATATCCGAAGGACTGGAAGGGCTTAAACTTTGAGCACTTGCAAAAGATTGACGATGCAATCTTTGCGGCACTTGGCAAGCGGATTCCACTTGTGTTACACGGTGGTTCCGGAATTCCGGATGACCAAATTCGCAAGGCCATTCAATTAGGGATTGCCAAAGTAAACGTCAACACCGAAGGACAACTGGCCTTCCACCAAGGATTGCGGGATTACATCCTGAGTGATGAAGACTTAAAGGGCAAGAACTATGATCCCCGGATTCTTTTGACCGCTGGGACCGATAAACTGGTTGATATGTGCTTAGACCGGATTCGGGTCTTTGGTTCAGAAAACAAAGCTTAATTAGAAATAAAAATAGCTGGACTCTAAATTTAATTCAGAGTCCAGCTATTTTTGTATTTTTAAAGGTTAATCACTAAAAAAATTTAGGGAGCACAATTAATCCTCTTGATTATCCTTATGCTTGATTTTAACGTTCTTGAGCTTTAAATCACCGTCATCAGTGTTAATTTTACTGGAGTTAATCTTAGCATTTTTAATTTGGACGTCGCCACTTTCACTGTCAATCTTCAGGCGGTCATAGTTGGCGATTTTTTGGTTTACCATCATTACATCCCCTGAACCACTGTTAAAAGTGAGATCCTTGGCAATCAGATCACGGATTTTAATATCACCACCATCTGATTTAAGGTCGGTCTTGGTGAAGGTGTTATTTTCTAGCAAGATGTCTCCTGAGCCACTGTTGATTTTAACCGGTTGAGCAGAATTGACGTTTTTCAACAAAACGTCTCCACCCTCTGATTCAATTTGGGCCGCCTGGGTCTTGGTGTTTTTCAAATGAACATCTCCACTGGCAGAGTTGATAGTGGTCTTCCCGATGTGACTGTTATTACTATTTACATCTCCACCATCGCTTTTTAGGGTGGTTTGCTTGAAGTTAGCCTGGGTTAGCGTTATGTCCCATATGTTACTGGTAGCCTGGAAGTTCTGAACGGTGGTGGGAGTTTTGAAGTTTAAGGTACCGGAATTAATTTTGACGGTCTGCGGATTGGCAACCTGTGGCAGGGTAATGACGACCTTGTGCTTGAGTTTGCCATGGTGACTGTGGTTGACTTCATCCCAGAGTTTTTGGTCTTTCACGGTTACCTCAATCTGATTTCCTTTTTTGTCTACGTGGGGTTTTTGTTGGCTTGAAAAGTTTGATTGAACGGTAAATTCATTACCAGACTTCACGGTCAGCACGGCGGGAACGTTTATTTTTAAGGTATTCAGTTGAGCGGTATTTTTGATGGTTTGGGTGCTTGTTGCTGCCTGTGATGATTTGGGTAACAGCACGGTGGGAACGATTGCCAATGCCAGTCCAAGTATGTTTAATCCAATGAATTTTTTGTTCATGTTAAATAACCTTTCTTCTGTTTGCTTTAAATTTTAATTTGAGTCTTTTTCATTCTATTTTTAGCCGAATGCGAGCATTAACACCAGACTAACAATTCCGAGGGCTAATAACAGGCTAAGGCAAACGGGAATCCCGATAATTGCGACTTTCATTTAGTAAAACTCCTTTAGAAATCATCGTCAAAATCATCATCATCGTCGGAATCATTACCGACGTTGAGTTCAATGTGCTTGCTATGGTGGGAGTAGGCTTTTTCAAAACCGTGGACCTTGCCACCGGCATAAAAGCCGATGACCCCTAGAATTAAACCGGTAACGGCTAAAATGATCCCAGCCATGAGGGTTCGTTTCATAAATTTAACCATGAGAATCATCCTTTCTCGGACTTAGTTTTGCCTGCGAGTAACGATAAATCTTCTTGGTCCAGTCAGCACCAATTTGAATGATAAAGCGGACCACGAAGTAGACAATGGGCGGGATCATGAGTAAGACGCCTAGGATTAACAATCCTGCTCCTAGGATACTCAAGGCAACCACACCCTTACTGAAGATTGTTGTAATTCCCAACCAGATGAATAATCCTGCCACAAAGAGGGCTGCAAAGAGCAGGGCTCCGACGGTAAAGACGAAGATAAACAGCATTAATAGGATAAAGCCGGCAATTCCTAGCAATACCGGGGACGCGATGGCTGCTAGAATCGTCACAATCAACTTCACGTTATGGTTTACGCTACCCTTTTTCGGTTGTTTTTCGTCTTCAGTAATTGTGTAGTTGGCAGTGATTTGACGGGCTAACTGCCGGGGGGTTCCCAGATTTTCCACGATGTCTTTATAGTCCTCTAAGTCGCCATCCTTGAGATACTCCGTGTAGTACGAAATGGCGTCATCACGTTCCTTAGTGGGCATGGTTTTTAAGTAGTATTTAAGTTCTGTAATGTATTGTTCTTGGTCCGTTGGCATTATTCATCCTCCCTTGGCATTTGATTATTAAAGACCTGATCGACAATTTTTTTATGGTGGTTCCAATCGCGTTTAACTTTTTCGAGTTGGGTGAGACCAGCAGCAGTAATTTGGTAGTAACGGCGGTTACGGCCGTCAAACGGCTGATCATACGTCGTTACCCATTCTTCCTTTTTAAGCCGGCGTAAAATTGGGTAGAGCGTAGAGTTTGAAATCGGGATGAATTTTTTCACTCCTTGCGTCAGGGCGTAACCGTAGTAATCCTCCTGAGCGAGGAGGGCCAGCACGATTCCTTCCAACACTTCTGAACTAATTTGAATGGCGATGGTCATCAGCTCCTTTACTTTCAGTAATATTATACATCGTATAATATAAAAGGCAAGCACAAAAAAAGACCATGATTTTTTCATGGTCTTTGAGTGGAATTTTATTTAAGTTTAGTAGCGTAGTGAGCGATATTTTTAACGGTTGCCGTAATTTTTTCGGCGTAATATTGCCGTTCGCTCGCCTCTAAGTCGGGGTTTAGTTCCCCATCTTCTGTAAAGATGTTTTGAATGAAACGGAGGTTCAGGTTGCGCGGAACACTAACTAAGCTGAGAACTTGGAAAACGGGTAACCAAGCCATGGAAGCGAGAATTCCTCCAAACGACCCCATTGAATAGCTAATTGTTTGAATTGGCGTATCACTGACCCCCGTTCCTAAGTAGTCAAAGGCATTCTTTAAGGCACCCGGAACGGAGTAGTCGTATTCGGGGGTTAACAGGAGGATTCCGTCTCCCGCGGCAACGTCTTTAACCCAGCGTTGGGCGTTTTCTTTTAAGCCATTTGGATAGTCCGGGGTTCCCATTGGTGGTAATGCCTCTGTGTATGGTGCTAGCTGATAGTCACTTACCTTGAGAAATTTCAGGTTGACGTTTGCAGCTTGTTCCAATTCAGCTTGGTTGCGTTTGAGGTATTGAAAGAGACGTTTCCCCATGGACGGTTCGCGGACACTTCCTAAAATTACGTTTACAGTAGTCATAATATTAATCTCCTTTAGTTTTAGTAAACCTATTATAACTACTTATTTTTAGTAAGTAAAATGAAACGACTCCAGCAAAAAACTCGCCTTTAGCAAAAAGACGAGTTATTGATTATTTAGTTTGTAACGATTTGACCCACGCTTGGTAAGCAGCCTCTTCCGTGGTGGCTTGATAGTTGCCCTGGTCAAAATGACCTTCTAAGAGGTCTGTGTCGTGAATGGTCCAATTCCCCAAAGTCGTGGCGTTGGCAATTAAACGCAACGAGTAGTCCTGCCCGGTCCGGGCGACGTGAACTTTTACCATTCCACCGGGATTGTAAACGGTCACGACGTGGTCAAAGTCACCTTGGTCATGATTTAAGACGTAGGCCAGGCTGGTGGCTGTCATTCCGGTTCCACAGGCGTTGGTAAATCCGACCCCGCGTTCATAGGTCTTGACGAAAAGTTGATCAGGGCCCAAGATTTCGGCGAAGTTAAGGTTCACCCCATCAGGAAAGTAGGGGTTTTCCCCGTTCAGGTAGGGTCCTAATTTGGCCTGTAATTCCCCGGTTAAGGTGGTGTGATCCATGAAACTGATCAAATGGGGGTTTGGTACTGCAATCGCCGTAAAATCAAGATCGGGAGCGAGCTGTGGGAGTGGACGGTTGAGAACCGTGTCACCGCCCAGCTCAGCGAATGGAAAATCAGCCGCGTGAAACCGGACCGGTGCAATTTCGACTCCAAAGGCGGGAACTGCTGGAGCGAGCGTTGCGGCTTGTTCTACGTGTAAATCAGCATCCTGCGTTTCCACCAAAAACTTGGTTTGGCCGGTTTGTTCGGCGAGGTAGCGAGCCACCGTTCTTAGCCCGTTTCCACACATTGAAGCAATGCTTCCGTCAGCGTTGACCACCGTCATTTTACCAGCACAGTCAGGATGGGTAGACTGGTCGACCACGAGGATTCCATCGATATCGTTAAACCGTTCGTCGTCACTCTGTTTCAGTTGAACGGCTAATTGTGAGATTTGGTCTAAGCTGGGTTGCGGATCAAACTGGGTGCGATCCAGAATGAAAAAACGGTTTTCAGAGCCGTGCACTTTACGTAAAGTTGGCATAATTAAGATCTCCTGTTATTAATTAAAAATCCGATTGTTATCAAAGAAGTGCTGATAAATTAACCGGACCGATTTTTCTGCATCAGCTTCGTCAGTTCCAAGCATGATTGAGATTTTAGAGGCCCCTTGGTTAATCATGTGGATGTTGATGTCATGGTCTGCTAAAGGACGAATGATCTTTTCAATCGTATTGGGACTAAGTTGCATTCCTTCCCCCACAATCATGATGATGGCATAGTGGTCAATCCATTCCAACTGGTCTGGATGGAGCTCGTTGCGAATGTCTTGACACATCGCCTTGACCTTTTGCGGGGTTAGTTGCTGGTTATCAAAAATGATGGTCAGATCATCAATCCCAGATGGCATGTGTTCGTAAGAAATGCCATATTTATACAAAATTTGGAGCAGTTTCAGAGTAAAGCCGACTTCCTTGTTGAGGAGGTAACGGTGCAAGTAGAGGGCCGAAAAGCCCTTGGAACTAGCCACTCCGGTGATGAAGCCTTTCGGTTGAAATCCCTTTTCGGGAACGATCAACGTGCCCGGCAGTTCGGGGTGGTTAGTGTTTTTAACGTTAATTGGAATCTGCGCCTCGATGGCGGGTAAGAGGGCCTCATCGTGAAAGACCGAAAAACCAGCATAGGAAAGTTCCCGCATTTCCCGATAAGTCATTGTTTGAATGCTCTTGGGTTTGGAAACAATGTGCGGGTCTACCGAGTAAATGGCATTAACGTCCGTAAAGTTTTCGTAGACCTCAGCGTTGAGTCCCTTGGCGACGATGGAACCAGTGATGTCTGAACCGCCCCGTGAGAAGGTGGCAATCGTTCCATCGGCCTCGTTAATTCCAAAGAAGCCCGGAAAAACTAGGTAGTCCTTACAGTCCCGGTAATGAGCCAGGTGATCATAAGTAGCTTGGGTGACGTGGGCATCGTTAACGGGACCAGCCAAATCGAAGCCAACCTGGTGGGGGTCCATAAAGGTGGTTGAGAGTCCCATTTTCGTAAGAATTTGACTCAAAAGATAAGCGTTTAAGTATTCACCGTGAGCCTTAAAGGTGGCCAGTTGGTGGGCAAAATCGTGATAGGACTGCTTTGCTAAGTCCTTGATCAGCGTGCTGATGTGCTCCATGACGGCATCCGGCACGTTAAAATGCTCGGCAATGTTTTGATACCGAGCAATGATTTCTGTTTGTAAGTCAGCGACCGCATTGTGATCTCTGGTGGCGTAAGCGTACTGAATTAGAAGGTCTGTGACCTTGATATCACCTTTAAAGCGGGTCCCTGGAGCGGAAACGACAATGGCCCGCCGCTCTGGATCCTGTTTAATAATCTTGATGATTTTTTCGAACTGGGTGGCATCTGCAAGCGAACTGCCCCCAAATTTAACTACTTTCATAAATTGTCTGACCTCGTTGGTTTGATTAATAGTGAAACTATCATCATTTGTTTAATTACGCAACTTCATTATGCGCAAATCTGAACCCGTTTGGCAAACTCTATATAGAAATAAAGAAAATTAGTTGATAACCACGGCAATTGGTTGACGACCCGGGGCTTTTTCGTTATGCTTAAAGCAAATCAAATAGAGGTCGCAAGGAATAAGAGTACCGCGGGGAGCTGCCATCCAGCTAGGAACCACGAGAAAGGATTGTTTGCCGAAGTGCTAAGGGGAGATGGGCCTTAGATAACTGGGACGTAGCTTAAGAGGCTACGGACTGTCGGGACGTTCATTCTCGGGGAGCTATTCATAAAAATCGATTCTAATTTACCACAGTAGGGTCTTTTGGACGGAGCTTCCGTACCGAAAGGCCCTTTTTCTTTGGTTTGAAAGCGATTGAGGAGGAAAATAATGTTAAGTAGTGATGAAATTCAGGATAATCAGCTTTTGATTGGGGGCATTCCTGCCACCGAACTGGCTGATGAGTTTGGGACGCCATTACAGGTCTACGATGTAGCTAAGATTCGGAATCAGATTCGGGCCTTTGCCCGCGTGTTTGAAGAACAACACGTAGACTACGCAGTTAGTTATGCCAGCAAGGCCTTTGCTTGCGTAGCGATGTACCAGGTGGTTAACCAGGAACACGCTCATATCGACGTGGTTTCTGCCGGTGAACTAGCTACGGCCATTCAAGCCGATTTTCCAATGGAGCGGGTAAGCTTTCATGGAAACAATAAATCTTATGAGGAATTGCAAATGGCAGTGCGCCACCACGTGGGGACCATCATCCTCGATAACTTCTACGAAATTGACCTGTTAGCTCAGGTTCTTGAGGAAGAAGATGCCAAAATCGACGTGATGCTCCGGGTTTCTCCAGCCGTTTCCGCTCACACCCACGAATTCATTCAAACCGGACAACAGGACAGTAAGTTTGGCTTTGACATGTTGACGGGGCAAGCAGACCAGGCCTTGCAATTAGTATTGGATCAACCCCGGATGCGGTTACGTGGGGTTCACTCCCACATTGGTTCCCAAATTTTTGCTACCGATGGGTTTAAAATTGAAACCCAGAAGTTAGTGCGCTTGATGCGCCGCTGGCGGGATGAGTTTAACTACACGCCGCAGGTTGTGAACGTCGGTGGTGGTTTTGGGATTCAGTATACGGATGCTGATCACCCGCTTCGTCCGGAAGAATTCGTGGAACAAATTTTGACCACTTTGAAGGAAGAAACGAAAGCGAACGACTTACCAGTGCCGGCGGTTTGGATTGAACCAGGGCGCTCGATTGCTGGACCCGCCGGGGTTAGTCTGTACCGGGTGGGTTCGCAAAAGACGATTCCGGCTGTTCGTAAGTACGTGGCGGTTGACGGGGGAATGGGTGATAACATTCGCCCGGCCCTGTATGGAGCTGAGTACGAGGCTATTTCTGCTAATAACGTGCACCCGGACACAACGGAAACGGTCACGGTGGCCGGGAAATACTGTGAATCGGGAGACATCTTGGTGAAAGATGCTCAGTTACCGGAAGTTCACGCTGGGGATGTCATTGCGGTCTTAGCAACCGGAGCTTATGGGTACTCGATGGCTTCAAATTACAACCGTAATCCCCGACCGGCGGTGGTGTTCGTTGAGAACGGACACGCGCAGGTTGTCATTAAGCGCGAAAGCCTCGCCGATTTAACCCATTTAGACGTCAAATTAAGCGATTAAACGTAAATAAAGGAGAATTACCATGGCTGAAATGAACGCACAAGAAATTATTCAATTCATCGGCAATGCCGAAAAGAAGACAAACGTGAAGGTTTACCTGAAGGGAGACTTAAGTTCGATTGACTTTCCAGCTACCATTCGTCCGTTTGTAAATGAGCAAACTGGCGTAATCTTTGGAGACTGGAAGGACGTGCAACCGTTCTTAACTGCTAACCAAGCTAAGTTAACTGATTACGAAATTGAAAACGACGGGCGTAACTCTGCGGTACCATTGTTAGACACGAAAAACATTGACGCCCGGATTGAACCAGGTGCCATCATTCGGGATCAAGTTAAGATTGGTAAAGATGCTGTAATTATGATGGGCGCCTTGATTAACATTGGGGCCGAAGTCGGGGAAGATTCCATGATCGACATGGGCGCCGTGCTCGGGGGCCGGGCCATCGTTGGAAAGCACTCCCACATTGGGGCTGGGGCCGTGTTAGCGGGAGTGATTGAACCAGCGAGCGCCAAACCCGTGCAAATTGACGATGACGTATTAGTGGGAGCTAATGCCGTTGTGATTGAGGGGGTACACGTCGGCAAGGGCGCCGTCGTGGCTGCCGGTGCGGTCGTTACCGAAGACGTTGCTCCATACACGGTGGTAGCTGGAATGCCGGCCCAAAAGGTAAAAGACGTCAACCAACAAACGTTGGACAAAACCAAGTTGGAAGACGATTTGCGGGGTTAATCCATGACACTTGATTTACACGAACTGTACCGTCAGTTACACCAGATTCCCGAACTAGCGCTGCATGAATTTAAAACGCACGCTCTTTTAATGAAACAAATCAACGCCCTTGCTAGTGACGTAGATTTTGTTGAAATTAAGGTTCCGGACCAATTACCAACCGCGATTTTGGTACTTTTACATGGAACAAAGCCGCGTCGGACAATTGGATACCGGACTGATATTGATGCATTACCGGTTACAGAAGATACCGGGTTACCGTTTGCCTCGCAGCACCAGGGGCGGATGCATGCCTGTGGGCACGACATTCACATGACCGTTGCCATGGGGGTGTTGGCGAAGTTCATTAAAGCACAACCAACGGATAACCTGCTTTTTTTCTTTCAACCAGCCGAAGAAAGTGAAAACGGTGGGAAGTTGGCCTATGAAGATGATGTCTTTACCGGCCAATGGCGCCCCGATGAATTCTACGGACTCCACGATAATCCGCAACTACCGGCAGGAGCAATTGGGTGCCGGATGGGGACTCTGTTTGCGGGAACTACGGAAGTAGACGTCCACTTTACGGGAACCCAGGGACACGCGGCTTATCCGCAGTTTGCGAACGATATGGTGGTCGCAGCGAGTCAGTTTATCGGTCAAGTTCAGACGATTGTATCGCGGAGCGTTGATCCGATCGAAGGGGGCGTGATTACCTTTGGTCAATTTAACGCGGGAACCATCCGGAACGTGATTGCCGGAGAGGCCGAGCTCCACGGAACGATTCGGGGACTAACCCAGAAGATGATTGAACACATTGATGAGCGGCTGCAGGCGGTGGCGAACGGAATTGCTGCCAGCTATAACTGCCAGGTAGACCTCCATTTGAACCAGGGGGGCTATCTGCCAGTGGAAAATAATCCGCATCTGACGGAGCGTTTCATTCAGTACATGCAACAAAATCCGGACGTGAACTACATTGAAACAGAACCGGCAATGACCGGGGAAGACTTTGGGTACTTGCTTTCCAAGTTTCCCGGAACCATGTTTTGGTTGGGGATTGGAGACCCAAAGCACCAACTGCACTCCAGCGAACTAGTTCCCAACGAAGCGGCAATTGAACCCGGGATTAGTGCGATTACCGGTTGGTTACAACAACGAATGACAGAAAAGGAGTAAACAATGGCTGATTTTACAAAAACTGATATTATTACGGCGCTGATTACGCCCTTTACTGCAGACCAAGAAATTAACTATCCAGCGTTAGAAACCCTGACGGATCGTCTCCTTAATGAAGGTGGCAACGGCTTCTTAATTGGGGGCACGACGGGAGAAACCCCGACGTTAACTCACGACGAAAAAATTAGTTTGTACACGAATTTTGCACAATTTATTGACGGCCGGGTGCCAGTGATTGCTGGAACCGGGAGTAACAACACCCAGGCCACGATTGACTTTACAACGGAGGTTAGCCAGATTCCTGGGATTGATGCTGCCTTGGTAGTGGTACCGTACTACAACAAACCCAACCAGGTCGGAATGAAAGCGCACTTCCGAGCCGTTGCCCAAGCCACCAACTTCCCAATCATCATCTATAACATTCCCGGTCGAACCGGTGTTAAGATGGATGTTGATACGATCGTTGAACTAAGCCACGAACCAAATATCATTGGGATTAAACAGTGTGGTTCGATGGAAGAATTTGAGGCAATTGTGGACCAAACCCCCGATGACTTCTTGGTCTACACCGGCGAGGACCCTCAGAGTTTGTTTGCTAAGAGCGTTGGGGGCAACGGTGTGGTTTCTGTGGCTTCCCATCTCTACCTGCCAAAAATGCGGCAAATGTATGATTTGTTGAATTCTGATTTAGCGCAAGCTGGGAAGTTACAACGTGAGCTTACGCCGAAGATGCAGGGCTTATTCTTGTACCCATCGCCATCTGCGGTGAAGTTCATGTTGACTAAAAACGGCCTTGATGTCGGTGGATGCCGCTTACCCATCACCGATTTAACGGCGGTTGAGCAATCCTACGTCTTACAAGCATTGGGAGAAAAGGAGTAGTTTATGCCAATTACAGTTTTAGTAGCGGGCTTTCGGGGCTCAATGGGCCAAAAGGCCACTGCAATGATTAACCGAGATCCGGAGTTAGAGTTAGCGGCGGTGTACAGTCCCCACGTGACGACTTTGGATCCAGCTGCTTACGATTTGCCGGAAACGACGCAGGTCTTCAACCAGTTAGACGCCATTTCAACGACGGCGCAAATTTGGGTCGACTTTTCGACTCCGGCAGGCGCCTTTGCCAACGCCCAGTTTGCATTAGAACACGGGATGACACCGATCATTGGAACCAGTGGTCTGAGTGACGACCAGGTGGCGCAGTTAACCAAACTGGCGGATGAACAACAACAAGCTGGCTTATTAGTTCCAAACTTTGGGTTATCTGCGGTGTTACTAATGCAGTTTGCTAAGCAGGCCGCCCAGTACTTCCCGGATGCTGAAATCATTGAAATGCACCACGGCGATAAGAAAGATTCACCATCTGGAACCGCGATTAACACGGCGAAGATGATTGCCGCTGGTCGGAACCAAAAACCAGAAACGGTGGAAAATCCCGTGGAAACAATTCCGGGAGCGCGAGGAGCTAATTACGAAGATGTTCCGATTCACGCCGTTCGGTTACCAGGGTACGTGGCGCACGAACAGGTCCTCTTTGGTGGTCCTGGTGAAGCACTGACGATTCGGCAGGATTCCTTTGACCGGGAATCATTTATGCACGGCTTAAACATTGCGATTAAACAGGCTCACCGCCTGACTGGTTTTGCCGTGGGATTAGAAAACGTGTTATAGGAAAGGATTTTTGACACTTATGAAGGAATATAACGTTGCAATTTTAGGGGCCACCGGGGCCGTGGGAACTCGGTTAATTCAACAATTGGAACAATCTTCGATTCCAGTGAAGCAGGTAAAGTTACTGGCCTCTCCCCGTTCAGCAGGGACGGTTTTGCAGTTTAAGGGACAGGACGTTACGGTGGAAGCAACCACGCCGGAATCCTTCGACGACGTTGACATCGTGTTAGCTTCTGCCGGGGGAGCTGCTTCAAAGCAATTCCTCCCAGAGGCCGTTAAGCGTGGCGCAGTAGCCGTTGACAACACCAGTGCCTTTCGGATGGATCCAGAGGTACCCCTAGTGGTTCCAGAAGTCAACGAATCCGCAATTGAACAGCACAAGGGGATTATTGCTAACCCGAACTGTTCGACGATTCAAATGGTGGTGGCTTTAAAACCAATTTTAGATGCGGCCGGCTTAAAACAAATCATTGTGTCGACCTATCAAGCTGGTTCTGGGGCCGGACAAATGGCCATTAAGGAGTTGGACCACGAAGCCCAACAACACCTAAACGGGGAAGAAATGACGGCGGATATTTTCCCAGTGAAGAGTGAAGCCCACCACTACCCGTTGGCTTTCAACCTTTTGCCCCAAATTGACGTCTTTGAACCAGATGGCTCAACGCATGAAGAGTGGAAGATGGTTCACGAAACCAAAAAGATCATGCTCGGGGATATGAATGATCCAAAGATCAAGGTCAACGCTACCTGTGTGCGGGTTCCCGTTGTGATTGGGCACGGAGAATCCGTCTACTTTGAAGTGGAAGATAACTCCAATTTAGACGCGCACAAGATCCAACAATTGATTAAGAACGGGAAAGGGTTAGTGCTAGAGGATAATCCTGCTGAACAACTTTACCCGCAACCAATTAACGCCGAAGGGCACACCGACACGTACGTTGGTCGGGTGCGCGCTGATCCCGAAAATCCAGGAGCTTACAACCTGTGGGTCGTAGCCGATAACCTTTTGAAGGGTGCCGCTGCGAACACCGTGGAAATTGCGGAAAAATTAGTTGAACATGACCTGGTTCGCGTTCCGGCCGATTACTACGGCAAGAAATAACGAACGTTAACTTTAAAAAAACTTAAAGTTAATGGTTGACACGAAGATTAACCAGGGGTTAAGATACTGACAAAGATATGAACGAAAGAGTAACCTAACTTTCAATTTACAGAGAATCGCGCTGGAGTTGAGAAGCGACAATTGGAACTAGGCGAACCACACTCGTGATCATCAGGTACTTTCTAGAAAATACTCGGGTTGCTCCGTTACGAGCTGTGCCTTACCATTCTAGGTGAGGTGCCTGAGTGGCTAGCAGTAATGTTAGTCAAAATAGAGGTGGGAACACGAGTCGGAATCGTCCTCCAAGTTATCAATTTTTTGATAGCTTGGGGGACTTTTTTTTGGCCAAATTCGACTGGTGGAACGCACCAAAACGGTCAAGGAGGGAATTATGAGTTACATCAATCAAGTTTTACCCAGTTTACTGGAAGGGTTAAAAATGACGTTGGGCGTTTTCGTCTTGACGTTAGTGGGTTCATTACCGTTAGGCGTGATCGTGGCCATTCTGCAAAAGTCCCCATTAAAGGTCTTACGCTGGATTATCGATACTTACATTACGATCATGCGGGGGACACCGTTATTGCTGCAAATTGTGTTCGTTTACTACGGGTTAAGTCTTGCCAACCTAATCACGCTACCCCGGTTTGAAGCCGCGGTCTTCACTTTTATTTTGAACTACGCTGCTTACTTTGCTGAAATCTTTCGCGGGGGAATGCAAGCCGTGCCGGCCGGGCAATATGCAGGTGCAAAAGTACTTGGCTTTAGCCGCCTGCAAACCATGTGGTACATTACCTTACCGCAGGTGGTCAAAACAGTCATGCCGTCGGTAGGAAATGAAGTGATTAATTTGATTAAGGACACGTCGTTAGTTTACGTAATCGGATTAGGGGACTTAATGCGGGCCGGTAATATCGCTGTTTCGCGGGATGTAACGTTAGTGCCATACCTCTTAGTGGGAGCGATGTACCTTGCCTTAACCATCATCTTAACCATTGCGATGCGTTACATTGAAAAACGGCTCAACTACTACCGTTAGGAGGAAAGCACATGCTAAAGATTCAGAATTTAAAGAAATCATATAGTGAGCAGGTTGTCTTTCAGAACTTAAACATCACGGTTCCGGACGGTGGAATTCTGACCGTGGTCGGACCCTCCGGAATTGGGAAAACAACCTTTCTCAATATTTTAGCGGGCTTAATTGCGGCGGATACTGGAACGATTGAGTTGAACGGAAAACAGTTAGAACTAAGTCCCAACCGCCGAGGGACCGACGTTGGCGTGATTTTTCAAGACTTTAACCTATTCCCGCAATATACAGTAAGTGAAAACGTCACGTTAGCACCCAAAGTGGTGAAAAAAGAAAAGAAGCAACAGTACCAACAACAATGCCAAGAACTGTTGTCCGAACTGGATCTTAGTAGTAAACAGGACGCTTACCCGTTCCAATTGTCAGGAGGGCAGAAGCAACGGGTGGCCATTGCCCGGGCCCTAGCCATGAATCCTGGGGTGTTGGCGTACGATGAACCTACTTCTGGACTAGATGAAGAATCCACTAAACGGGTGACGGAAGTAATCCAAAAATTGCAACAGCGTGATGTAACTCAGATCGTTGTTACTCACGATTTGCCGTTTGCACAGAGCCTCAACGGTCAGGTTTTGGACTTCGGAACGGACGTTGACCGTTAGAAAGGAGTTCACGATGAAAAGAAAGCAAAAGTTGCTCATCGGCAATTTAGTGGTCCTGGCCTTACTAGGATTAGTCCTTGGGACCGTGTACTACCGCTTTAACCACCGGACCGATAGTTGGAAGAGTCTTCAAAATGAAAAAACGCTCAAAATTGGAATTGATGATACCTTTGTTCCAATGGGCTTTCGGGATAAAAATAACCACCTGGTGGGTTATGACGTGGAGATGGCCAAGGCTGCTTGTAAGAAACTGGGGTTAAAACCGGACTTTCAAGTGATTGATTGGTCCATGAAGGAAACGGAACTAAACACCCACCACATCGATGCGATTTGGAATGGGTACACGGTTACGCCCGAACGAAAGCAACACGTGGCCTTTACGAATAACTACCACCGGACGGGGCAGGTCTTATTAACCCGGGCTGATTCGGGAGTGAACCAACCTCAGGATATGCGCGGCAAGCAACTGGGTGTGCAATCTGGATCATCGGGATTTACGTTGTTTCAAACTAATCCGAAGGATCTGAAACAGTATCTAACGAGCGCCCCCGTTCAGTATGATACCTTTGATAAGGCGATTAATGACGTACAGGTGGGTCGCCTCGGCGCCGTTTTAATTGATGAAGATTATGCACGTTACTACCTGGCTCACAGCCACCCCAAGATTCCTCTGAAGATTGTGCCTACGAGCTTTCCCCCTGATGAGATGGCAGTGGGAGTACGCAAGGAAGATAAGACGTTGCGCCACCGGTTGAACTGGGCCATTCAGGAGCTGCACCGCGATGGAACGGAACAACGGCTGGCCCAGAAGTACTTTGGGACCCAGCAACCGCCCCAACAACCGCAGCAACCACAATCACAACCAATGCAAAAAAAACCATAAAGAAAGACGTCAATTAGATGACGTCTTTTTTAGTGGTTCAGTTAGGGTTTAGGGATGTGTCGATTGCGGCGGATTTTGACCGCATATAACGCGCCAATCCAAATTAAGGAACCAATGAGCGCGAGGAGGGAACTAATCCGGAAGAGCAGCACGATGGCAACAAAAGCCAAAAAGATTAACACGATGTAGCTAGAAAATGGATACCAGGGCATTTTGAAAATTAACTGATCTTCCTTACCGGCTGCATCCACTTCCTTGCGGTATTTCATTTGGGCCAAAATAATTAACGACCACATGAAGAGAAAGAGGGTCGTTGAGATGCTGGCAATGAAAACGAAGACTCCCTTGGGGATGAAGACGTTGAGCAAGACTGCTGCGGCAACGATTAGGGTCGAGAAGGTAATGGCATGTTGGGGAATCTGGCGTTTAGATAAGGTTCCGAGCTTTTGGGCGACCTTGCCGTTACTTCCGTGGGTCAAACTAAACATCATCCGCCCAGTGGTGTAAATCGAGGAGTTGCAGGCGGACGTAGCGGCAGTTAGAACCACAAAGTTGACAATTCCGGCGGCTCCGTTGATCCCAATGTTCTTAAAGACTTCCACGAAGGGACTTTGGTTTGGGGAAATCGTCTGCCATGGAATGACACACATGATGGCAGCTAATGCTCCGATGTAAAAGAGGATGATCCGAAACGGGACGGCGTCGATCGCCTTGGGAATCACGTGGACGGGATCCTTCGTTTCGCCGGCGGTCATCCCTACCATTTCAACTCCTGTTAGAGAAAAGACGACCATTTGAAAGGACAGGGCGAAACCTTGCCACCCGTGACCAAAGAATTTATGTGAGTACAAATTGGTTAAGGAAGCGTGACCAGCGGGCGTCTTGTAGTTAATGAGGACTAAGACAATTCCCACCACGATGATGGCGACGATGGCAATTACCTTAATGAGGGCGAACCAGAACTCGGTTTCCCCGTACGCAGCCACGTTAATGGTATTGAGGGCGTAAATAATTCCTAAAATAACGAGCCCGGTTAGCCACGCGGGAATTCCAGGAAACCAGAAGTTAATGTAGATTCCGGCCGCGGTGACTTCCGCAATGGCCCCGATAATCCAACACATCCAATAGGTCCAGCCGGCTACAAAACCGGTGGTTTCCCCCAGAAAATGGGTAATCGGTTCGATGAAGGAATTAGCTTCCAAATTGGACAATAACAGCGTTCCGAGAGCTCTCATGATGAAGAAACAGATGACTCCCGTAATGGCATAGGCCAAGAGGATGGAGGGTCCAGTTAGTGTGATGGATTCCCCAGAACCCAGAAAGAGTCCGGTTCCAATCGTTCCCCCTAAGGCAATGAGCTGAATGTGGCGGTTTTTTAGCCCCCGCTTCAGTTTACGATCATTTTGTTCTGCCATGGTGATACTCCTTTAGAATTAGTATAATTTGGCGCAGATGCACATTATAGTGCTAATTCTATCATTTCGCTAGGTTTCATGTGAGATTTCGTGACACAAAAGAGAAGTTAATTATTGACAATTAATAACTTACCAGCAATAAATTTTAAATGGTGTGTTCATCGTTAACATTTTGTGATATTAATGTGTTACTATTTTATTTAAGGGAGTGATTGATTATGACTAAAACAGATACTAGAGTTACTGTAAAAGTTGATGAAAAAACTAAAGAAGCAGCAACCAAAATATATGAAGAATTGGGATTAACTATGAGTTCTGCAATTAAATTATTTCTTGCAGAAACTGTTCAAACTAAATCAATTCCATTTCAACCTAAAATAAAAGATCAAGAAACAATTAACGCTATCAATGATGCATATACTGGGAATACAGTGAAAATTGGTAATATTAATGATTTTGATAAATGGTTGGAAAACGTTTGATGGAAATTGATCGGACTAAAAAGTTTTTAAAAGATGTGAAGAGATGTAAGAAAAAACATTGGAACATTGAAAAATTAGAAAAAGCAGTTAGATCAATAGTTGAAAATGATGAAAGAGAACTAAAAAAATTAAAAAATCATTCTTTAAAAGGTGATTGGCAGGGACTTTACGAACTTCATATTGAATCTAATTGGTTGCTCATTTATCGGATAAGTAATGACAGAGTTATTTTAGTATTAACTAGAACAGGGACTCATAAAGAAACATTAGGTATTTAATTTAATAAACAAATAAAAAAAGAACCGACAATTGTCGGTTCTTTTTCAGCAATTAAATGCCTTTTATTGTTCTTTGTACCATGGGTAGTGGAAGCTTCCTGGACGGTCAACCCGTTCGTACGTGTGAGCACCGAAGTAGTCACGTTGTGCTTGTAACAGGTTAGCAGGGAGAACTTCAGCCCGGTATGAGTCAAAGTAAGAAACAGCACCAGCTAATGATGGAACTGGAATTCCGTATTCAGTAGCAAAGGCTAAGATCCGACGAGCGGCATCTTGGTACTTGTTAGCGATGTCACCGAAGAATGGATCCATTAACAAGTTGTTCAAGTCAGGGGTCTTTTCAAAGGCTTTTGTAATTTCGTCTAAGAATTGAGCCCGGATGATACAACCTTCACGCCAAATTTGGGCTAATTCACCGTACTTCAAGTTCCAGTTGTGGCTGGTAGAAGCCATCCGCATTTGTTCGAAACCTTGAGCGTAACTCATGATCTTACCGAAGTAAAGAGCTTGACGCATGTCTTCAACGATGTCATCACCGTTGTAAGTTGGCTTCTTGGATGGGCCGTTTAAGACCTTGGCTGCTTCCATCCGTTCGTCCTTCAACATGGAAACGAATCGAGCATAAACAGCTTCCGTGATTACTGATTGAGGAGCACCTTCATCTAAGGCATCTTCTGAAGACCACTTACCAGTACCTTTGTTAGCACCACGGTCTAAGATCATGTCTACGATTGGCTTGCTCTTGTCGTCACCTAAGTCATCTTTACGAGTTAAGATGTCAGCAGTGATTTCAATCAAGTAACTGTTCAATTCACCCTTGTTCCAGTCGGCGAAAATATTAGCTAAGTCGTCAACGGAGTAACCAGCGGCGTTCCGTAAGATGTTAAATGATTCGTCAATTAACTCTTCGTCACCGTATTCGATTCCGTTGTGGACCATTTTAACGTAGTGACCAGCACCATCAGGGCCGATGTAAGCAACACATGGTTTGCCATCTTTGGCTTTAGCAGCAATCTTTTCTAAGATTGGAGCAACCCGGTCATAAGCTTCTTTTTGACCACCAGGCATCAAAGAAGGACCTTGGAGGGCACCTAATTCACCACCAGAAACTCCCATTCCGATGAAGTTAATTCCTGATTTAGCTAATTCTTGGTTCCGGGCAATCGTGTCGTGGAAGTTCGTGTTACCACCATCGATTAACGTGTCACCCTTGTCTAACAATGGGAGAATTTCGTTAATGACAGCGTCAGTTGCAGCACCAGCTTTAACCATTAATAAGATGGTCCGAGGAGCTTCAATTGACTTAACGAAGTCTTCGACGTTGTATGAAGGAATCAGGTTTTTGTCACCGTGATCTTCCATTACTTTTTCTGTCTTAGAAGCGGAACGGTTGTAAATTGCAACGGTGTAACCGCGGCTTTCAATGTTAAGGGCAAGGTTCTTACCCATAACGGCCATTCCAACAACTCCGATGTTTGCTTTCTTGTCAGCCATAATATACCTTCCTTTTTTGGATATTATTTTTGTAAAATCCTACAATCATAGTTTATCATTAGAATTTACATTTGTGAAATGGTTTTCATTGTAAATTGAAAACGCTTTATTACCGAACGTTATCAGGCCAGTACCACTGGTTGCCATCGCGAGCGAGTAGTTCGTCGGCCGCTTTTGGTCCCATTGAACCAGATTCGTAGTTCGGGAAGTCACCGGGTTCGCTGTCCCATAGTTTTTGAACGGGGTCGACGAACTTCCAAGCGGCCGCTACTTCTGGCCAGCTGGCGAAGTACGTTCCGTCTCCAGTTAAGATGTCGTGGAAAAGCCGTTCGTATGGCAATGGAACCTTTGCAGCCCGTTGGTCAGATTGCAGGTAACCGAGATCAATCGTTTCCGTGTGCATTCCTTGTTCGGAATCCTTGGTGTTAACGGTCAGGGTAATCCCAATCTTTGGATCAATGTAGAATGATAGCACGTTTCCTTGGAGTTCTTGTGGTTGCTTGGTTCCCTTGGCGAAGATATCAACCAGGGGTTTCTTGAACTCAATGTCAATGCGACCTTGTTTGTCCGCTAATTTCTTTCCGGAACGAATGTAGAAAGGAGTGTCTCCCCACCGGTGGTTGTTAAAGACAATCTTACCAGCGGCGTAAGTGTCGTTATTGGAATCGCTTGGAACACCAGGTTCTTCGCGGTATGGCACTGAATCAGGACCTGATCCGTATTGACCGCGGACAAAGTTTTGTTTGACGCCTTCAGCATCGTAAACTTCCATGCTTTGCAAAGCCTTGACCTTTTCGCGCCGAATTTCCGTATCAACGAAGGAATTTGGTTGATCCATGGCCAAGTAGCTCACGATTTGGAGGGTATGGTTTTGAATCATATCCCGCAGGGCACCAGCTGTATCATAGTAACCAGCCCGGTCTTCAACTCCGAGCTTTTCAGCTAGAGTAATTTGGACGTCTTTAATGTATTCATGGTTCCAAACGGATTCTAATAAGGGGTTTCCAAATCGGAGCACTGGAATTGCTTCCGTAGTTTCCTTGCCAAGGTAGTGATCAATCCGGTAAATTTGATTTTCATGAAAGGCACTAGTTAAAGCGTCATTCAGTTCCTTAGCGGATTCGTAATCACGACCAAATGGTTTTTCAATTACCAACCGGTTGAAGCCACCGTTGGTTGATAAAACATCTTGATCGTGGAGACTTTGAGCCACCATGCCAAAGAACCGTGGGGCCATTGAAACGTAAAAGACCCGGTTGCCTTCTGTCTCGTATTTTTGTTCTAGTTGATCAGCAAGCTCCTTTAAGTCAGAGTAGTGATCCTTGTTAGTTACGTCGTGTGATTTCCAGTAAAAGTGACTAGCAAAGGTTTGTGCTTGCTCTTGGCTGTCAGCTTCACTGGCAATTGAGTCCATGATTTTAGCACGAAACTCTTCATCTGTTAGTGATTTTCGGGAGAGACCTATCAAAGCGAAATGATCGTTATCGAGGCTACCTTTTTTGTATAAGTTAAAAATAGCAGGGTATAACTTCCGCAATGCTAAGTCACCAACTCCACCGAAAAGCATGAATAATGCTCGTGTTGGTGTTTCAGTTGCCATAACATTCACTCCTTCAAAAAAATGGTTAGATACATCATCAAGGATAAACCATATTTGCTAAGAATGAAAGAGGTTTGTTTGCCCGGCACGGCTGGAATGAAAACGCTATCTTAAATTGTGTGATTACCGAAGGTTGGTTAGATCATAAGGGACTCACTGATGGTTAGAATTGGAAGCTGAATTTGCTAAAATAGAACGCAACGATGGAATGAATCACAGGAGCGAAAGGAGTTTGCGATGCAACGAGCAGCAACCTGGTGGCAAGATGAAATTATCTACGAAATTTATCCACGCTCTTTTAATGATAGTAACGGGGACGGAATTGGGGACTTGCCTGGAATCACAGAGAAGTTGGATTACTTAAAAGACCTAGGGATCACAATGGTGTGGCTGGCACCCATTTATCGGTCTCCAATGGTAGATATGGGTTATGACATTGCTGATTACCAAGCAATTGATCCGGTCTTTGGCACCATGGAAGACATGGAAGAGTTGCTGCAAGCGGCTCATGACCGGGGGTTAAAGGTTATCATGGATCTCGTGTTGAATCATACGTCAGACCAGCACCCGTGGTTTCAAGAAGCATTACGTAATCCAAGCAGTCCTTACCGCGATTATTACATCTTTAAGCCCGAGCAAGCAGGACAGGCACCCACGAACTGGCGGAGCATTTTTGGCGGGTCCACCTGGACGAACGTTCCCAATGAACCGGGACTAGATTACTTTCATACCTTTACATCGGCTCAACCTGACTTAAATTGGGAAAATCCAGCTTTGCGCCAGGAACTGTATCGGATCATTAACTGGTGGCTTGAAAAGGGGATTAGCGGGTTTCGCCTTGATGCAATTACCCATTTAAAGAAGGATCAAGATTGGGCGAATCTGCCGGCCGATGGAAGCGATGGACTAGCTAGTGTGACGAAAAAGGGGTTGAATCGCCCTGGACTAGGAGCTTTTTTGCAGGAACTCAAGGAAGCTACCTTTGCGCATTACGATGCGGTTACCATCGGAGAAGCGGCAGGAGTCCGTCCTGAACAATTGGCTGAATTCGTTGGTCCAGACGGTTATTTTTCCATGATTTTTGACTTTAGCTACCTTAATATTGACGTGGCAGATGCCAATCGATGGACGCGACCACGAAACTGGTCCATTGCAGAATTAGCGAACACCATCTTTGCAAGCCAACAATCCATCCAAGCAGCACAGGGGGTGTTTGCGAATGTTTTAGAAAACCACGACCAAAACCGGGCCTTGACCAAGTTTATTGCAAATCCAGCGGAGCGAACCCCCGCTGCTGCCAAAGCGTTGGCCACGCTCTCCGTCTGTTTGCCAGGGGTTCCCGTTCTCTATCAGGGACAGGAGCTAGGAATGCAAAATTTTCAGCGTGACCGAATTGCGGACTTTAACGATGTTTCTTCCTTAAATAACTATCAGCAATTGTTACAGGATGGTGAGACTCCAACCACGGCTTTAGAAATCGTGAACTGGCGCTCGCGGGATAATGCTCGGGTCCCATTTCCGTGGGATGGAAGTCCGTTTAGAGGCTTTTCGACGGGGACACCCTGGTTAAAGCCGGCTACGGGGCAAACCGGAGTTGACGTTCAGACAGAGCAAGTAGATTTAGCTTCCGTTCTATGCTATTACCAACGATTATTACGCTGGCACCACAGTTCGGAGAGCCGAGCGTTCCTTAGGACCAGTCAGTTTGAGCCGCTAACGCAAACTGGAGCGACAATAATTGGTTACCGGCGACGTTCAACGGAGCGAAGCATTGTGATCCTAGTGAACCTAAGTAATCAAGCAGTTCAGTTACAAAAGGCAGTTCAAGGCCGATTGATTTTAGATAATTTAAACAACGATTCAGGGGCAGAAAGCTTGCAGATAACCACTTTAACCCCCCAACAATCCCTTATAATAGAAGAAACAATCTGAAAGTGGGTCTGAACGAATTAAATTGCAATCTTCGAAAAGCCTTGCCCTAGTAAGCATTAGCTCTATTTTGCTGTTCCTTGAATTACGAAATATGTTAGGAGTGTTACATAGTTACAGAGCGAACCGCTTTTTTTAAAGTCGCTGTAATCCTGCTGTAACAATCAGCCTTTAGTATAGAGACCGTTAAATGATTTAGTTAATCACTTAGCGGAACTCAAGAATTCGAAACTGAAAACAACTTCCCATCTATTATTAAAGGAGAGATTATTTCATGAAACTTAAAGGAATTAAAACTGTAGCCGCTATTACTGCTGTATCTGCTGGGGTATTATTCGCCGGTGCCAACAGTGCTAACGCTTCTACTAAGATCACCGTTAAATCTGGTGATACCCTTTCACAATTAGCTCAAACTTACGGAGTTTCAGTTGACAGCTTACAAAAAGCTAACCACATTCAAGACATTAACAAAATTTATGTTGGTGAAGTTTTCGTAGTTGGTGATGACGGTAACGTGCAAGTAACTACTGCTAATAGTCAAGCAGCTCAAACTGCTACTCCAGCTCAACCACACTATGAAGTAAAACAAGCAGCTGCCCAAGCTGAAACTCCAGCTCAACCAGCTACCCAAGCACAACAAACTAGCCAAGCTACTCAAACTGAAACCCCAGCCCAACCAGCTGCCCAAGCTCAACCACAAGCAACTGCTCAAGCTGAAACTCCATCCCAACCAGCAGCTCAAGCACAACCACAACAAACTAGCCAAGCAGCTAGCACGCAAGCTGCAACTACTTCAAACGACAACGCTTCTGCTGACAACGATGGTTCCTTAGACTCAATCGCTGCCGTTGAATCAGGTGGTTCATACACTGCTCGGAACGGTCAATACATTGGTAAATACCAATTATCTGCTTCATACTTGAACGGTGACTACTCTCCAGCTAATCAAGAACGGGTTGCTCGTCAATACGCTATCAGCCGGTACGGTTCAGTTGCGAACGCCGTTGCATTCCGGAACTCACACAACTACTGGTAAAATGTAAATTAGATTACTAAAAAAAACGCTACTTCGGTGGCGTTTTTTTGTTGTCCATTATTAAAATATTTGCAACCAATGCCTCAATCAATAGAAGTATTAATGCTAATCTAAAATATACTCGATTGATTATGTTTATATATATTGCTAGAGTCTTCAATTTTTAATGAAATAGCTTATTTAAAAATGGACTAAATGTACTAAATAACGTACAATATAGCGTACAAGGAGATGGTAATATGACCAAAGCATTAACTCAAAGTGATTTCCGCAATCATTTAAAGAAATACTTAGACCAAGTAAACGATGATGATGAAACTGTCTACATTGCTCGTTCGAATAGTAGATCAGTCGCAATCGTATCTCAAGAAAAACTTGATTGGTTAGAAAGAGCTTTAAAAGCTAAAGAAGGATCCTTGGAATATGCCGTTGCTAGAGATCAATTAATTAAGCGAAATGTTTTACCTGATGATGATATTGTTGAATCAGATGACGATTACTGGAATCAATTTTAGCTATGGCCAAATTAAGATTCAAACCCAGAGTAACTTTTAATGCGGATTTAAAAAGATTAGCTAATAAAGATCGAACAATTGTAGATGAGGTAAGATCAGCCATTGATATGCTACTTGAACAACATGAATTACCTGCTGAATTTAATGACCATAATTTGCATCGTCACATGGCCGGTTATCGTGAATTTCATCTTCGAGATACACCTCATGGAAAAGAGCCAACTGAAATTAACGATATTTTAGTTGTATATACAATCGATCAAGATGAATTAGTATTGATTGGTATTCGAGTTGGATCACATAACCGTTTATTTCCTGGTGAAAATAAGTTAAAAAAATATCGTAAAAAGCATTAAAAAAACAAATGACCACGAAAAAGTATTAGTAATTTACTTTGAAAACTGAGGTAACAATTACCTTACTTCTGACAAAGACTAGTACTGGTTTAAATGACTCATTCCACTCTTAAAAAAATAAAATTTAGTTCATAAAATGCTTCTATTTAAGTCAGTTGATAGTTTAAGACTTACTAAAAATGGAAGCATTTTTTGTTTGAAATAGTACAATTTTCTATCTAACAAATTTTAATGGATTAATCTTTATGAATTTCTGCTTTTAATTTTTAAAGTAACCAAAACTAAAATGATGCTATAAATGAAGAACCCAATATAAGCAGCTAAAGGGTGAATACTTGGTAATAAAGGAAAAATGACACTAGTGATTGGTGGAGCTAGAACCAATAAAGAATTAACGGTAGTGATAATCCCACCCAAGTTTGCAGTTGGATATTTAGTAATGATTTTAGCAGAAAATCTGGGGGAAACGATGCCGAGTAAAATTGCAATAATCCCAGAATTAAGCAAAATAAGGTATAAATTGTTTACTATAAAGCTCAAACCCACGAAACTGATGAAGAGATTACTAACTTGGTTTAGTTGGTTTTCAGTGTAATTTTTTAATAATGTGCCGCTGAGGGAACTTCCGATAACCATTCCAAGTGTTATTATTGCCGAAAGTAGAGCGATTTTGACGGGATTTGAAATGTAATCTAGGGAATGATTATTTTTTATGAACAAAGCAAAAATGGGGGTTAAACCACCAAAAAAGCCGTTCAGTAACGCCAACTGCCAAAGGTCACTTAGGACAGTTTTATTATGAAAAATGTTTTTGAAATTATTTTTCGTCGTTATAAAAAGGTTCTCTTCTCTATTTGTCACAAAATTAGTTTCAACGTGAGTTAACTGAGGTCTGATTAAATAATAGATACTGCCAATTAGAATGAAAAGCAAAGCGTTAAGATAGGCGACTGTGCTTTTGAGAAAAAATGCCAATAATAATGAGCCGGCTAGAGTTGCTAAAACATTCATTAGTTGGTTGGCCGTACTAATGAGGCCTTGGGCTTGCGTCATATCAGATTCATTGACCATTGTTTTTGTAAATGGCGTCAGTAAGGCTGATGAATAGTTCCCTGATAAACCAGAAAGAAAGTTTAAAACTGACGCAATCATGAGTAATAATAAAGTTTGTGGGTAGTTAAAAATAAAACCAATCCCAAGATACAAAAGGGCCCGGGTAATTGAGTTCTTAATTAACAGATTGCTCTTATGTTGCTTCTGATCAGCCAGACTTCCTAAAAAGAAGCTAAATAAAACTGGCAAAGTTTCAGAGATGGACACAATCGTAACTGCGAGATTGGCCTGTGGTAACGAAGTTGCCGTGGTTAATAATGCGGTATAAAACAAGCGATCGCCCACTTTAGAAAGTAAATCCGTGCCGGCTATCTTAGTGAATAAAGGGTATTTTTGATAAAAGTTCATCACTTTTCCTCCTTTATCACCATCATAAAAGGATCAGAGTGGCTTATGATTTAGTGGTAAACTATAGTTGACTATGATGTAGAGCGCAATTGGAGATGATACTTATGTATGGAGAAACCATTAAAAAGATTAGATTAGATAAGGGATTTTCATTAAAATCGGTATACTCTGACGTGTGCTCTAAGACGAATGCGATTAAATTCGAAAAAGGGGAGCGGATATTATCAGCCGAAAAATATTATCAAGCGAAACTAGATTTTCTGTATGTTGATCAAGCAGAAGGAAAACAAGAATTGTTGAATGTGATTCAAGTTGCTAAATTGCTGGAAAATGAGCGATTGGTAGCGGAAATTGAAGCAATGATTGCTTGATAGTAAAATAGATAGTCAATTTTTTTAATTACTTATAAAATTTAAAGAAGCCAGCCCTACTAAAATAATTATTAAGGCTGGCTTCTTTTATCTAATTAATGTTCTTTTTCATTTCTGTAATACAAATATCTCGTAAAGAACTGGGAATTGCAAATAGCTGCATAAACTCGTCCACGTTAATTTGATCCAGTTCTTTATCTTCTACATAAAATGGGATTAATAAGTCAATGGCCCCAATGTTAGCTTTTTGCTCATAATGCGGTTTAAGTACCGTTGAAAAGTTTAACTGAGCGTCATTCGTATCGCATTGAACTACATGACTAATTTCATGGGCAATAATGAGGGGTAATTGCCGCTGATTAGGCTCATTTGCATTAATCACAATCGATCGTGTGGGAATGTCAGCGAATGACTTTGTTTCTGGCATCAACTTATCAGTGTAAACCACCCCAATATCATGATTTAACGCGTAGTTAAACAGGCTATTTATGATCTCTTGCATCTCTGAGCCTCCTTAAAATTTCCAGAACCGTTTGCTTATCTTCTTCTGGAACTGGCTTTCCTCCAAACATCATAATGGTTTCTAAATCGTCTAAATCAGCGGTAGGTCGTTCTCCGTTCCCCAAGAGATAATCAGTGGAAACGTTAAAGTAATTGGCTACTTTCTTTAATTTTTGAGAATTAGCGTTATCAACCCACTTCTGTAAGGTTCCATTAGGAAAACCAAGTTGATGTTCTAATTCGCGAATGGAAATATTTTTGTTTTTGGCTAATTCCTTAATCCGTTGATAGATCGACATTTACAGCACTTTCCCTTCAGTTGTATAGAATATTTTTCTATTTATTGGTTGACATTTAGAAAATGAGTATATATAGTGTTCCTTGTAATCTAATTGATTACGAATAACAAATAACTCCAACAGACGTGTTGGCTTTTTATTTGTCACCATTGTAGACTATTCATCTACAATAAGCAACGTAATTATAGATTATATGGCTTAATTAGTACTAATTACTCACAATTCAATTCTATAAATGGAGGAAATTAACATGGATCAACAAGTTTTAAAAGTACAAAAATGGTTAAATTCAGAATACGGAAAGGTAAGTGGCTACACCAAGGTTAATGAAAATGGCCAAACTGGTTGGAAGACCATTTATGCTTTACGGGAAGGATTACAGCACGAATTAGGCATTAATCCTGTGTCCAGTGGCTTTGGGGACCATACTAAGTCAGCCTTAGCAGGCCAAGTTGCTAAATATCGGGTGGGTTATAAAGGCAACATCGCTAAATTAATTCAAGGGGCATTTTGGTGTAAAGGTTATAGTCCAGCCGCCTTTAACACCAAATTTTCTAAAGGAACGCAAACTGCAGTAGACGAATTGCGTCAAGATGCAGGGCTACCCAGTGGTAATTTAACGGTTCCTTTAATGGCCGCTTTGTTTGATATGAGTGCCTTTAAATTATTAGGTGGGGGTACTAATGCTATCCGAAAAATGCAACAATACCTAAATCATAACTATCTTAGTTACTTTGGTGATGATTTAGGCTTAGTTCCTACCGATGGCCTTTATCAACGAAACACCAATACCGCCTTAATTTATGCTCTACAAGCAGCCGAAGGTATGTCAACTAGTCAGGCAAATGGAGTTTATGGTCCTGGTACAGTGAGATTAACGCCAACGATTTATCAAGGGACCAGTGGTCCGATTGTTAAAGTGATTCAATATGGTTTAATGGTAAACGGATTTTACGATGGACCCTTTGACGGGATTTATGGAAGTAATGTTGCTAATGCGGTATTCAACTTTCGGAATTTCATGAAGCTTCCGCCTTACAATGGCTCCGCTAACTTAGCTGTAATTAAAGGATTATTAACCTCCAATGGTGATATTAACCGTGACTCTGACGCTTGTGATACCTCATTCCAAGTCTCCAGTTCAACAGCTAAAAAACTCAAAAGTTATGGGTTTAATTTGATTGGGCGTTATTTAACCGGAACGGTGGGTACTGGTTCAAATCGGCGGCAAAAAAATTTAATCCCGAGTGAGATTGAAGATTTGGTGAACGCCGGTTTGCATATTTTTCCCATTTACCAGGATAATGATGGCGATCAATCATACTTCACCGCAGCTCAAGGATTCTCTGATGCACGAATTGCAACTTCTAAAGCAATTGAATTGGGCTTCCCTCAAGGAACCACTATTTATTTTGCTGTGGATACTGACATTCAAGATGGAGATATTGCCGGAACGGTTATTCCATATATGGAAGCTGTTAATTATGCTATTAGTAAACGTTTTAAAGTAGGTATTTATGGAACCAGAAATGTATGCAGCAAAACACTAAAACGGGGTTATGCAGTAAATGCTTTTGTTTCCGATATGTCTACTGGATACAGTGGTAACTTAGGCTACAAAATGCCAGATGGTTGGTCTATTGATCAATTTACCGAATATAACTTTGCAGATATCGCAATTGATCAAGATGCTTCATCTGGTAAAGATAAGGGGACTAACAAGTTTAAGCCAGCTCCTAGAAATACCATTAGTCCAACCGAAGCCATGAAAAAAATTTTTGGTGACTTTTCATTAGACTACGGCAAAACATATGACATTATTAATATCGGTGCAGTCGAACTTTCTGTAAAGGTAGATCAAAAATATACTGTACAAGAAGGACATGGCTACATTGATATTCAAAATGGTAAATTTACTAAAGATGGCTTGTTTAGATATTTAACAGAAAATGGATTTAAAGATTCTCAAAATCTATACAATATGTTGGATGATTATGTAAATAACTTCAAGTTCACTGCGAACGTTGACCTAGGTAATTTATCCATTGGAGCCAGTATTCAGTTTGGAGAAGCCGAGATCTCAACTACTGTTAACGTTTTTAAAGTAGGCAATAAAGAATTATCCGGGGAATTATCTTACACGATTACAATGAAAATCAAGGAAGAGAAACTCCCTAATATCGAGAAAATTGAGAAGTATGGTACTGAAGCAGTAAAAGACGTAAGTAGATTATACGGAGTCGTTGCTTATGATGTAGAATCGTTTGCTAATGTAGTTATCCAATTTATTGCTACTAAGTCTGTTAGTTCAGGAAAAGTTGCTCTCGCTGCTTTAGCTGCTCTACTCGCTTTTCTAACATCTCCCCAATTTATAGAATTTCTTTTAAAGACACTTCCAGACTTTCTATAGAAATAATAAAGACATAATCAGCACTGGAAATGCATAAAGAAAATATAATTTAACTGCTTGCTTAATTACTCCTTTTAATTTTATAGATTGGTGTTTATATATTTTTTTACAAACAGATACATTCACGAAATTTGCAATAGTACATGCTATTAAAAATGACAATAGAACAAAAATTGCATTTGGTATTTTGGTCATTAATGACTTTGCAATCGCTGTACTGGGATTTATTACCAAGATTGGAAATATGAATCCGTAAATCAGCGCATCAAGAAAAGGGATAATCATAAAAAATTTGGGAATTGGAATTAGTGCCAAAAACAAGATTATAGCTGCCAATACTACGTCATGGATAAGAGCAGTAATGATGGATTCATTGGGGTGTAAGTATATTAATGCAACCTTAGTTGTATCAAAATCAGTAATAAAAATTAATGACATAAATAATGATAAAATGGCTAAAAAGAAGATTACCATTTTTGTTAAGGTTTTAAGATTAAGTGGATTATCTTTAAAAATTTTAAGCATGAGATTCTCCTGTTATTATTAGTGGATTCTGGATCTTTTATCAATTAACTAACTATTCATCATTAACTATAGTATAGTTCTTGAGTGTTTTAAAATAAGAGACTTGTGTCTTTTGAGTGTACCTAAATTACCCATGTAGGTACACTTTTTTCTTTGAACATAGAAACCTTGGTACAGGTCCGTTTATTCCAACTGAAAGTTCAATATTTTTTGGGGTAATTTAAGTGGGGATTAGATAACCAACAATTTTAACCTTTATGTAAATAGTTAAAAATGGTTGCTAATTAACGAAAAAGCACTCTCATGGAATTAGAAATAGATCTAATTTTGTGAGAGCGCTTGGTTCTTATGCGTAAATTTAGTTGTAAATAATGGCAAATCCACCAGGACCGACGTGGGTCATAATGACAGGGCAGGTAAGGCGGACCAACACGTGAATGTCTGGGCGTTCTTCCTTAATGCGAGCGGCCACGGCGTCAACGTCTTCCGTAGAGTCCACGTAGGATAAGCCGACTTCCTTCACCTTCGGATCGTTAATTAAGGTTTCGGTGATTTCATCGCGGACCTTGTGCATTTTCTTAGCACCCCGACATTTGGCTACCATTACTAGTTGGTCGTCCTTTAGTTCTAAGACTGGTTTGAGTTGAATCAGCGAAGAGATGAAACCAACGGCACGACTAGCTCGGCCACCTTTAACTAGGTAATCAAAGCTGTTCACGAACACGTGCAGACTGATTTCTGGAATCATTGCCAAGACAGCTTTTTCAATTTCATCAGCGGTGTTTCCTTGCTTAGCTAATTCAACGGCCTTTAGTACTTCAAATGCCATGCCCCGGTCAGTAGATTGACTGTCAATGACGTGGATGTCACCTTCTACTTGTTGAGCCGCGGAGCGAGCAGTTTCAACCGTTCCACTGATAACATGGGTAAGATGAATTGAAATGATGCTACCCTTTGGATCATCCTTTAAGATTTTTTCGTAGGTTTCTACGAATTGACCCAAAGATGGCTGGCTAGTTTTGGGAAATTCCGTTTCGTCATCTTGTAGCATTTCGGAGAATTGCTGCCGGGTAATGTCCACGTTATCCTGATAAGTTTTACCTTCAAAGCTAACTTGAAGCGGGATGACATGGATGTCATTATCCTTAATTTCTTCGGGAGTTAGTTGCGCGGTTGAATCTGTGACGATATGAATCATAGTAAGCTTCCTTTCGTGAGATAATTTTTAGTTAAAGTAAAGATTAGTCAGTAACTCAAGTATCCATATTTTACCATTCTTTTGGTTGGGTTCGTTTCTTTTGAAACCCGTGAATTTGTGCGAGAATAGAAGTAATGACTAATTATTTAGGAGGGATTGTGCATGACACGCCTCGTTCAGAAATTCGGCTAACTTCAGTTTTAATCTATTCATTACTGCTTAATTCTGGAGCGGCATTAATGTGGCCGTTAACCACCGTTTACATGCATAACACACTCCACGAGTCCTTAACGGTCGCGGGAGTGGTACTGTTTATCATGTCTTGTTTCATGGTGTTAGGGAATTATCTTGGTGGCCGGCTTTTTGACCGCTGGTCCCCGTATAAAACTGCCATCATCAGTATTTCCATTGCACTGGCAGCGGTGGTAGTGCTGATCTTCTCCCATGGTTGGCCCATGTTTGCCATCATGTTATTTGTGTATGGACTCGGAGAGGGATCGAGTTTAACCCTGCTCAATGCCTATGCAGCTAAGGTTCGCAGTAAAAGTACCCGCCAGGTCTTCAATTCGGTTTACATCGGTGTGAACCTCGGAGTTGTAATCGGAACGGCTGCCGTTGGGTACCTGATGAAATATGGAGTTGGGGTGGTATTTACAGTTGCCTCATTTTTCTACATCATTTTATTGATTATGACGATTCTTGAGTTTAACGTGAAGTTTCCCCCAGTGCAAGCTCATGCACACCAGCACTCGGAGGATGGAGTTGACATGGGTCTTACTCCCAAGCCTAATCCACGGCTAATCTGGCTCATTTGTGGCATGGTCTTTTTTATTTATTTAAGTTACACCCTCTGGGAAAGTGTCATGCCAGTTCACATGCAGGACCTGCACATCTCCTTTGAACAGTACAGTTTAATTTGGCCCATTAACGGGTTGTTAATTGTAGTTGGACAGCCAATTGTGAACCGACTGGGGATGCATTTTCGGATGGTCCCCCAAATTTCCTTTGGCGTGACTTTGTTTGCGTCGACCTTTTTCATGTTAATTTGGGCCCGGCAATACCACTGGTTCATCATTATCATGATTATCTTGACGCTCGGAGAAATGAACGGGCTCCCAGCCATTCCGGCTTGGATTGATAGCCTTGCCGATCCGCGTTCCAAAGGACAATATCAAGGAATGTTTAACGTCTTCATGTCGTTTGGTCGTGCCGTCGGGCCTTTATTCGGTGGTCTAATGGTGGAATGGTTTAACTATCCCATTCTCTTTACACTGGCCGGCCTATCAATTTTGGGCTCCCTAGCCGCGGTTTTAATTATGAATCGCGCTTCTACATCATCACGGAGGAAAGCATGAAAAAACAACAGGTGGCAACTGAAATTGTTGTCAAAGATGCTCATCAAAACAACTTAAAGCACATTAGTTTGAACCTTCCTAAGCACGAAATTACCGTTTTTTTGGGAGAATCCGGTTCTGGAAAATCGTCGTTAGTCTTTGACACCGTGGCGGCACAATCCCGGCGAGAACTCAATGAAACCTTTCCTAGTTTTACCCAACAATACCTGCCGAAATATGGACAACCAGAAGTGGGCGAGATTGAAAACTTGCCCGTTGCCATCGCAATTGAACAAAAGCAACTAACGGGAAACGCCCGTTCCACTCTTGCTACTTACACTGGAATTTATTCCCTATTGCGACTGCTCTACTCGCGAATTGGCGATCACTTTGTTGGTTATTCGGAAGTTTTTTCGTTTAACCTCCCGCAGGGGATGTGTCCGAACTGTCAGGGATTGGGATACGTCGATGATGTGGACGAAAGTAAGCTCATTGATCCAGAAAAATCACTAAACGAGGGTGCGATTACCTTCGTCAGTTTTCGACCGGGTAGTTGGCGCTGGCGTCGTTATGGTGATTCTGGCTTATTTGATAACGATAAACCGATTAAGGATTACACCCCTGCGGAATACGAATTGTTGATGCATGCACCGAAACAACCGTTTCCAAACTCACCAGCTGCCTTTAAGAGCGCGGATTACGAAGGAGTCGTTCCGCGGATTGTTCGTTCTATTCTGCACAGTTCGGAAGGGAAACACCATCAAGCCGCCATTAACGAGGTGGTGACCCAACGCGAGTGCCCGGTGTGTCAGGGAGCCCGGTTAAACCAACAGGCACTGAGCGTTACCATTAATGACGTTAACATTGCCGCTGCCACTAAGATGAACCTGGTGCAATTTTTAGAGTTCTTGCAGGGCATTAAGGCAAAACTGGGTGATGAAATCATTCGTAGTTTAACGACTAAAATTAAACCCTTGATTGAGATTGGCTTGGGCTATCTTACGTTGGATCGGACCACTAGCACTTTGTCCGGAGGAGAAGTCCAACGAATTAAAATTGCTAAGCACCTGACGAATTCATTGTCAGACTTACTGTACGTGTTTGACGAACCAAGCGTGGGTCTACATCCGCACGACATTCAACTGATTAAAAAGGCCTTGTTAAAGCTGAAAGCGAAGGGTAATACGATTTTTGTGGTGGATCACAATCCGGCCCTCTTTGACATTGCCGATCATGTGGTCGAAGTGGGACCACAAGCAGGAGCAGCTGGAGGAGAAATTACCTTTGCGGGAACCTATCCGGAGTTACGATCATCAGAGACGCTTACCGGAGAATGGCTGCGTAAACCACATCAGTTGGCTACGCCCCAAGCTCCGCGTGATTTTGTGAGTTTGGAACACGTTTCGTTGCATAACCTGCAGGACGTGAGTGTTCGGGTGCCAATGGGAATTATGACCGTTCTATCTGGAGTGGCTGGTTCTGGCAAGAGCTCGTTAGCCTTGGCGTTAAAACGAAAGCTGAACGGTAATTACGTCGATTTAACCCAACAAGCCGCGGGGGTTAGCATTCGTTCAACGCCGGTAACGTATTTAAACTTGTTGAACCCGATTCGGCGTCTCTTTGGGAAAACCAATGGAGTTTCCACCCAGTTGTTCAGTTATAACGGGAAAGGAGCCTGCCCCCGGTGTAAGGGAAAGGGAATCACGATTACCGACATGGCGTTCATGGATCCCGTGAAACAAGTATGTGAACTGTGTGGTGGGAAACGTTATAGTCAAGAAGCGCTCCAGTATCAATACAATGGCAAGGACATCGCAGCGGTATTAGCCATGTCCGTAGATGAAGCAGTCACCTTCTTTGCGGATCAGCCTGATCTAGCAATGCCCTTACAACGACTCCAAGAAGTGGGGTTAGGATACCTAGGGTTGGATCAATCGCTTACGACGGTTTCTGGTGGAGAACTCCAGCGACTGCGGTTGGCGCAAACGCTGGGTGAAAACGGTCAAACTTACTTCCTAGACGAACCGACGGCGGGACTGCATCTAAAGGATACTGCTCAGTTGGTGCAACTGTTCCATCGGCTCGTGGCAGCTGGAAATAGCTTGATTCTGGTGGAACATAATCTGGATGTGATTAGCCAGGCAGACTGGTTGATTGATATCGGTCCAGGGGCCGGAATTTACGGTGGTCAGGTGCTCTACAGTGGGGTTCCAGAGGGAGCAATGAAGCAGGAAACTTCGTTGACGGGCCAGGCATTACGGGAGTATTTAAATGGTGACGAGCAAAGAAATTAATTGACTTTAAAAATTAATTACTCATAATTAATTGATAGGAGTTAAATTATTAATGCTGAAATGGAGGGATTAAAATGGCTGTTTCAAATAAAAATGAAAAAGTGATATCAATGAAGTCTAAACAAGATTTTGATAACTTGAAGAAGAAATTATTGGAACAAAAGTTTGATAGTCAATCACCCCAATTTTTAGATGATGTTAAAGCTACTCAACGTGCGCTTAATAAAGCGGCTTTTAGGATTTAAATTTGAATAAATTTGATAATATTGACGTTGCAGAAATAAATTCTTTTTTGTATGGACCGAATGATCTCAAAAATTTTAATTGTGGTAATCAAGCAATAAACCAGTTTTTAATTAATGATGCTTCTGAATCTGATAAACAATTTCAATCAGTAACTCAAGTGTTTTTTGAAAAGGACACTGGTGAAGTGATTGGCTTTTGTAGTACAGTTATTGATATTTTAAGTATTACCTATATGAATGATATTAAGTACTTTGTTTCTGATTATATTGAATCGGTACAAAATGGTTTAAGTGAAAATTTGAATGTACCAGTATTACATTTATTATTTTTAGGAGTTGACTTAAAATATCAACATTTACACGTTGGGACCGCAATTATTAATTATTTATTTGATAAATTTTCTGATGCTTATTTAAATGATAAAACTGGTTTGGCAGGGATAAAAGTTGATGCTTTTCCTGATGCAATCGAATTTTATGATAAATTTCGCTTCTTTTATCTAAGTGGCAGTGATAATGATTTTTCAATTCCAAGAAAAACATATCCAATGATAAAACAAGCTATTTCAATAATTAGTAGTCAGTATAAATAGAGGCTCATTGATTTGATTCAATCAGCCTTTTTTATTTTAGAATATGATACAAATGAACTAATTGTTTTAATAGGAAATTTAACGATGGGCTGTTAAAATAATTTAAATCATTCAACATGGAGGAAACGCACATGGAACTTGATCAGCACCGGATGCCCAAGGTTACCAACCCGCGGTTTCGTCTACACTATCACTTGATGCCACCGCAAGGATGGATGAACGATCCCAACGGCTTTACCTACTTTCAGGGCTATTATCACTTGTTTTATCAATATCACCCGTACGGCGTGGAATGGGGACCAATGCACTGGGGACACGCTCGCAGCCGGGATCTCGTTCACTGGGAAACTCTACCACCGGCGTTAGCGCCAGATAGTGAAGCGGATGAATCGGGATGCTTTTCTGGCAGTGCCATCGTGAAAGATGATCGTCTCTTTTTGATCTATACGGGTCACCACGTGCCTGATGAAACTCATCCTGATGATTTTTGGCAGACGCAAAACGTGGCGGTGAGTGACGATGGCCTTCATTTTTATAAATTAGCTACTAATCCAGTGATCTCCACGCCACCGACTGATAACAGTCAACACTTTCGTGATCCGAAGGTTTTTGAACGCGACGGGCAGTATTACCTAACCTTAGGGAGTCAAACGGCAGCTACGAAAACGGGTCGGGCCCTTTTATACCGTTCTGCAAACCTAATTGACTGGGAATATCAAGGGGTTATTACCGAAGCTACGGAACGTTCCACCGCGGGTTTCATGTG
The DNA here is from genome assembly GCF_024029435.1 of Fructilactobacillus hinvesii. Lineage (NCBI taxonomy): Bacteria > Bacillati > Bacillota > Bacilli > Lactobacillales > Lactobacillaceae > Fructilactobacillus > Fructilactobacillus hinvesii. Next base: position 181,807 of record NZ_CP097118.1, on the reverse strand, counting down.
GGAGTGTCCGGATTTCTTCCGCTTGAACGGTCAGGATCTGTTGGTCCTGTCTCCGCAGGGAATTGAAGCTACGGCCAAGCAGAACTTGAACCTCTATCAAACGAGTTATGTGGCCGGCCAGTTTGATTTTCAAACGCTTAATTACCGCCACGATGAGCTACAGGAATTAGACCACGGGCATGATTTTTACGCGGCGCAAACGATGCTAGCTCCCGATGGTCGCCGCATTTTAATTGGTTGGATGGATATGTGGGAAGCTGAGTTTCCAGAACAAGCCGATGGCTGGGCAGGTGCCATGACGTTGCCCCGTGAGTTAACCTGGCGCCATGAACAGCTGTACATGTTTCCTGTCGCAGAAGTCCGTCAGTTACGAACCAAACAGGTTTTAAACGAGAACTGGCAGGGAACGAACCGGGAACTCCAAGTACCTGATCCACAACACCTAGAACTACGACTGCACGCGAACTTGACGGATTGGCAGGGACAGCAACTAACCCTGCGGTTTCAAGCCGGAGAGCAACAACTCCAAGTTACCTATCACAAAGACGATCACGAAATGGTGGTAACCCGAGCAGGACGTGATGCACAACGTTTTGCTCAGTTACGACCGCAGGAGGAATTGGACCTGCAAATTTGGACTGATACCAGCTCGGTGGAAATCTTTGCCAACCAGGGAGAAGCGGTTTTTAGTGAACGTTTTTATCCTACCACTTCACCTCAAGTTACCTTACAAACTGATCTTCCGCTCGCCATGCAAATTACTGGTTATAATCTTTACTAAAAAAACGGCTTAGGCATTATGCCTAAGCCGTTTTTCACCCGGAAGGATTTTTCACCCGGAAGGATTTTAGTTGGCTAACTGGTTGGACACTATTTCCATGGGAATCGCCGTATGGTGCTTGCGTTTGTCAGTGGTGAAGTAAACGTAGTCACCAATGCCGTAGTACCCAGCTCGGTCTGGACCCGTAACGGTCGCCCGACTAATCCGATTGTCGATCGCAATTACATTATTACCAATTACATTAGCAATAATCTGATTGCCATCGTCCTTAATGGCGATTTTCACCATTCCGACGCTCACGCTACGATAAACTGGTTCATTGTTGCGCATCAAGCCAGCCTCCTTTCTGATTCAGTTTTCAAACAACGGGCCAGAAGCACTTGTTCTGGCGCTCTCATTATAGCATGAAACGAACTAAAAACGACCGTCAAAATTAAGACGATCGTTTCGGTTACTGATTAGAATTGGGTGGTGACAATTTGTTGGTAGTTTAACCACAGCGATGTGTAAGGGGAACTGCTACCTGCTTGCCAGGGTTTTGGTTTTCCGCAGAAATGAATGATGCTGGTGTGCTTCATGACCCAGGCCATGTTTTCCTTTCCGCCACTCCGAGTCAGGTAGAGCAGGGACTTCCGTGCGTCAAAGTTCCATAGGTCTTCAGAAATCTCCTTGGTATTGTCACTATAAAGATAGTTTAGGATGTCTTGGTCGGGTAAAATTAGGTAATCGTGGTACTTTTCAATGGTATCTACAAGGTCTTTGACCCGAACCTTTTGGCGCATCTGATCTAAGTCCATCAACATCACCCCGGAATTAAAGTATCCGCCGTCGGTTCCCAGGCGTAAATTGTTAACGGACTGCATGATGTCGGTTAATCCTTTATGGACAGCTGCCGCAAACATTTTACCGTCTAAAGTAGTGTTCCATAGGGGCGTAATGTCGTTCACCACCATTAAATCTGGATCCAGGTAGAGAATTTTGTGGAGGTCCGTTGGGAGTGCATCGGCGCAGAGCAGGCGGAAATACATTTCTTGTGGGTAGTCGTAGGCACTGAGAAAGGACGGCGGTAGGTTTAAACGCTCGTCCATTTTAATTACGTTCAAATCAAGATTGAGGCGACCAGCATATTTTAACAAGGACTGCTTCGTTGCGTCGGCAATGTCAGACTGTAACAGCCAGATGCGAAAAGGAACAGTTGGATTGTTAAGGCGCAGTGAGTACAGCATTACTTGTAAGGGCTGGAGGTAGTTTTGGTTACTAGTTACTAGAATTTCAATTGGTTCGGTCGTCATGAGGAGCTCCTTTAGTTAGATTAACTTAATTATATTAATTTCTGTGGTTCTTTACCATGTACTTTAACTAAAAATCGGGAGGGTAAACGTGAATCAGCAACGAAAGTGGCTGCTTGGCAGTCTAGTTTTATTTGTCGTCTTAATGGGAATTGCTACTAAGCTGGATCTAACGCTTAGTCAGCGAGTGCTTAATTATCACAGTAACTGGGCCACGATTGGACAAACAGTAGGATCATTTCCGTTATACTTAGTGTTTATATTGAGTGGAGAAATTATGATTGCGAGTGCTTTTCGGCAATCTAATGCTTGGTTGGCTGGGCTAGGATTGGTTGTCGGGGTTACGTTATCTAGCTTGCAGTTGTTGCATTTCTTACGCGAAAGCAGTAACTATTTTGGAAAAGCCATGGCTAATTTGCAACATGGTTTACCAGTTGGTAGTCCTAATCCAGTTCCAGAGCAACGAGGATCCGCCTGGGGCTGGTTGTTACTCATTTTGTGGTTATTTTTGTACCTCGTAATAACGCTCTTAAGTCAGTGGTGGCTTAAACAGCAGTCCCCACAGAGACTGCAACAGCTCCTCATTATCGCGATTTTTGCCAGTTTAACGGCTTTGTTAGCGTTGGGAGCTAACGGGTTCCTTAAGACCATATGGGGACGTTATCGGCCGTATCAAGTTCAGGGACAGCTCAGCCACTTTACCAACTGGTATCAGATCAATGGGATTAATGGGCACTACTCTTTTCCATCAGGACATACGATGGCATCCACTTTAGCGCTAGTACTAGGGTGGTTTGTTACCGCCAAATGGCAGCGGACAGCGTGGTGGTTAGGATTGGGCTATAGTATTTTAATTGCTGTGAGTCGGCTGGTCATTGGGGCTCATTTTTTATCTGACGTTACCTTTTCGTTCTTTTTAACGGCAACCATTATTTACGTAATGAAGCGCTGTTTAATTAACTGTCTACGTTCTAACGGAGCCTTTGGTTAATGCCAAGGCTCTTTTTTCGTGGGTCATTTCAGCGTAAAATAAGGATGATTTGAAAAAGGAGGAGCTGTAATGACACCACCGTTTGGAATTGAAGTGTCTCCATTAGCAACGCCAATTGCCAACCAAAATTTCTTGGAAGCTAGTGGATTAGGAACGGAGCTGCGCCCTGACTTTGTCTCCGTTACCTGGGGAGTTGGAGGACAAACAAACTCCAGTGCATCATTGGACTTACTTCAAGCGTTAGTCAGAGAGCAAATATCAGTGATTCCCCATCTAACCGGTCTTTACAAGACGCCGATGGCCGTACGACAAGAGCTACAGGAATTAGAACGAATCGGGATAACGAAAGTGTTGGCACTACGAGGGGATCAAAATGATTGGCAAACGCCGACGGGCTATTTTCCCCATGCTACCAATCTCATCCAGTTTATCGATCAGCATAGTCAGCTGAAAGTTGGGGCGGCTGCTTATCCAGAACGACATCCTGAATCCTCTGATTGGGGAACGGAGCTCTTTTACCTACGGGCCAAGGTTCAAGCTGGCGCCCAATTTTTCATGACGCAGTTTTGTTTTGATTTAGACAAGATCTTCAGCTTAGTAGAGCGACTTCGGGATGTTGAGATTCAGGTTCCGGTAGTGGTGGGGGTCTTACCGTTGACAAGTACCACCCGCGTCCACCAGGCAGAGGCAATGTTAGGGCATTCTCTCCCGGATGCGATTCAAAAGCAACTGCAGGCCACGCAAACGGCTGCTGAATTCCGGCAGGTGGGAATTAACCTGGCATTAGCACAAATTCACAAATTGCAACAATTTGGACTAGGTGTGCAACTCTATTCCTTTAATGACTTGGAATTGATCCAAACCATCTTGCAGTCCTTAAATTAAAGTAAACTCAAAAGCGGCCCCAGCGAATTAATCGCTGAAGCCGCTTTTGACGTTGTAACCTGAAAACCTAAGGAGTTTCTGTCGAGTTAACGGTCCAATTAAGCGTTGCGCCGTAATCCTGAATTCCATTTTTGGTTCTTGGAGCATCAGGGGTCTTACGAACGTTTAATTTTAATCCATATTTATTGTTCCAATCTACACTCTTGAGGTTAGGAAGATCATCTCCAGAGGAGTAGACATTAACGTTGTCATTATTGCCTGGCGTTAAAGGATGTTTATCACCTTTCCCGTCAAAGTAAACTAACTGGAATGGTGATTCCTTGGCTCCAATGACATCGGAATTAATTAGTTGCCCTGCCACGCTTTCACTGTTGTCTTGAGCCTGGGAGAGACTAATTGAATATTCCTTCCGGTCGCTACCCTTTCGTGTATCCTTAATGGAAAGGGCTTGATAACCACGTTGAGGATCAATGGTTGGCGTTGTTTTAACCGGATTACCGGCTTCGTCAAAGGTATACGTATCCATTGGTAACATGTATGAGTTAGGGGCAAAGAACGCATGTGTTCCGTACTCAAAACTCATTGGCGCAATTTTTAAACTTCCTGCATTTAGGTTATAAACTTCTGTTTGTCCATAATACGTAGAAGTAATTGTGCTTCCTTGTGACTGACCGGTTAATTTTGGTGTACTTGCAAAGCTTTTTCCTTCGTTTTCACCCAAATTAACGTTAGCTGTGATGTTCTTCGTTGAGTAGGCATCTAACGTGGGGAGTCCTTTAATCACAATTTTTTTACAGTTTTTGTAAGTAGAACCGTCGTTCTGGGTGAGGTTATCATCACTTATGGTGTAGTGCAGGCCACTAGACTTGTCAGTAGCATCATAGGGGATATCTTGCCCCTCAAACTGTAATTTTAGATTAGCTGGATTATTTCCCTTTATACTTGGTAAGTAGAAGGTATACTGTCCATTGACTAGTGGGACTTGACTGAAGTTGTACAGTGGGATCCGATAGTTAATGTTGTCGTAATCTCTGACATTATTCAGGGTGTCAGACCAATCTTGCATCTGCTGGGTCACATTCTGCATTTGGTTATTAATGTAGAATGCAGGACGACCAGGGGGACGATGACTAGGAATGACTTGGACAGCACTAGATTCAATCGGAGTTTTATCGGCAAAGTTTGAACCAGACGCTTTCACCGTATTGATAACCGCTTGTTGGTTATCGTTAAGTTGATCCGAAACCAAGGCAGCTTTGAATCCATGTGATTGTGGCGTCGGACTCTCGGTATCTTTTTCGATTGGAGGAATATCTGGATAGAATAAATCTACGTCTTTACTTCCGTTCAACAACCGAAGTTGGCTTGGTAAATCGTCAGTAACATGAACATCGTACCAATGATTTCCAATGTTAGGATCTTTTTCATTATAAATACTATCGTAGTAATTATAGATATCTGATCTGTATAAGAAGATATCTCCCACATCAGCATCATAAATTTTATTTCTAAAGATCGGATATTTATTGCCATCATCAGCAGTAAATTGAGCATCAAATGGTAAGGCGTGCATTAATTCTTCCGTGGTTAATGAATGATCATCCGGAAGAAGCGCATCTGGATCATTTTTAGAGACAACCTTTCCTCCGTCTGCTTTACTAATCCGAAGGCCTTGTTGTCCCAGTTTAGTTAAGTCAGCTGCCGTTTTACTAACTCCAGGAGTTCCTGGGATATCAGAGGCAGAAATGGCACTAACCATATAATTATTCCCAGTGGAACCCGTCATTCCCCAGTATGCCGTTTTTTCTGGGCCAAATTTATCAGCAATGTTAATTTCTGGGGAATTCAATTTAACTTGTTGAAAACCATTGGTGTTTTTACTGGAGTCGGAATATCCAAAGGTTGCCGTGGCACTTCCAGTTTCGCCATCAGCTGAAGGGGTCCACTTATAAATAACTGGTTCCCAGCGTGGCTTATCTGGTCCAGAACTATCAGTTTTTCCTACTAAACTAGGGGCAGGAACGGCCCCATAATTTTTAGTCATTCCAGGGACCGGATTAAGAGAATCTGCACCCTCTGGAATGTTTTTAAACCAGTCCCAGTCTGTACTACCATAGTGATTAATTCCCATGTAGTAGGCCCCATCATATTTATGCACGTTGATATGATCGGCATCGGGAATTGTAAACGCTAAATGCGATTTCACTTGAGCATTACTAGGAATCTGGTAAGCATCGGTATAGTCTCCATTAAAGTACGGGTCAAATTCTAATGACATTGCATTTTTAATGTGATGGGAAGCATTATAGGCATCCTTAGCCCGACTTAATTTAACCCGATCCAATGCAAATTGTGGAATAGACTGTCGAAAATCACCATAAGCACCAAGCGATTCACCAATCGTTCCAGTGGCCACCGACCCCTTCTTGGTGGTATCCAATTGATCTTGATCATTTTGCAAGGTGAAAGTAAGACCATCAGCAGCTTCAGCAGGATTATCGGAAGCAATGTAAATGTAAAATTTTAAGGTAAATGGTCTAGTCAAATCAACTTTATTTTTCCACCACAAACCACGAGATTGACTTTTGGAATCATCTGTAACAACTTGTACGTTAGGATAATCAACCGCTGCCGGCGGATTATTTTTATAGGTGAAATTGCTCATACTTGGCCCTGATTCAGGTGGAGCTGGAATGTTGAGCTCATTACTGGCTTGTGCAATTGAAGAAGCTCCTGATAATAATGTACCAGTTGCCAGAAAAGCAAGTGCACCGCTAACCAACAATTGTTTTAATTTTTTGATCTTAATTACCTCCTTTCTTGGAAAATTTGTAATTAATTTAATGTTTGATTAATTGAAAGATGACGTGAAATATTCAACTTTTGATGATAACCCTGCAGTTTAATAATGACCTGGTAATTCCCCTTAGAAATTTTTTTCGGAGGTAAATCAAAGCGAACCTTAGAATTAGGAGCAATGTTAACGTTAGTTAATGATTTGGAACTAATTATCTGTTTGCCTTTTTTTAGAAATACTTTTCCTCGAAGATGTTGTAACAATTGGGGATAATCATTATTAACGCTGGCGATAATTGTTGCAGCAGTTGCTTCGGAAGCTACGTTTGCTTTATCGAAACGGAGTTTTTTTAGATTAGGGCGATTTTTCTGACCATTTAAAGACACACCCGTTACGAAGGTTACATCATTTTGAATGCCGTTCGCTTTGGTAACAGGGGCGGTGGCTGTAATACCACCAAGTGTGATTCCTTGATGCTGTCGCCCTGTATTAATTTGATAGGTCACAATTTGATTCGTATGCGGAGCAAGGGTGATGTGTTTAGTCCGGCTACCAATCACTTTATTAGTCAGACTTTGCTTCCCACGTGGTTGAGCCATTGAATTTGCGTAATTAATTGTCCCGTTTGCGGCAGTTACTGCGTTGTTAAAATGGGTGGTTACTTTCAGTTCACGATCACTATCATTGGTGATTAGTAACGGTAACTGATAGTTAGTATACGCTTTGGAACGGATGGCAAAGTAGCCAGCTCCTTTTTGCAATGGTAGTCTGCCTAGTTGAGGGGTAACAGAAAAGCTACTTGGCACAGTCTGCGCTTTAATCAAGGTTGGGAGACTCACAATCATGAGTGCCACGACGAGGGAGAATCCCCATCGAAAAAATCGACTATTCCGCATGACGATTGGATAATTTCTTAAGTTTAGTTTGAAATTGTCGATTAAGCACAATTAAACTAACTAAGAAAAGGACTAAAATCCCAGTCGTCGTAACTCCAATGTGTAAGAATTGACCTGTTTGGGGAAGTTCAGCCACTGGAGCTGGCTTTACACTAGCCATTGGGGCAGAAGTATCTTGTGGTTGTTGCTTGGGCTTTTTTGAATCAGTCTTTTGCTTGGGTTTGGGCTTTTCGTGATCATTTTTCTTGCTCACGCTTACCGCTGCCGTGCTTTTAGCTGAATCATTGCTAGCTTGGTTATCAGCATAAATGCTGCTAGTTCCAAAGACAATGGCAATTAAAGCGAGCCCTAAAACAGCAAATAAGAATGCTTTTTGTTTATCAAACTTCATCTAATCACCTACCTATTTAGCTTGGTCTTTAAGGAGTTCCTTTTGTTTCTTTTTCTGTCTGTAAATCAAGTATAACAAGAGCAAGATGATTAATAGAAGGGCAATCAGAAGAGCAATCCACCACCAGTTGTTATTGTTGTAAATTACTGAATCTTTGATTGAAACCGTGAAGTCTTTTTCAATTTTCCAGTGATTCCCATTTTGATCGTGGGCACGGAGACTCAAATGATAAGTCCCTGGTAGCAAAGCATTTTTTCCAAAATCATTTTGGGTTTGAAAGTTTGAGTTAGGAGCCATGCTCAGCTGATATAGCTGATTCTTGGAAAGTGTTTTCTTGGGATTTCCCTTCCGGTAAATGCGGTCCTTAATCTCAAGTCCTTTAATCGTCGTTGGACGTTCGTTTGCTAACTTGGTATTAATGATTGTTTGCGATCCGCTCTTGTCCGGTTTGATACTTGGGACAGTCAGTTTAGGATTAACTTTTTTATCCTGGGACTTGATCATGACAGGCATTACCAAAGCCATTTTGTTATTGATGTTGATGTTGTTGGCATTGACATTGTCATTCCGATTTTCTGTCTTAACGTACAGTGCCCCGAGAATAACCCCCTTATAATCCTTTTTGGGAGGGTTAACCGTAAAACTAACCGTTTTGGTTCGGTCAGCAGGAATCGTGACCTTCTGCTTTTTTTCTGTAATTAGATCCCGCATTTTATATTTTAACGTTTTATCGTAAGGAACTTTACCAGGTTTGTAGGTAATTGATCCTTCCTTAGACGTGTAAGCGGTGGTTGGTTCGATTGTCAAAGTTTGAGAATAGTTAGCCAGGTTAGCCAAATCAATTGTAATGGTTTGTGGTTCTCCAGGTTTGGTTTTGAAGAAGAATGAACCACCTTTGTCAATTTGAGTTGCCGGGTAGTTGGGTTTGACTGCCACTCCCGGACCAGGTGTGGCATTGGCAGTTGGAACCAACCAAGCAAGCAGGAAAGCAAAACTGGCTACTCCAAGGAGTAAACTTAACTTATGGTGTTTAGAAATCATAATCTTCCTCTACTTTAATATTGATTAGTAAAAAAGGGAAACACTCATAATTGATAAGTGGTTCCCTTTTTTTGAAACTATTGCAACTCGAGCTTATTTGTTATCTGGAGTTGGGTTAGCAGTGGTTCCAGCAGTTAATGTCCAAGTGATAGGAGCATCGTATGCACCGGCTGGTGTGTTAGCAGGAACGTCTAAGCTGGCAACCCGGTCACCTTGTTGGCTGTAGTCAATGTCAGTAGTACCAAGACCTTGGTTAGCAGTAGCGGTAATAACGTTAGCACCGTCACCACCAGAAACAATCTTAGCGTTAGGGTTAACGGAAACACGAGTGTTTTCACTGTTCTTGTAACCAGTGTTCTTTAAGTTAACTGCCCAAGGTGAAGTAGTAGCAGCACCACCATTTTCGTTGGTGAAGTTACCTAATTGAGCGTTTAGAGTCCAACCGTTTTGAGCGTCAGTAGTGTTCCGACTGTCAGTAACGGAAAGTTGGCTCTTACGGTTACCAGTGTTGTTGTCCATCAAACCTTGAGTTTGGTTCTTGGTTGATTGACTAGTTGGGGTAAAGTTCAAGTCAGGAACTTGGTTTAAAGTCAAGTAACCAGTTTGAACAGCCACGTGGGCGTTTGAAGTTGCAGCAACACTACCAGTCTTAGAGTTCATAGTAGTGCTAGTATTAGCTGGCAAATCGGCATTGCTGATTGGGTCAGCGTTAACAGCAGGTGCTGCAGCAGCTAAGCCAAGTACAGCGGCAAAAGAAGCGATTCCACCAAGAACAAGCTTGTTTTTCTTCATAATATGAAGACCTCCTAAAATATTTAAATATTGGTATATCCCAAAATTAGGACACACAAGAAATAACGCACTTTAAAAGTACACTATTATTATAACTCATTGGGAATAAAAGTACAGCAAAAATTATAATTTGTTTCAATTTAATTGCCCATCCACATAAAAGGATGCTATTGAAAATTGAATTAATTTTTAATCATTTTCTCTTTTATATTCATTTAACAAAATTGTTTCTTCATAGTTGACATTTTGGCGTAAGTGTAAGCCCATGTTACGGGAAATATGGCCGTTATCAATGAGGGTTTCAATTGCTTTGCGCTGTGCTTCCAATGACTGGGTTTGGAGTTCTAGCACTTCTCGCTCATACTGTTCTTCTTCTTGTTTCGTATCACCAAATGACTTGGCTTTTTGAACTTGATTTTGGTAGTAAACTAGGAGAAAATGAACGTTTTGAGCTGAAAAATCCTTGCGGTTAATGTCATCCCGGTTTAAGAAGGTGTTAATCGCTTTGATGGCTCCCTGGGAGGCCACTCTTTGGACTAACCGTAAATCATCCTTTGTTTTTTGGGTCGCCTGTTGGTTCCACTGCCAGAACTTCAAGAGGTGAATGATCCTAGTCCACAGACTGATGTGTTGTACTTTAATCCGTGACTGCTTGGATCCGGTTGCTTGCGATAGGCGATACTCATCTTGATTTAAATGTCGGGTTGCAATCCAGTAAGCATCAGGCCCAATTAGTTTTTGTTGGTATAATTCCTCAATCGAATTACGTTGTCCCTTGAGTGCTACCCTTCGTAGGGCAATTGTTTCGTTGAAGTTTTTGGTAGTTTCAGGACGATTATTGAAGCGTCGCTGTTGTTTTCTGATGGCTACTTCGTAGTCCATGATGATGTCAAAGACGGCCCGCTGATTTGATTCCGTTTTGTTGGACTCCAAGTAGGCAATCGCTGAGTTCATCATATAGAGTTTAGCAACCGCATAGCTGACATAGGAACTGTTCTGCTTCTCATTTTCCTCTTCATTGTCGTCTTCTGGTTCATCGTCCTTAATGCTGGAAGCTCGGGTTTTAATCGTTCCTTGGCCCGGGGCAATTAGGGGGAGGGTGATGGACGCGGCTACCAAACTAATTACAATGACTCCAGCAGCAATAAAAAGCATCAGAGCGCGATCCGGGAAAGGGGCTCCAGTATCAATCACGGCGGGAACAGAAAGTACTCCAGCCATGGTGATTGCACCACGAACTCCAGAAAGCCCAGCGAGCAATCCAATCTTAAATTGCGGCTTCTTCCTTTCCCGCTTCGTTACGTAGTATGAGAATGATTGGTAACCTAAAATCCAAACCACCCGAATGATTAAAATCATCAGCCAGATTAAAAAGGCATAACCAATTGATTCCAGAGTTCCATACTTATTGCCCTTGATCACACTCTGCATTGCAATTGGGAGTTCAATTCCAAGAATCAGAAAGACAACCCCATTTAAGCAGTAAACGATGATGTCCCAAGTGCGGTTTGTTAACAATGTGATTTCTGGGGTTTGACCAGTGACCCGCTTACTCTGTAAGTGATCTAGAATTCCGGCGGTCACCACTGCAATTACTCCAGAGGCGTGCAGATAATCTTCGGCTACCACGTAAATCAAGAAGGGGGTCAAGATTTGGAGCACCACACTAAAAATGGCGTCGTGAAAGTGGATGCTATCGAGTTTATTTCTAACCCACAATAGGACTTGCATTAAAAGCCATCCGATGAAGAGTCCCATCAGTGACATGTAGATAAAGTCTCCGGCGGCTTTGTAGAAAGAAAAGTAGCCAGTTACGACGGCCACAATCGCATATTTAAAGGCAATTAGACCACTGGCATCGTTGATAAGACTTTCTCCACTAACCAAGTGCAGGATACTTTTCGGCAGGTTCACTCGTTTGGAGATTGATTGTACGGCTACCGGATCGGTGGGAGACAGGATGGCAATCAGAGCGAAACAAACTGCCAACGGCATTGACGGGATTATCCAGTTGACGATGAAGCCACCGACGATCGTGGTTAAAAAGACCAGCCAGATGGCATTTTCAAAAATTGGTCCCCGTAGTTCCCAGAGCTCCTTTTTAGGAAAGTCACGACCGTCATTAAACAGTAACGGCGCAATAAACAGTAGGAGGAACCAGGTAGTATCTAGATCAATTTTGAAGTCGAAGAGTAATGCCATTCCGACCCCGAGCACGATTTGAATCAAGCTAACGGGCACAATTGTAATGTAGTGACTAGCAACGTTGGAAATTAAAACCAAACCGAGCAAAATGAGCACGGCTTCTAAAATGTGCATGGCAATTCCTCCTATATAAAAGTAATTAACAATTTAATTATACCGGAGGAAGGCGAGTTTATGAAATTTATGGAAGGAATTAAGCTGTAAAATTAAATTTTCTACTTATAATTAATCCATAAAAAAGACCTAGCACAATGATTAGTCATGCTAGATCCTAAATGATTATCTTTAAGGTTAAATCAAACTTATGGTTTAAGAATGGCGTATGCTTCACCAATCGCATCTTCGGCTTGCTTGCTATCAGGAACAACAAAGGAAACTTTAGGGTAATCCGCAAAGTTAGTCAGGATGTCAAAATGCCATTCATAAATGTCATTAGTATCAGACTTACCGCTCGTATGAGCAAAAAGCACGTTTCCAGAGTTAGATGATGAAGTTGCAAATCCATTACTTCCAGACCAAAAATTTGCCTTACCACTACTGTGCCCAGAACCAAATCCAGTTGTGTTGGTGCTGGATACTGTATGAGAGCCAACGTGAACTCGTTCTCTAGAAACTTCTTTAATGTTTTCATCGTTGTAAGCGACTAGCAGACCAGATCCGAGTTCGTAGTAAAAGAATTCATTGCTGTTGTAAACAAGCCCTTTACTTCCTGCTACCATTGATCGCCAATTATCAGTCATAATTTTCTGAGTGGCTTTTTCAATTAATTTTGTATTGTATTTTATATATTCTTGATCGTATTCGTCAGATATCTGATTAAGATTAGTTTTAATCATATTAGCGAACAATCCTTTTTTACGCATGAAATAAGCTAAAATTAGAAGAAAAATTCCCCAAAAATAAATAACCGTTGAAAGGCCAAGCACAATTGCTGCAATCATGCCGTATTTTAGCCATTTAAGCTCTGTATCAGTTTGTTTTTTTACTTTATGATATTTTTGAAGGAGGGGCTTCCCTGTTTCAGAATTTTGAAATGCTACCATCCCTGTAAAATTAAATAAATTAAATTTTTGTGGTAATTGTAGTTCGTCCATTAATAAATTCCTTCCATTTACTGATTACTGACGGTAATAAGCCTGGCTGGCATAACCAGTTTGTCCGCCACCAATAATTAATCGATCCTTATTCACATTAGAATCATCCTGATCACCTGCTTTTTGTCCTTTGGGAACAATCGCAAGTGGTTCAAATGCACCCGGCGTTTGGGTATCAAAGGTACCAATCCCGCTCATCAAATAGCCATTGCTCATACTTCCGGTTCCAATAACAGTCTTGTGACCGTTTGTATCGTGATTTTCAACGACGGCCCCTTTTTTGTACATCACATTAGAATCATCTGGTTTGTCTTCCACTTGGTTAGTAACCGTAAAGGAATCGCCAGCTTGATTCTGCCATTTTCCAACCAAACTACTAAAGTTATTATTCATTAATTGATTTAGATTAAACTTTGAACTAGCTTCTTGTTTCGGTTGTTGATCTGTTTTGGCTTGCTCCTTAGTAGCATTCCCGGACTTTTTAGCATAAACAGTTTTGACGTTGTTATTACTGGTCCAAACAGAGATTAAGTCTTGTTGGTTAGCGGTCTTGCTACCATCCTCGTTAAAGTCGGTGGCATTACCTTTTGGATAAAAGGTAATGATCCAGTTAATTGGGGCACTATCCTCGTCTTTTAATTGAGCTTGAAGTTGTCCATTTGCATCAATGAAACCCAAATCGTGAGTACCATTGTGGTCAGTCAACTTAGTGCCCTGCATTGTGATGTCAGTAGTTCTAAGTTCATTTTGGGTAACGGTTAATTGATCCTGACCACCACTAACGTAGGTAGGACCATTGCCATCATGATGATTCTCAACCCGACCCACTTCTTGCCAATCTCCAGCGATACTTTGATAATTTCCTTTCTGAATTTGTTGCAAGTTCATTGATTGCTCAGTTGGAGTCTTTTGCTTGTCGGCTTGCTTTTTATTATTCATTTTTTTTGAATCTGATTTTTTAGTTGCATGAGTGGTAGTAGAACTGGATTTTGAATCGGACTTACTCTGACCCTGACTACCACAAGCGGTTATAGTTAAGAGGGTCACACCGGCAACTGCTAATAAACTAATCTTTTTATTCATCATCTTTTGTAAATTTTTCTCCTGATAGGTCGAATGACTTCCGATCTTTAGATAGAGTGGCAACGGCTTTGGTCTTCTTGCCGTTGATTTTTCCATCTAGCTTTAGCTGGTCGCCATCAATTTTGTAAGTGCCTTCGTCTCCTTGGTTATCGGTAAATTTATTACCTTTGAACATTACTTTTTCTTTCACGTTTGTGACAATTAAGTTAGTACTATGAGAGTAAGAGCCGTTAAGTTGTTCAGGTTTAAACATAAAAATGACAACCCCCACAATTACGATAAAAGCGAAAAGACCGATAATCCATTGAAGACTGGGTTTTTCTTTTATCTTGTCCCACGTTGATTTAGCGGCACGGTCCCATTCATCTTTAACGGTTGAAGCGGACTTTGGTGGTTCTGATTTGACCGTTTTTTTGACTTGAGGTTGAACTGATTGACCACAGTTAGGGCAAAATTTTTGTCCAGGGTTGAGTTCTTGACCACAATTAGTACATTTCATTATGAAAACTCCTTTAGAAACAAAAAGAATTTACCTAGGTTGAGGAAATTCTTTTTGCAGATTAGTAAAATTACTTTTTTCTAGTATTGAATTTTTTATTTAAACTAAGCAGTGTAGTAAGTCACGGTATATTCAACTGTAAATGTACCGTTTCCATTATTTTTGAAAGTGAAACTGGTAAGCTCTTCTTTTACAAGATTAGCATTTCCTTCTTGTTCCCAAAGTTGGTCAATAACTTGTTCATCTGATGTAAATACGCCCTTTA
Source organism: Fructilactobacillus hinvesii (assembly GCF_024029435.1). Lineage (NCBI taxonomy): Bacteria > Bacillati > Bacillota > Bacilli > Lactobacillales > Lactobacillaceae > Fructilactobacillus > Fructilactobacillus hinvesii. The sequence continues at coordinate 166,798 of NZ_CP097118.1, read as the reverse complement.
ATGGTAAGTTTTCACTACCGCCACTAATTGTTCCTGAGCTTTGGGGATTTACTGGATGATTTTTCATTCCAGCATTTGCATTGTCATCGTCAATTTTAGCTTGTAATGCTGCTTTTAAGCCTGCTTCAGTTGGAACATACTCAGTAGATTGTCCATTGTTTTTATTGTCAGACGGGTTAGTTGGTTGACCTTGGTTACTATTTCCATCATTAGTTGGGTTGCTAGGGGTATTATTTTGTCCCTGGTTTCCTTGATTTGGAATTGGTTCTTGACTTGGCTTATCAGTGTTAGGAGTACCTGGAGTAGGAGTTGTAACGGTGCTGTTTCCAGTATTTGGTTGACTAGGAGCACCGTTATTTTGACTTGGAGTTTGGGTACCATTATTAGCGTGCAAACCATTATCTACGGGAGTGGAGGGCGTACTTTGACTGCCTTGGTTTGGAGTAGGAGTAACTCCACCTTGAGTTTGGTTACCGGTTTGTGCTGGAGCAGGATTTGTTGATGTTGGTTGACCATTTGATTGTGGAGCTGGGTTAGCTACTCCAGAATTAGTGGTTGCACTATTTTCGTGAGTATTAGTTCCTGAAACAGTTGTACCAGCATTGTTAGTAGCAATTGGAGCTGGTGCAGTTGTTTGGGAACTAGTCGAGGTTGTTGCAGCTTTTGAATTAGCCGTATCGTTATTAGTGGTTGCAACGTTTCCTTTGGTAATAGTTCCTTGTTCGTTAGTAGTAGCAGGAGTTTGATAGTTAGAACCTGTAACTACTTGAGCAGCTTTCGTTCCATTGGTGGTTGCTGCTTGGTTCCAACCTGCGTAGATGCTTTCACCTGGTTTTCTGGTGTTTACGGGAATAGTGATTTGAGCACCTGCATAAATTAAGTTAGCATCGGGCAGCTTGTTTAAATCGGCAATGTCTTTAACGGTGCTGTTGTAAGTAACAGCGTATTGAGAAACCGTATCACCAGGTTGAATTGTAATTGTTTTTTGGACTGGTTTATCTTTAGCAGTTGTTTTAGTCGTACTACCAGTGGAAGCGTTAGTAGTAATGCTGTTAGCTGTGACAAATACTCCTAGAGCAACAGAGCTCAAGAGTAATCCTGTTAGTAAATTTTTTTTATTCATATTCATAACAAAACCTTCCTTATGAGAAATTTTCATGGTCATGTGTAGACTTTAATGCAACACTAGTTGTTAAAAACAATTCACTTTCATCAGCATTTAGTTCATAGGAAATTAGTTTACCAAGGGTCTTCGAAAAGGAAGTTTTCTGATTAGTAATGCTAGATAAATAACGATCTGTTATTCCTAGTGACTTGGCGAGGTCTTTAGACGTTTTTCCTGTCTGCCGAATGCGTCGTTTGAAATCGTGAGGATCTTTGACAACTAGACTCATCTTTTCCTCCCTCCCACGTTCATTATAAATTTATGTTGAAATAAAAACAACATAAAAAATGCAGATAACTTCAACTATAATGAAGTTTCTTCAACACTGCTTTAAAATTAATGCATGAACCTGATAATAAAACTAAGGGAAGGATGCTTTGCATGGCAAATGAACGTTTGGGTGAGTATTTAAGACAAGAACGAACAAAGCGGAACTACTCAGTTCGGCAATTAGCCTTGCAAGCAGATGTCTCTGCTTCATACATATCTAGATTAGAAAATGGGCGTACTACCCACGAAATCAAGCCCAGTACTGTGAAAAAATTAGCCAACGGATTACGGATTGATGAGCAAACGTTATTGCGCCAGGCAGGTTTTAATCCTGCGTATGATCAGGATAATCAACAACAACCCGTGTTTCAGCTGCCACTTTTAAAAAATCCACTCGTAAAAAATAATCTTGATCATCCTGATAATCTCATTTGTTACCTGCCTTTTTTGAAATCACAAGTTGACGTTAACAGTAAGTATCTGATTCGGTATCCAATTAAGCGGTGGCCCTCTCGAATGGGGCAGGAATCCTTGCTGATTTTAACCGAATTTGAACAGGTCGATAATTTGATTAATCAAATGGTGGTATTGGTGCAGGATCAGCAATTTTATTTAGGGCGGTTACGCAAATGGCAGAATCACCTGTTTATGGTAGATGAGAATGCTAATTTAACGGAGATTAAAGTGCAACGAAATTTGAAGCGCCACCTGTTTCACGTGTCCTTGATGTTAGATAAATATAACTAAAAAGCAGACTCGCATATGAGCCTGCTTTTAAATTTATGGTTATTGAATTTGCTATAATTTAGCTGATTGGTAATTAGAGTTTACAAAGGACTGGGAATAATGGATAAAAACGAAAAATTACAAATTTTAAGTGATCTGGTGGCCATTAATAGTGTAAACGGAAACGAACTAGAAGTGGCCGAATACCTACAAAAGTTATTACAGCAACACGATATTCAGTCTAAAATCATTCCGTTAGAAAATGACGAAACACGAGCTAATTTAGTGGTAGAATTAGGGAATCAAAAACCAGTTTTAGCAATTACTGGACACATGGATACAGTTGCCGTTAACGATGATTGGGACACTAATCCATTCCAAATGACGGCTAAAGATGGCAAATTATATGGTCGAGGAGTAACTGACATGAAAAGTGGGTTGGCAGCCATGGTAATTGCCATGATTGAACTCAAGGAAGCGGGAACGCTAATTCCAGGTACGATTCGACTGTTAGCCACGGCGGGGGAAGAAGTTGATATGCCTGGAGCTGAAGCTTTAGAGAAACAGGGATATATGGATGACGTTGATGCTTTGCTAATTGGAGAGCCCAGTGGTTATCGGATTGCATATGCTAGCAAGGGTGAAATTAACATCACCTTTAAATCCCAAGGAAAAGCTGCTCACAGTTCAATGCCTGAATTTGGATTGAATGCAGCTCAACAATTGATTGAATTTTGGAATCAACTGAAAGCTGATTTGGATCACAAGGATAGCACTGTGAAGAATCACATTCTTGGTAACGATGTTTATAACATTGACGTCATTCGGGGAGGTAACCAGGCTAATACTATTCCAGCGGAAGCTGAGGCACTAGTTAATATTCGGACTGTTCCGGAATTTAACAATCAAACGGTTATGGATATCATTGATAAGCGAGTAGCTGCTTTTAATGCTGAACAACCAGCAGATGGAAAGATTTCCCATGAAATGGGTATGAACATTATTTCTGTTGAAGGTGATGCTAATTCTACGTTAATTCCCATGATCCAAAAACTAGTAAAGGATAAGGTTGGAATTAATGTTCCAGTTATTGGAATTCCTGGGGCAACGGATGCATCAAAGCTTTTGGTAAAACATCCGGTTGGATTCAATACGGTTGTTTTTGGACCGGGAAAAACAGAAATGGCTCACCACAAGAACGAGTATTGTGATGAAAACATGTACTTAGAGTTTACAGAATTATACCGTGACCTCTTTCCTAATTATCTAGCCACGTTAGCAAAATAGTTATAATTATAGTTTCGTAATATTAAAAAGCGCGTAGCGTGAATTTAGCTCTAAAACTAAATTCCAGTTACGCGCTTTATTTATTATTTTGCTTAATGGTTTAAATTAATTTGGTAATTTTTGAATTTTACTCATTAATTTTAGTCCATTCATAGACGTTATTGTCAGAGACCATAACTTTATCTTTTTGTTCATTTAGCAGATAGTTACTGTTTAAGTTCAATAATAGGGAACTAGAAATGCCCATTACTTTTTGAATTTTAAGGGCTTCATCTGGATTTAAATAGGTTTTTCTATTGAGTAGTTCAGAAATGTGTTTTTGAGACACCCCGATTCTTTGAGCTAAGTCTTGCTGTGTAATCGAATGGTAGTCCATAAATTCTTTGATTAAATCGGCAGCTGAACTTGAATTGGAAGGATGGAGTTGATTTTCACGATGTAACATGGCAGTGACCTCCTTATTTAAACTAATTTATAAATAATATCATAACACATTAAAAATAACATTTTAGACGCCAAAAAGAGTCTCACCACTATGAACAAAATTCATAATGGTGAGACTCTTTTACGTAATTCAGGAACTCCCAGGGGATAACGTTAAATATTTATTCAACCAATCGGTTCCCGCAATTTCTTATTCGTATTCGATTGTGGCAGGTGGCTTACCCGTAATGTCATACAGGACCCGGTTAACTCCTGGAACATCATCGACGATGCGTTTGGAAATCTTACCGAGCACTTCCCACGGAACTTCGGCAAATTCAGCGGTCATTCCATCGACAGAGGTGACGGCCCGAATCGTGACGGCTTCATCGTAAGTCCGTTCGTCACCCATGACCCCGACGCTGCGGATGCCAGGTAGAGCCGTGAAGTACTGCCAAACGGTCTTGTTGAGTCCGGCTTTGGCAAATTCATCCCGTAAAATGGCGTCAGAATCACGTACCATCCGGAGGCGTTCGGGAGTTACTTCTCCAATGACCCGAATGGCAAGTCCCGGACCAGGGAATGGTTGTCGCCAAACGAGTTCGCTAGGCATACCCAGTTTTTCGCCGAGTTCACGAACTTCATCTTTGAAGAGCTTGTTAAGTGGTTCAATTAGCTTGAACTGCAAGTCTTCTGGCAACCCGCCGACGTTGTGGTGAGATTTAATCGTTTGGGCCGTATCAGTTCCGGATTCAATTACATCGGTGTAAAGCGTTCCTTGAGCCAAAAAGTCCACGTCCTTAAACTTGCGGGCTTCGTTGGAGAAGGTTGCAATAAATTCTTTCCCGATGATCTTCCGTTTCTTTTCAGGATCCGTAACTCCCTTGAGTTTGTCCAAGAAGTGCTCACTGGCATCTACAAAATCAATGTTAAGCCCGAAGTCTTCACCCAATGATTTCAGAACTTGTTGGGCTTCGTTTTTCCGGAGCAAACCGTGATCCACGAAGACGGGAATCAATTGATCACCAATGGCCCGGTGCAACAGCACGGCGACCACGGAAGAATCCACTCCACCAGATAAACCGAGGATAACCCGTTTGTCACCAACCGTTTCTTTGATGTTTTGAATTTCGTCTTCAATAAAGTCGTCCATCGACCAGTTGGCCTTCGCACCGGCAATGTCAAAGACAAAGTGCCGCAGCATTTCGCGACCTTTAGCAGTTAAGTTTACTTCTGGGTGGAATTGGACGGCGTAAAAGCCTCGTTTTGAATCAGCCATGGCTGAAATTGGACAGTTGGCACTAGTGGCAGTGGCCGAAAACCCATCTGGAACTTTGGTAACAAAGTCCCCGTGACTCATCAAAACGCGCTGCTTTTCGTCCATGTCCTTAAAGAACTCGGAGTTATGATCCGTCACGTTGATGTCGGCTTGTCCGTATTCACTATTTTTAGCAGTGACGGTTTCTCCACCAGGGAGATCGTGAGCCATCAGTTGCATCCCGTAACAAATTCCGAGAATTGGCAAGCCCAGGTTAAAGATCTCTGGGTCCACCCCTAATGCGTTGGGACCGTTAACACTATTTGGGCCCCCAGAGAAGATGATGGCTTTGGGATCCATCTTTTTGATCTCTGCGGCAGACATGGTGTGTGGCTTTAGTTCGGAATAAACGCCCATTTCCCGGATCCTGCGGGTAATGAGTTGGTTGTATTGACTTCCGAAGTCTAACACAACCACGGAATCATATTTTTTCGCTAAATTTGGCATTCCAATCCTCCTATTTGTGGTAGTTCGGAGCACTCTTGGTAATCAAAACGTCGTGGGGGTGTGATTCCCGTAAGCCGGCGTTCGTGATCCGGCAGAATTGGGCATCCTTCATGGCAGCAATCGTTGGCGCACCAACGTACCCCATTCCGGCACGAAGACCACCCATCATTTGGTACAAGATGGTTTCAACGTCACCCTTGTATTCGGTCTTACCTTCAATTCCTTCTGGAACTAACTTCTTTTCAGACTTAACTTTGCCTTGGAAATAGCGGTCAGAAGACCCCTTTTCCATGGCGGGAATGGAACCCATACCCCGGTAAACTTTGAATTGTTTTCCGTCGGCACTTTCGAGGATTTTACCAGGGGCTTCCGTGGTTCCGGCTAACATGCTCCCCAGCATGACGGCGTCACCACCGGCTACTAAGGCCTTGGCGATGTCACCTGAGTATTGCATCCCACCATCAACGATGATTTGCCGCCCGTATTCCTTAGCTACGGCCGCACATTCAAAGGCCGCCGTGATTTGGGGAACGCCGACTCCGGCAACGACCCGAGTGGTACAAATTGAACCAGGGCCGATTCCCACTTTGACAACGTCGGTTCCGGCTTCAAAGAGAGCCCGAGCTCCTTCTGGAGTAGCAATGTTTCCGGCGATTAACGTCTGGTCGGGGAACTGGGCTCTAATTTCAGCAACCTTGGAGAGCACCCCTTTGGAGTGACCGTGAGCTGAATCAAGCACGATGGCATCAGCACCAGCTGCAAAGAGAGCTTTGGCCCGGTCAAAGGTTTCTTCGTTGATTCCAACGGCAGCAGCAACGAGGTAACGACCCTGGTCGTCCACAGCAGCATTTTCACCCGTTACTTCGGCATTCTTGACCTTTTCAACTTCGGCTGCTTGTTCAGCTACTGACATGTTCTTGTGAATGACTCCGAGGCCTCCCTGACGGGCCATTTCAATCCCCATGGCTGATTCCGTAACCGTATCCATTGCGGCACTGAGTACCGGAATGTTTAACTGCAGGTTTTTGCCTAATTTTGTTTTTAAGCTGACCTGGTAGGGCAACACTTCACTGGCTGCCGGTACCAACAACACGTCATCGTAAGTAAGTGCTTCGTGTTGGCCAAACTTGTTTTCCCAATTATCCATAGAATCCTCCCCAATTATAAGTGACTGTTATTAATATCATAGAATAGCAGAAAGATCGCGGAAAATCAAAGAAAATCACGAACACTAATTCCATCTTAGCGAATAAATGTACGTAACCTCTTTACTTGGAGTAAATGTTTGGAAATAAAGGGGAAATTATTCAAAAATCGAGAATAATGGTAGAATTTAACTAAACACCTCAAAAAGAAAGTTGGTTGAATAATTCATGGACGGAAAATTCAAGCGCGTTCGGGGGATGGAAGACATCCTGCCAGAACAAACAGCGATCTGGCAACGAATTGAAGATACAGCACGGACGATTTTTGCCCGCTACAACTATGCTGAAATTAGAACGCCTCTCGTGGAAAAGACGGATGTTTTTAGTCGAACCTCCGGAGACTCTTCAGACATTGTCACCAAACAAATGTATTCCTTTGAAGACAAGGGAGGACGAAGCATCACGTTACGTCCAGAAGGAACGGCCGGCATCGTGCGATCCTTTGTTGAAAACAAGCTATTTGGTCCAGAACATCCTAAACCAGTAAAAACATACTACATGGGACCCATGTTTCGTTACGAACGGCCGGGAGCAACGCACAACCGGGAGTTCCATCAGATTGGTTGTGAAACGATTGGCACGGTTAGTCCCCAAATTGATGCGGAAGTGATTCGGTTAGCAATTGATATCTTCCAAGGATTGGACATTGAAGATCTGCGGGTCGAGTTAAATACACTGGGTGACGATGCTAGTCGAGCTGCTTACCGGGATACGTTGGTAGAATACTTTGAACAGTACCGGGATGAACTAAGTAGTGATTCCCAACGTCGCTTGGAACAAAATCCCCTTCGGATTCTGGACAGTAAGGATCGCCATGACCAAGAAATCGTGGCCGGAGCGCCTAAGTTAGAAGATAGTTTGAATGAACGCTCGCAACGTTATTTTGCGGCAGTAAAACGCACCTTAGACATTCTTCACGTGGACTACGTGGTCGATGATCGCTTGGTCCGGGGCTTGGATTACTACACTGATACGGTGTTTGAAATTCAGGCGAAGGCCCAAGCCTTTGGCGATGAATACACCACCATCTGTGCCGGAGGACGGTACAACAACATGGTGCAAGAGTTTGGCGGCCCAGAAATGGGTGGAGTCGGCTTTGCGTTTGGAGAAGAACGGTTAGCAACGGTTGTTCAAGCTAAGGAATCTGAACACGCGGTGGATTACTTCATTTGTACGGATACCAAGGGGAAGGAACCGGAAGAAGCAAGCCGGATCTTTGACGACGCGCTAGCAAAAGCGGCTGAACTACGGAACGCAGGAAACGTGGTAGAAGTTAATTTCCAAGAACGAAGCATGAAGAGTCAAAAGAAGGAAGCCTTCAAGTTAAATGCGACACACACGATTGTCGTGGAATAGATCAAGTTAAAAAGCGGCTAGTTCCCAAATCTGGGTAACTAGCCGCTTTTTAGTGGAAAAATTTATTTATGGATTTAGACAGAGGCTTAAATTTGTGAAGGGGGTTTATTTATAACCATTATAATTTGAACAAATTGGCCATTTTGTTCAAATTGGGACCTCTTTTTCATAGGTAACTTGAACAAAAACAGCATTTTGCTGAAATTGGGTGCGGATTTTAAGAGCTAACTTACACAAATTTAACAAATTGCTAGAATTACTTATTTTAGCTCACTCGTTTGATTCGTCGCCATCTGTCGTAGTTCCTGATACAGATAACCCACGGTATCCTTATGAACCAGAAAAATCAGGGTATCACCGGGTTTAATTACCGTCGAGCCGTGGGGCAGAATCGTTAAATTACCGCGTTTGATGGTAATTAAAATCGAACTTTCCGGCCATTTTACGTCTCGAACCGGTTGGTTGGCAACCTCGCTAAAGCCAAAGACCGGGACCTGAATTTGATCCGTGGCTTCCAACGAATCCAAGTACCGCTTAACGCTGGTTAGGCGTTCGGAAAGGACCTGGTAGATGGGCTGCGTTTCTAAGATATCGGCAGTAAGGTAAGCAATTAAGACCACAATCGTGAGTGACATAAAATTCCGAGTACTACCCACTAGTTCGGTAATCAGGATGATAGACGTAAAGGGGGCCTTACAGACGGCGGTTAAACAACCAGCCATCCCAAAGATGAGGAGGTTGTTCATGAGGTTAGCCGGGAGAAAACCGAGTTGGTTCATGATGGTACCGTAGCTGGTCCCAATCAGAGCACCAACGGTTAGAATCGGCATGAAGAATCCTCCGGGTAATCCCGCTCCGTAAGAAACTAGCCCAAAGCTAAACCGGAGGGCTAACCACGCTAAGATTAGCAGTAATGCATAGTGGTGTGTCGCAAGTAACATGATGATCTTGCTTCCGCCCCCAGTTGTTGCTGGGAAATAAGCACCGATGGGAATGACTAAGAGGAGCGGAATTGCGCAATAAAACCAGCTGGGGATTACCTTGATTTTGCTGTACCAGGCTGGGAAATTAAGTAAGCCGAGGTTGTAAATATGGCCCAAAATTCCAAGGGCAATCCCAAGGGGGAGCAATTGCCAGTACATTACTGGTTGAAAGAGCGTCTGATAGGTAACGGGCAGCACTGGGGTCAGACCAAAGACGTTTTCAGAAACAAAGTTCGAGCAGAGGGCTCCCGTTAAACAGGAGAGCCAGATAGTGGGTTGAAAATTGCGGTAAACACCTTCTAGAACAAAGAAGGTCCCGGCTAACGGGGCACTAAAGGTTGCTGAGAGTCCGGCTGCTGCTCCCGTAGCAATCGAAAGGCGCCGGGTGCCACCTTGTTGTTTTAAACCAGCCGCAATTCCCTGACCGACGGCACCTCCCAATTGAATGGAGGGCCCTTCTCGTCCCATGAAGACCCCGGTGGAGTTCGTGAGCACCCCGGTTACAAACTTTTTCCAGAGGATGTGAACCCAGTTCATCTCAAGGTTCCCTCCGAGTTGGGCTTCTACCTGCGGGATTCCTGAACCCCGAATGTTTGGTTCAGAACGAACCAGTAAGCCTACGATTACGGCCAAAATGAGTGCAGCTGGTACTGCAAGCCAAAGGTTTTGCCAATGATTGGGAATCGTCTGGTAAAAAGTGGTACAGAATTGTAAGCCGTGTTCGATTAAAACCCGAAAAATTGAGATTACGCCTCCCGTTGCGATCCCAATGACAGCACTAATCCCCACGAATTTTAAGTTTGCTAACGATAACCGGTGTGGTTTCGCCACAATGTCCATCTCCTCTATGGTTGTTAAATCTTTCATTATTGTATCATTTTCTAATCACAAGTTAGAGGTGTGGTAAAATAAAGAACAGTATGATGCGGAGTTATGGACTTTAATTAATCCGCTAAAGTGGTAGTTAAACGGAGGCCATCGGCACCGTTAGTAAGAAAGTATGGTTAAAAATGAATCAAGTAAAACAAAAACGAGTATGGCCACGGGTTCTTGTCGTTCTTTTAGCAGTTCTGTTAGTAATTGGTGGTTTGGCGATGTACTATCTCTTTAATTTTGCCTTCCAACGGGGCGGGTTTGCTTCGCAACAAGCGAAAAACGTGAATACCGAATTTTATGATCAAACGCCGTCGCAGACGTGGACACAAAAAACGAAGGATGGCTTAACGCTGAAAGCTCATTATTTTGCTGCCCAGCAGCCGACCAATAAAACGGTCGTTGTGGTTCACGGCTACGGCAGTTCAGCTCGTAAGATGAGCTCATATATTAAGATGTTTCATAATGATGGCTACAACGTTCTGGCTCCAGATAATCGATCCTTTGGGGACAGTCAGGGTCGCTACGTAGGGTACGGGTGGTTAGACCGAACGGATCTTGCCAATTGGATGAAACAAATTAATGAATATAATCCGCGCGCAGAGATTGGAATGTTTGGGGTCAGCATGGGAGCTTCAGCCGTGATGTACACCCTGCCTTTGGCGCCCAAAAACGTTAAATTTGCGATTGCGGACTGTGGATATTCCAGTATTGATGCTGAATTAGCGTATGAACTAAAGACAATGTTTAAAATGCCGTCTTTTCCGATTCTGCCGCTGGCTAGCATCTACTCCAAAGTTTTAGCGAAATATGACTTTCAGAAAGCCAATACCAAGCAAACTTTGAAGAATAATCAAATCCCGCTATTCATCATTCATGGGGATGAAGACCAGTTTGTGCCTACTAGGTTTGCCTACCAGAACTATCGTAATGATAAGGGGGAGCATAAGGAAATTTGGATTGTAAAGGGAGCCGGACACGCGCAGGCTCGCTCCGTTAATCCAGATGAGTACCAACAACGGACCCAAGAGTTTGCGGAACGCTGGTTTAACGCCACTCAATAGGTGATTGGGGTTGTTTAGCATTCCAAAAAAGATTTACAAAGGTTGCTATAATTGGTATGCTTAAGGTAAATTCTTACTGAAAAACAACTAATTGCTTGAATTTTGGCGATTAGATTATACAGAACAAAAGGTGGATTAAAACAAATGAAAAAAGTTACCAAAGCGGTCATTCCCGCAGCTGGACTGGGAACGCGTTTCCTGCCAGAAACAAAAGCAGTTCCAAAGGAAATGTTGCCGGTAATCGATACTCCAACCATTCAATACATTGTCGAAGAAGCAAAAGCTTCGGGAATTACTGACATTGTAATTGTGACGGGAAACGGAAAGAACGAAATCGAAGACCACTTTTCGCCTAACTACATGCTTGAAGAAAACTTGGAAAGCAAGGGCAAGCTTGAAATGTTAAAGTCGGTACAAGCCTCTGATAACTTGAAGCTTTATTTTGTACGGCAACCATATCCGAAAGGACTTGGTGACGCTGTCCTAACTGCCAAGAGTTTTATTGGTGATGAACCATTTGTAGTGATGCTCGGGGACGACTTGATGACTGACGAAGTGCCGTTAACGAAGCAATTAATTAACAGTTACGAAAAAACGGGATCGTCAACGCTTGCCGTGATGCGGGTTCCTCACGAAGATACAGCTAAGTATGGAGTGATTGACCCAGTCGAAAAGGTTGATGATGAAACCTATGATGTGCGTCAATTCGTGGAAAAACCAAATCCAGCTGACGCACCAAGTGACCTAGCTATCATTGGGCGCTATCTCTTTACCCCAGAAATTTTGGATGTTTTAAAAACAACGAAACCAGGGAAGGGGAATGAAGTCCAGTTGACGGATGCCATCGACACTTTAAACAAGACCCAAAAAGTTTATGCGCACGAGTTTAAGGGGGAACGGTTCGATACCGGAAACAAATTGAGCTGGTTGAAAACGAACATTCAATTTGGGTTGAAACGAGCAGACCTTAGCACTGACTTGAAAGATTACATCATTGAATTAGCTAAAAAATTAGATCAGTAATCTAATTAAATTAAAAACAGGTGAGAATTAATTCTCGCCTGTTTTTAATTTATAAAGGACGGGATTAATTTTAACCCTTTCCATCCATAAAGGAAGGATAGAGGGTCATTCCGCCATCGATGTAAAGAGAAACCCCAGTGATGTAACTAGCTTGATCAGATGCTAAGAAGGCTGCTCCGGCAGCAACTTCTTCTGGAGTTCCGATGCGGTTCATTGGAACCATGGAAACCGTTTCTTTGTATTGTTCTGGATCAGCAAATTTCTTGGCATTAATTGGAGTATTAATGGCACCAGGACAGATTTGGTTAATCCGGATGTTTTGGTTAGCGTATTCCATCGCCGTCGTTTCGGTAAAGAGTTTAACTCCTCCCTTGCTGGCGGCATAGCTAGCAAAGTTTGGCCATGGGATTTGTTGGTGCACAGAAGAGGTGTTGATAATGGCACCCTTTTTCTTGTTAGCAATCCAATAGTCTAAGGCAGCCTTGGTACCTAAGAAAGTTCCCGTAAGGTTAACTTCCATGACGGCGTTCCAATCATTTAGTTCGATTTGATCCGTTGGACACTTCTTTTCAAGGCCAGCGTTGTTAAAGAACACATCCATTCCACCAAAGGTATCAACAGCCTTTTTAACTAAGGCATCAGCGGCCGCTTCGTCACTGATGTCTTTTTGAATGATGGTGGCTTTTCCACCGGCCGCTTCCACTTTGGCAGCTGTTTCGTTCGCAGCTGTTTCGTTTTTGTGGTAGTTGATCACTACGTTCATATGTTCTTGGCCGAGCCGTACTGCAATGGCAGCACCGATTCCAGAGTCGCCCCCAGTAATTACCGCTGTTTTATTTTCAAGATCTTTGTACATAACCATAATAGCTACTCCTTTTCTGTTTAAGGTATCTTAATTTTACCATACCTCTTTTGTAATGGTAGCTGGTGTTCTCCTTGGAAATTAAGTTGTTAAAAATTAAATTTTGTGAGCTAAATATTGGGGCTGGGAAGATGAAGCTGTTAGAATGAATTAGTAAGCTAAATAAAGGAGGAAATTATTATGAACTTAACGATTACTGACTCAGCAATGGATTACATCAAGAAACGGTTACCGGACGCTAAATACTACTTGTTGGCTACTGACGACGGCTCCAACCAATACTCAAAAGGTGGCGGTTCTTGTACCGTTGGTGACACTTTCCAAGTGGTGGGTATTTCTAAGTTAGAATCCCCATATGACGTTAAAATGGATAATAATCAGGATGCTCCTTTCTACACGAGTAAAAATGACATGTCTTTCTTTGACAAGGGAATGAAGATTGACTTTAATCACAACTGGTTACAATTAAAGAGTGATAGTGAACTCTTAGATGGCCAAATGACTACTAACGATGCCACCAAGGGTGTTGAAAACACCGGCATGGATGGCGTAATTGGTTGCTAATTTAGTCCCATAGTTATCTTTCTTTGGATGTAAAACCTCCGTTGGTTAGATTTTTCTGACTAACGGGGGTTTTTGTGGTTTCATAAGTATGGATGGTGTGAGTTAATCTGACTTCTTTTTAGCAATATATTTGGAAAAATTCTTTTAGTTAGCGTGATTTTTGTATATACTCGTGGTATATACTACGGAATATAGTCTTAATAGGGGGATTAATAATGACTTATAATGATGTCCTAAAAGTTAGAAAGGTTGGAAACTCAAAGATTTTAACTGTTCCGAATGGGATTGAAGTTAATACTGGCGAAGAATTTAGAGTAGTGCAAAATTCAGATCAATCTATTACTTATATTCCTGTAAAAAAAAGTGAAAAAGATCAGATTGATCCTGGATTAGCTGATTTTATGGATAGATTTAAACCCTTAATGGAAAAACTTAAAGATCGTTAGGATATTAATGAGTAATTTTATTAAATATTTAAATGCAGATGAGTTGAAATGCATCAATGAACGAATAGTTACTATGGTTGGCGGTAAAAATTACGGTGTTCAATCTTCGTCAGCTTTAGATGTAATTGTTAACTCTCCACAACAAGCATTATATGGTCAAGATTTATATCCTACCATTTGGTTAAAAGCAGCTTTTATTCTTCAGAAAATCACGAAAAAGAATGTTTTTGTAGATGGAAATAAAAGAACAGCAATCCAAGCAGCACTATTCTTTCTATATAAAAATGGATATGATGTTGTTGATGATGATATCGTTAATAACACTGGTGAAGAATTTATTTTAAAAATGACTAATGCACCAGATACACAAGCAAATATGGAAGTAGCTGCTAAATGGTTAGAGTCAATTATGCGTAAAATAAACTAAAAAAACCGGTGTAAACGTTTTTAGCGTTTACACCGGTTTTTTAACCCGCTAAATATTTCAACAGGTGATCGGCTCCTACAAAGAAGATGATTAAAATGACAACAACCAGCAATAATTCAAGCCATTTTCCGTTCAAGAGGGAATTTCCCCCGAGGGCATAGATTAGCGCGAGCGGAATGGTCCCTAAACAAGCGGCAATGAAGACCAGCTTTCTACCAAAGCGTTTCTCGTCGTTTGCGGCTTGTAAACTTACTAGGTAGGAAGGGATGGCTGGGATGGAGTAACCAACGACCAGGGCCATCAGAGGATTTTTACTTTGCCGGAGATGATCGGCAAACCGGTTATGGCGATATTGCTTTTGAATGTCACGCTTGAACCAATTGATGAGATAAATGGCGGTTAAATTCCCCAGACCAATCGCACAGGCATTAATAATGGTTCCGGGTAGGGCGCCAAAACAAATCCCGGCGAGAATAGCAATCGGCATCACCGGAATTCCTGGAATCACGGTTCCCAAAAACAAGAGGAGCATGATCAAGAAGGCATCAAAAACCCCGTGTTGGCGAATTGCTTGGATGGCTTGCGGCCGTTGAGCTGGATCAAACATCATCTTAATTTGGGGTTGATAATCCCGAAAAATGAGCAGGAGCAACCCTAAGCCAATCACGGCGGCTACCAATTTAATCACATTCATTCGATTGAGCTGGGGTAATTTCATGGGTACTCCTCCGGATGCTAATTACTTGGTAGCGTGATCTAAGACGTTCTTGGCAATGAACGTGGCGTACTTAGGAGCACCAGTTGGATTCGGGTGGGCTTGGTCTCCATACAGCCATTCAGGATGGTTAGCAACGTAGTCATTCCAGTCAATAACGTAGAAGTTCTTGTTCTTTTTCTGGGTGGCAGTTAACAGTTCATTATTCTTATTTTGCCATGGTTGGGACGGAATGTGGTTATTAATCCAAAAGACATGCCGGCTTGGTCCAGCAATTTTCAGTACTTCGTCAATGGTGTCTTGGTCAATGTTACCATTAGTTCCTAAACCGATGATAATGTTTTTTCCCAGGACGCCTTTACTTTGCATGGTTTTTAACGAAGCAACCGCTGCATCAGCTTGGCGGGAGACCTGAGCATCAATGTAAAGCTGCGGGAAGATGTTTTGGAGATCGTCTCGGCCCGCTAACATCACAGAATCACCGACGGCACTACCGGAAAGCTGTTGGGCTTGCTTGAGCTGTTGTTTGGTTAGGCCGTCCTTTTCAATCTTCTCTTCATCAGCGGAATTGCGTTTGACCTTTTTCCCACTTTTAATTTGTTTGGCCAGTTTTTGATTATACTGTTTTTCTTGTTGCGCGTTTTTCTTAATGTGGTTGGCTAACGGAGAGTGGTTAGCAACCTTTGGATCCACGATGGTGGACTGGATGAATCCCACCATTCCAAGGACCATGATAGTGGTTAAAACGGCACGTCGCAGGGTGATTTGATTAACAAAGCTTAACAACCGACGGATCGCCTGGGAGTAGTCATAGTGGCTGAAAGGGACTTCAACGTAGCGATAGGAAAGCTCTGAAATCGCAAGGATAATGGCCACCTCCACAAGCGCATAGAGCCACTGGTGCTCCGCAATGTTAGTAACCTTGTCGCTGAAAAAAACAAAAACAGGCAGCTGGTAAACGTAAATTTCGTAGCTCCGCGAGCCAATCCAGTCAAACACGGGGTTAGTTAACACGCGGTTCCAAACACTAGCGTTGGCAACGATGGCCCACATTGCTAAGACGGTAAAGATGGAAAAGAGGAACATGCCCCCGCGGTAAAGAAAGGGAGCTTGGGCCCCAACCGTGAAGACCGTAATTAGCATTCCTCCCATTCCAATGGCCCCGATGATTTCAAAGAAGAGCCGTTGTTGGGAATTAGGATTGTTAAGCATTCGTTGACTAGGCCAGAGAACTGCTAGGCAAGCCCCTAATAAGATGGAAAACATCCGGGTGTCAGTTCCATAGTAAACCCGACTAGGATCTACTCCGGGGTGAAAGAGGAAGGCCATCAATAAGGCTGAACCAACTGAGAGAATCAGAGCCGTCCAAAAAATGACCCGTTTGGATTTACGGAAAAGATGCAGTAGCATCAGCACGATGAGGGGCCAAATTAAATAAAATTGTCCTTCGATTGAGAGGGTCCAGAGGTGGGTAAACGGGGATTCAGACCCCGCAAATTTTTGAAAGTAGGACTGCCCGTTTAAAATTTCAAACCAGTTATAGACGTAGGCAAGGTTAGTTACAATGCTCTGCCAGAGGTTCGCTAAAATATTTCGTTGGAAAAAGGTGATGTAGGCAGCGGTTGCAAAGAGCATCACAATCAAAGTTGGGTACAATCGTTTTAGGCGTTTGTACCAAAAATGGCCGTAGCTGAATGTTCCGGTGATCTGGTATTCGTTGAACAGGTGATCCGTAACTAGGTAACCAGACAAGGTTAAGAAGACGGGAACCCCTAAATAACCCCCGCTAAATAATGCAGGATTAAAATGATATAGAATAACGCAGATCACTGCTAACGCTCGTAGACCGGTGAAGCCGGTAATAAAGCGATTTTTTGGTCGTTCAGTTGGCATGACGATGAAACCTCTTTTGCAAAATTTTTTGGACACAACTTTAATAATATATCCTAGTGAATTACGTTACAATAGGGAACTTTAATTTAAGGGAAAATTAAGTAAAAAAATAGCCCGTCGTAATGACGAGCTATTTTTGTGCTTACAGAAGCTTATTTTTCTGCCTTTTCAGCAACATGATCTTCTTCAATTTTCAGGGTATCGTGTTCTTTATCAAGAACGGCCTTGATGTCTTTAACGTCTTGGTGGTCAAGGTAGTACATGGCGATCTTATCACGCAGTTGTTGTTCAATAACCCGACGAAGCGGACGAGCACCCATTGCTTCATCGTAACCTTGTTCCATCAACCAGTCTTTCACATCTTGAGAAATGGACAACTTCATGCCCTTACGAGCTAAAGTGGTGTTTAAGTCTTGAATCATCAAGTCGACGATTTGACTCAAATCATCCTTAGTTAAGTGAGAGAATTCAACGATGGCGTTGAACCGGTTCAAGAATTCAGGACGGAAGAACGGAGCTAACCGATCCATAATGTTCTGGTTCTTGTCTTCGTCTTTACCTAAGGAGTTGTTACCAAAGCCGGCGTTCGAAGTAGCGATGATGACCGTGTTCTTGAAGTCGACGACGTTTCCTTGACCGTCAGTTAACCGACCATCATCCATCACTTGCAGTAAGAGGGTGATGACCTGTGGGTTAGCCTTTTCGATTTCGTCCAGCAACACGATGGAGTATGGGTTCCGACGAACCCGTTCCGTTAAGGTATTACCGTTATCGTTGTAACCAACGTATCCCGCGGTAGCACCAATCATCTTGGAAACGGCAGTTTCGTCTTGGTATTCAGACATATCGAGTCGGATAATGGAATCTTGGTTGTTAAACATATCCTTAGCTAATTGCTTAACTAATTCAGTTTTTCCAACCCCAGTTGGTCCAACGAAGAGGAACGAACCAATTGGACGGTTGCCTTCGTCAAAACCGGCCCGGTTCCGGCGAATGGCGTTAACAACGGCATCCACAGCTTCATCTTGACCGATGATGTGGGATTTGAGCCGGTCGCCCATTCCCTTGAGCCGTTCCATATCGTCAGAACTCATTTGAGAAACCGGAATTCCGGTTAACCGTTCTACAGATTCAGCAATGTCAGCTGGAGTTGCTACTGGAGTTTCTGAGTTGTCAGACTGGTTGTTTAACTTCTTTTCCAGTTCTTCAATCTTAGCTTTGTCCTTAGCAGCAGCTTCGAAGTTTTCGGCCTTAGCGTCTTCTTCCTTTTGTTGCTTAGCAGCCTTTAATTCTTTTTCCAGGCTAACTTTGTCAGTAACTGGGTGTTTAGCAGCTAGGTGAGCAGCGGTCATATCAACTAAGTCGATTGCCTTATCAGGCAAAGAACGCTGTGGAATGTATTGTTCTGAGTAGTCAATGGCAGCCTTTAAAGCGTCATCTGGTAATTTAACTTGGTGGTGGTCTTCGTAAGACTTGCGAATTCCTTGCAGGATTGCAAACGTGGTTTCCTTGCTAGGAGCGTTAACCGTAACATCGTTGAAACGACGAGCTAAAGCAGCGTCCTTCATAATGGTGTTTCGGTATTCATCTTGGGTCGTAGCTCCAATGATGGAGATGTCACCCCGAGATAAAGCAGGTTTCAAGATGTCAGATAAACCTTTACCACCGTTTTCATCGCCAGATGCACCGGCACCGACGATTTGGTGAATTTCGTCGAAGAAGAGGATCACGTTTTTACGTTGTTCAACTTCTTTAACTAATTTTTGAATGTTTTCTTCGTAGGCACCCCGGTATTGGGTTCCGGCTTCCAGAGAAGAAAGGTCAATCGAAATAATTTGTTTGTCTTTGATGGTAGCAGGAACGTCACCGTTGACAATCTTTTGAGCCAGACCTTCAACGATAGCGGTCTTACCAACTCCGGCGTCTCCAACTAAAATTGGGTTATTCTTAATCCGCCGACTTAAAATTTCAGCGGTTTCTTGAATTTCCTTGTCACGGCCGATAACAGGGTCTAAGAGACCTTGCTTAGCTTCATCAGTTAAATTCCGACCGATTTTATCGAGATAACTTTCTTGTTTTTGATTTGCTTGATTTGTTTGGTTAGGGGTGACGTTGTGTTGCCCGGTTTGACCAGGGATACGTCCCGTCCGCCGCATTTCAGCGACTTGTTCTGGGGTTAATTCGTGGCCGTTAACGACGTAACGAGCGTTCGGGTTATCCCCCATGTTGTTAAAGAAACTGTTAAATAAATCATCCATTCCACTGTTACCGAATGGATCATTTCCAAAATTACGTGGCATAGAAAAATCCTTCTTTCCTAAGTTATTGGGAAGGCATTGGATGAATTCCCGGTAGAGATATTTCTATATCTCTATACTTATAGTTTAACCTTTCTTAACCAAAAAGGACAGCGATTAGCTCACAAAAGTCAAAAAAAGTCAAAAAATTAACTTAATTCTTACAGAAATTCACGCGTCGCGGGGGACACGGCCAACTTAATGTTTTAAAATCTACTTTAGTTTGGTAAACTGTAACTATTGTATTTTGGACTTATAAAAGATAAAGGAGATTATCCGTTATGGAAGAAAGTCGATTAGATCGTGATCAGCAACCGAAAAAATCACATCGAACCCGAAACATTATTTTGACGATTATTCTAGTTTTACTATTTGGGGTAGTGGCTTTTGGTTCCTATAAGTACTTTGCCGTTAAAAACGCGGTTAATAATGCTTATAACAGTGCCGGTTTACAAAAAGAGCGGGACACGAGTTCTCTGTTGAAAAACAAAAAGCCGATTTCCATCCTACTGATGGGAACCGATACAGGGGAATTGGGGCGGACTTACAAAGGACGAACCGATACCATGATGATCGTAACCATTAACCCCACTACGCACAAAACTTTAATCACCAGCATTCCTCGGGATACGGCCGTTAACATCCCAGGTTACTCAGATCAATCTCCAGCTAAGATTAACGCTGCTTATGCATATGGAAGTGCTAAAACTGCCATTCAAACGGTGCAAAAGATGCTGAACGTACCGATTGATTACTATGCCTTGATTAACATGCGCGGATTAGTCCAAATTGTGGATCAGGTTGGTGGGGTAACGATTTCACCAGAACTGACTTTTGACTACGAAGGGTACCACTTCACTAAGGGACAACCAACGAAGATGGACGGAAAGAAAGCCTTAGCTTACTCTCGGATGCGTTACGATGACCCCCGGGGAGATTTTGGCCGGGAACAACGGCAACGACAATTATTGGAAGGAGTGGTTACAAAGAGCGGTTCCGTAACTTCATTATTAAACCAAAACTTCATCAACTCGATTGCGAAAAACACACAAACTGACTTGCAATTCTCCGATCTCTCAGCGATTGCAACGGGATACCTGTCGGCTCGTAACAACATTGAAAACACGTACTTAAGCGGGCAGTCTGGAGAAGAAATTCAAGGGCAAGATATGGAAGTTACGCCACAATCTGAACTACAAAAGACGACCAACCAAATCAGAAGTAGTTTAGATCTGCCGCAGGCCACCACTGGAGATATCGCTTTAAATTAAAAGGAGGGTTCGCAGATTAATGGAATATTCAAAATTTAAGTATATGCTGTATCACTTGAGCAATTTATTTAGTAGCAAAGGCTTTCTGCTCGCTTTTGCAGTCTTATTTTTTGTACTGGTAGCAGCTGTCTTTTGGTATGACTATCGGACAAATGGTCCGATTTTTTCTGGAACTTTAAAACAGGGTCAGCACGGGCGGAAAAATAACATTCGGAAAGAAATTTGGCTGGCAATCATTCCGTTACTGTTGTTAGTTCTTTTTGTCGGGGGTAAAAAGGGCTTGGCAAAGGTTGACCCACCAAGCGAGTTAATTCCAAGTAAACAAATTAAGTTAGCGACGACGGGACACGTAGCTTCAATTGATGGAGAAAATGGGAAAGTGGCAATCGTTACCAATGATCGGCATGAAGATAATCCCATTATTGCTAAAGTGAATAATCGCCCGGTTTCTCCTCACGATCCTTTGATTGTTTCATATGGAGGGACTCACCTTACTAACAAAGAGTTATTAGCGTTGAATACAGGTGATCAGGTTAAAATTATGGTGCACCCATTTACCTGGAAATATAAAAATCATGCCCAGTTTAATGGCTCCAAAGATGCTCAAAAGCAATTGGATTTATTAAATGAGGGAAAAGTGAACGGAGAAGTTAAAAAAGATAAGTCGAAGCCAAAACTTAAACCAACTCCGAAACCAACCACTGGTCTCACCGCTGGAAGTCCAGCCACGACAACCACTGGAACTGGAATGACCAGTTCTAATTATGGCTATGATGGAACAGCGGGCAGTACTTATTAATTTAAACCGAGTTAAAGGAGTTGATTTCAATTAAAGCCAAAGTTTTGGTCGCCACTCATAAAGATGCACCAATGCCTAAAGATCCGGTTTATCTGCCCATTTTGGTCGGAGCAGATCGAAACTTTAAGGGGCAAAAGGGGTATCAACTAGACAATACGGGAACGAACATTTCTCGGTTAAATCCGAACTATAACGAATTAACGGCCGTTTACTGGGCTTTTAAGAACCTGCCAGATGTTGATGCTGTGGGTTTAGTTCACTACCGACGGCTTTTTAGTAAGACGCATAAGCGTGATTTGGAGCATGTTTTAACTTCGGCAGAGGTGGCTGAGTTATTAGAAAAAGCACCAGTAGTTTTACCTAAGAAACGGCACTACGTGATTGAAACGATTTACTCTCATTACGTTCATTCCCATCATGAGCAACCCTTAATTAATTTGAGAAATGTAATTAAGCAGGACTATCCTGACTATTTGTCCTCGTTTGATCAAGTGCTTAATCGTCGGTCGGCCCACATGTTTAACATGTTCATCATGAAGAAAACTGCCTTTGATGACTATTGTGAGTTCATTTTCCCCGTTTTATTTAAAGTGCAGGAACAAACGGACATCTCTAATTATTCCGTCCAAGAGGCGCGTGTGTATGGCTATCTGTCCGAATTGTTGATGGATGTTTGGGTCACCAAGAACCAAGTCAAATTTGTGGAATGTAATTGGGTTCAAATTGGAGATCGACAGTTAATCAAAAAGGCTTGGGGCTTTTTGAAACGAAAGTTCCAAAATAACGATGACAAAAATCAAGTGAATTCGCACTTTTAGTAGAGGGGGTGCAAAAATGAAAAAAATTATGATTTTTGTTCCCTTTATGACTGGATACGGGGGCACAGAGACGGTTATCGAAAATCTTTTCGATGAATACAACAAGACGTTGCCAAACGATCGGTATCAATTAAGCCTAAGTAGCATTGGGGGAACGATTGATACTGGTTGGTTGAGTAAAATTAAAAATAAAACGGTTTTACAGTTAAGTCGCAACAAAAAAATTAGAAAAATTGAGTATTTAATTTCTTTATTCTTTATCCTGAATCATCAGATCAGAAAAGAACGTCCGGACGTGGTTATTTCTAATAGTTACATTATGTGGTTTTGTTTGACGGTATTGAAAAGAATCTTCGGTTATCACTATCAAGTGATGGCGTGGTACCATTTCTCGTTAGATTCCCACCAAGTTCCCGAAATGTTTTTGAAGGCAGCGGATGGTTATTTGGTAATTAGCACGGGAATTGCCCATCAATTGGAGCAGCGGGGCATTCCTCAGTCTAAAATCAATGTAATCTATAATCCAATTGTAAAAACGGACCACGTGGTTCCGCGTTCGGCGCCCGATGAACCGACTCATTTTCTATATGTTGGGCGGATCATGATGAATGGCCAAAAGAATCTTCATGAATTATTTGACGGGTTAAGTCAAACACATGGAAAATGGCAACTAGATGTTTATGGTATGGGAGATGTCGCAGAGGCACAGGAATATGTGCAAAAGCTGGGGATATCCGATCGAATTCATTTTCATGGTTTTGCAGATGATTTGTGGCATGAAGTGAAAAAATGTGATGCTTTAGTGTTAACTTCGACGTTTGAAGGATTACCGATGGTTCTAAATGAAGCGATTGCGAATGGAATCCCTGTGATTTCTTCTAATTGTGATACCGGCCCGGATGATATCGTGAATAGTGACAATGGTTATTTGTATCAAAGTGGGGACTCACAACAACTGGCGCATGTTTTACAAAAATTCATTGACCGCCAGGTTGATTTTAACGATCCACAGAAAATTAAGAATTCGATTAACCAATTCTATAGCGCAAACTATTTTGAAGTTTTTATGAATGCAATCGATCAATATATGGAGTAGTTTATGACTGATTTTAATTATAATCCAAACGTTGCAGTCGTCTTGGTAACGTTTAATCGTTTACAGTACTTGAAAGAATCACTTAATTATCTGCTAGCACAGCAGTATTTGCCTGCTAAGATTTATGTCATTAATAATGCTAGTACTGACGGGACAACTGATTATTTAGCAACGTTAGATAATGATTTAATTGAGGTAGTTAACTTAGACCAGAACGTTGGAGGCGCCGGTGGTTTTAGTGCGGGCCTTAAAATTGCATGTGAAGCAAATCAATTCGATTATTATTGGGTAATGGATGACGATACATATCCGAAGCAAGACTCACTGCAAGAATTAATTGCGGCGTTGCAAAAGGTCAATCAGCCAGAGCAAGTGGGAGTATTGGCAAGTAACGTTCGGTGGGGAAAAGATTCCGTGCCAGCCATCATGAACATTCCTCAAGTTAATGAGCAGTGGAATCAATACGCTGAACAAGGACTAGTTGGAATTACGTCTTCTTCGTTTGTTTCGATGTTGATTAGCGATGCAGCAGTTCGGCAGTGTGGGTTACCAGTTGCTGAATTTTTCATTTGGGGAGACGACGTGGAGTATTCACGGCGGATCACCCAACGATTTGATGGCTACTTTGTGGGTAGTAGCTTAGTGGAACACGCCACTAAAGCCAATACCGGAGTTGATATTATTGCGGAACAAAACCCGGATAAAATTGGCCGTTATTACTATAACTTTAGAAATCAAGCCTACATTGCCCGTGAGTTTGGAAAACGCGATCGCGTGAAAAACGGGCTGAAGTATTTTTACCTGTTGTTTAAAATTACGTTTGGGAAGTCGCAATATAAACTAAAAAAAGTAAGAGTGTTAACCAAGGGTTACTGGAAAGGGCTCTTTTTTAAGCCTACCATCCAATTTCCCCAATTTAAAAAGCATAATTAAGCAAAGATGGGAGATTTATGGAAAACAAAGATCTTAAATTATTATCAGTGGCTGACTATTTGTTTTCACTTTTTTTGTTATTATCCACGAACGTGGTTTATTTTGTAGCTCCTGGATTTTTTCCTAAGGAACTCAGGTTAGTGGTTCCCTTATTCACTAGCTTGGGGATTTTAGTGTATTTTCTAGTGTTAAAAAAGTATCAGATCCACGTTAATTATGGCCTTATATTTAAGGTAGTCGGCACCTATGTAGTTTTAATATCACTATTTTTGTTAATTAGCTTTTTAAACTATAAATTCCATTTCTTTCATGTTTTCCTATTTTACTTAGTGATTCCAGTTTTATTTTTCTGCTTTTGTATGCTGGTTTTCTTGCTAAAACGCGGAACAAAGTTGCTCTCTGCAATTGTAAATATTGCTGTGGTACTTGCAATTATTTCATTATTTTTCTGGATTCTGGCAGAAATCCAATATCCATTTAATTCACAAATTTTCATTAATTGGGGTGGAAAACACTACGTTCCGGGTTTCTGGGGACTTCACTTTTTAGCCCAGGAGCCAGCCAGCTTCTTTGGCCTCCAACTAGTCAGAAATACAGGCCTTTATGCAGAAGCACCAATGTTTTCGTTTGTGTTATCCGTTGCCTTTATTTTTAATTTGTTTTATTTGAAGCATTCACCTACTTATTATTTTCGGGGAATTGTGTTGTTTGCCACAATTATTACTACGGTTTCTACCACTGGATTGCTGATTTGCTTCTTGGCTTTGGTAGGGAACTTGGTAATGAAGCATTGGGATTTATATACTAGATTACCGAGAAGAAAAAAATATTACATTTGGATTGGACTAGGAGGACTTTTACTAGTGGGTCTATCCTTGATTTGGATTAATAAAGTCAATACATTTCAAGGATCCGTTAGCATTAGGTCGGATGACATTAAGGCTGGCTGGAACTCGTTCTTACAGAGTCCAATTTTTGGGAATGGACTAGGGAACCTTCGTGCCATTAAACGGTTGATGGCTAGTTACCGGTTAATGAAGGGGGGGAATCATGGCTTTTCATTAGGGATTCTACAGATCTTATCATATGGTGGAGTTATCTTTCTTGCTTTTTACCTGATTCCGTTAATCATGGCCTTTATGCGAAAACATTATGTTGATGCGTTTGTGTTATTATTGGTCATGGTTTTATTAACCCTAACGATTGTCAATGAAACCCCTTTATTAATTTTCATTTTGATTTTTATGGTTTGTAAAGAACTACCAAATTGGAGGAACGAAAATGACTGATTATTTAGTAGTTGGTTCAGGTTTATTTGGATCAACGTTTGCCTACGAAGCAGCAAAACGTGGTAATCACGTAGAAGTAATTGAAAAACGTGACCACATCGCGGGAAATATTTATACCAAAGAAGTGGAAGGGATCCAGGTTCACCAGTATGGAGCACACATTTTCCACACGAAAATGAAGGACATCTGGGAATATGTACACCAGTTTGCCGAATTTAATAATTACGTTAATAGTCCAATTGCTAATTACAACGGGGAAATTTATAACTTACCGTTTAATATGAATACCTTTAGTAAGCTCTGGGGGGTTCGGACACCGGCAGAAGCCCAGGCTAAAATTGAAGAACAAAAGCAGAATGCGAACGTTCCAGAAAAGCCCACTAACCTAGAAGAACAAGCGCTCTCCTTAGTTGGAACCGATATTTATGAAAAATTAGTTAAAGGTTACACCGAAAAACAATGGGGAAGAAAAGCAGTTGATTTACCTTCCTTTATTATTCGTCGAATTCCGGTTCGGTTTATTTATGATAACAACTACTTTAGCGATCCATACCAAGGAATTCCTAAGGGCGGCTACACGCAAATTGTTGAAAAAATGTTGTCCAGTGACTTAATTGACGTGAAGTTGAACACCGATTTCTTTGCGCACAAAGATGAGTATTTAAACTCTGGCAAGCGGATTATTTTCACCGGGATGATTGACCAATTCTTTGACTATGCCCTTGGTGAATTGGAATACCGGAGCTTACGGTTTGAAACTGAGGTTAAAGATGTTGATAACTACCAAGGAAATGCGGTAGTTAACTACACTGATGCCGAAACACCATTTACCCGGGTAATTGAACACAAACACTTTGAATTTGGTAAGGGGAACAAGGGCAAAACTGTGATTACCCACGAATATCCCAAGGATTGGCATCGTGGTGATGAACCATACTATCCAATTGATAACAAGCAGAATCGGTCCCTTTACAAGCAATATACTGATTTAGCAGCTAAAGAAGCTGATAACGTTGTCTTTGGTGGTCGATTAGGACAATATCGTTACTACAACATGGATCAAACGATCATGTCTGCTTTGCGTTTAGTTAAAACTGAGTTTGGTGAGTAATTAATAATGAAGGTAATTAAAAATTACCTATACAATGCTTTTTACCAGATTTTTATTTTATTAGTTCCTTTGATTACTTCACCTTATTTGGCTCGAGTTTTAGGGCCAAAAGGGGTTGGAATTAATGATTATACTAACGCGGTAATTCAATTTTTTATTATTTTTGGTAGTATTGGCGTGGCATTGTATGGGAACCGCCAAGTTGCATACGTTCGTAATAATCGAGAAAAGTTAACTAATACTTTTTATGAAATATTTTTCATGCGGATGATTACCATTGGAATTGCGTATGTGGCTTTCTTTATTTTCCTTTCGTTAGTACATCGGTTTCAAATTTATTATCTCGCCCAATCATTCTCATTATTAGCTGCTGCTTTTGACATCTCTTGGTTTTTTCAAGGTGTCGAGAACTTTGCGGTAACCGTACTGAGAAATCTATTAGTTAAAATCATTACTTTAATTAGTATTTTTACGTTAGTTAAATCATATAGTGATTTAGCTACTTATATTTTGATTTTATCGCTCTCATTATTAATTGGTAATTTGACGCTCTTTCCTAGTTTGAAGCGGTACATTGGGTTACCCGATTGGAAACATTTTCATTTGTGGAAGCATTTACATCCATCTTTAGTTCTTTTTATTCCCGAAATTGCCACCCAAATTTATTTATATGTGAATAAGTACATGTTGGGATTAATGACCAATGTAACCCAAGCTGGTTTCTTTGGTCAGTCGGATAAAATTATTAAAATGTCACTAGCGGTTGTAACCGCGACCGGAATGGTGATGCTTCCCCACGTTGCTAATGCATTTCAACGGGGAGAAATGGAAAGAGTTCGTGGTTATTTATACACTACGTTTGAATTTGTTACGGCACTTTCAATCCCTTTAACTTGTGGAATTGCGGCAGTTGCACCTTCGTTTGTTCCATTGTTCTTTTCTTCTAAATTTATGCCAGTGATTCCTTTGATGATGCTAGAAGCAATTGTAATTGTATTAATTGCTTGGAGTAATGCAATTGGAGTGCAATATTTGGTTCCGACGGGACAAAATAAAGCTTATAACTATTCTGTTATTTTAGGAGCAATTGTGAATATTGTTGCCAATATCCCACTAATTTTACTGTGGGGAGCAGCCGGAACGGCGCTTGCAACGGTTCTTTCGGAGTTATGTGTTACAATCTATCAAATTTATATTATTAGGGATCAAATCGACTTGAAACGGTTATTCAATGGTTATTTCAAGTATTTAATTGCTGGAATTATAATGTTTTTATTAGTGTTTACCATGGATATTGAGTTGAAAGATACCTGGGGGATGCTTGCTTTAGAAATTGTGGTCGGAATGATTAGCTATCTATTGATGTTGTTAATATTACGACCGCAACTAGTGCAAAATGTACTACAAAAGGTAATCAAAAAGAATTAAACTTGATTGAATTAATCTAAAGATTACTCAGATAAAAAAAGGGATTAGTTTCTTTATGGTATAATTAGTGTGCTTTTATGCTAAAAAGAGAATGGACGAATTTAAAGAAAAGGTGATTTAGTTTGGTAGAAGGTGGAATGCAAACAAAAATTCAGCTTGATCCGAAAAAGGTACAGGATCGACCGATTTATTTTACATTTAAACGAATCTTCGATGTATTACTAAGTTGCTTAGGATTGCTAGCTTTGAGCCCGTTATTACTAGTAGTTGCATTTTTAGTTAAATTCGATGGTTCCCATGGAAAAGTTTTGTACGTTCAAGAACGAGTTGGTAAAAACGGCAAGCATTTTCAAATGTTTAAATTTCGGTCAATGATTCCTAATGCTGATCAAAAACTAGCCGAACTAAAAGCCCAAAATGAAGTTCAGGGTGCAATGTTTAAAATGAAAGATGATCCCCGGATTACTCGCGTGGGGAAGTTTATTCGTAAATATAGTTTGGATGAATTACCGCAGTTATTAAACGTAATTGGGGGAAGCATGTCCCTAGTTGGACCGCGTCCGCCTATTCCTAGTGAAGTTGCTGAATATACGGATTACGATATGCAACGACTTTTAGTTGTCCCTGGCTGTACAGGGCTTTGGCAAACCACCACCCGGAATAGTGGTGACTTTAATACGATGGTTGATTTAGATTTAGAATATATTCAAAAAAGCTCATTGCTTTATGACCTTAAATTAATTTTTAATACAGTAAAAATTATGGTAAAACCGAATGCAGCTTATTAAAAGTAGGATTACATTTTTAGTTAAAAGACCTGATTCCAATTTAAGTTGGAATTAGGTCTTTTTTTATCTAATTATTTATAAATTAAATAATAATAGCTTTACAATTGTAAGTAACCATTTAACAATTAAACTTTACAATTATGTTACATTTGTAACAGATGTAATTTTTTAAGATATAATAAACAAGACTTTAATTAATAAGAAATCATTAAATTTTTAAAATGATTTTATAAATAAAGGAGCTATGTAATTGAGACCAGGCCAGGAAATTAAAGAACATTATAAAATGTACAAAAAGGGAAAGCAGTGGGTATATGCTTGTTTAACAGTTGCAACTGTGGCGTTGGGATTGGTGGGAATATTACCTAGTATGACTACTCATGCCGATGATCAGATTAATTCTGTAAATCAAACCAGCACGGCTGTTCAGTCTCCAAATAATTCTACTGATAATAATCAATCTAAATCTAATCAGCAGTTAGCTGTTAAAGAAATTAATGATAATGATTCTGTTCAATCATCACAAAAGAGTGATGATAACCAACAGCAATCTCAAATTACTCAAACGGTCAACACAACTTCTAATAGTACGGAAATTAAATACCAACCGATTTCTACGGGACAAAAATCAGATTCTAATCAAACTGACAATTCTGACAAATCAAGTAATGATAATCATTCTGATGTTTTTGAAAAGAATGATAGTCAAAATAAATCCCAATCTGATGATAGTGGTATAAATAATTCAACTAATGATTCTAATCAAACGCAACAAGCTGATTCTAATCATCAGAACAATCTAGATAAAAACCAAGCTACTGACCATAATAAAGATTCCGAAAAGGTCGTTAGTGATGACGGATCTCAAAAAATTACTAGTAAACCGGCAGAAATTACTAATCAACCCAATCCATCAACCGAAAATAATGACAATCAAGAGAAACAAAATTCTACTCCAGCTTTATTTACTAATTTAAATGCGACAAATCAGAATGAGGTTAAGTATGATGATCCTCATATTCACCAAATTGATGGTAAGACATATTTTTATGATGATTATGGTCAATTACGGAAGAACTTTACAGTCGTTATTGGCGGGCAAACTTTGTGGTTTAATGATACGACTGGTGAATTAACCACCCCAACTGATCAATTTAAAACTGGATTAACAACAATTGGAAATGAACATAATGTTGCTTATTCTAAGGATGCCAAGAATTTTGATAATGTCGATGGATTTTTAACTGCTAATTCATGGTATCGACCTAAAGATATTTATGAAAATGGGGAACAATGGGTTCCTTCTACTGATTCTGATCGTCGACCATTGTTAATGGCTTGGTGGCCTGATAAAGACACGCAAGTGGCATATTTACAAAATATGCAAGCTGCTGGGTTATTACCAAATGTTAAATTTGATTTTGCTAAAGCTGATCAAAAATTATTAAATATTATGGCACTAACTGTGCAAAAGAACATTGAAAAAAGAATTACAGCTTCAGGAAATGTTGATTGGTTACGTGAGGATATTACACATTTTGTCAATTCTCAACCTGCTTGGAATATTAAGAGTGAGTTTAGAAGTGATGATCATCTTCAGGGAGGAGCACTGTCTTACGTCAATAATAAATTGACTCCTAATGCTAACTCTGATTACCGATTAATCAATCGCAATCCTGTTAACCAGGAAGGACAACAGAAAAAGGTTACGGATGGTTATGAATTACTGTTAGCCAATGATATTGATAACTCTAATCCAGCAGTTCAAGCAGAACAATTGAATTGGCTGTACTATATGATGAATTTAGGAACCATCATTGCGAATGATCCTGATGCTCACTTTGATGGATATCGAGTTGATGCAGTTGATAACGTAGATGCTGATTTATTAAAAATTGCTGGCGATTACTTTAAAGCTGCGTATGGAATTAATAAAAATGATAAAAATGCCAATCAGCATTTATCAATTTTGGAAGACTGGAGTTTTGCTGATCCAGACTACGTTGCTAAGCATGGCAATACGCAGTTAACGATGGACTTTTTAGGGCACCTTGGGATTATTTATGGGTTAACAACTCCTTCGGAGAATAGAAGTAAACTTGAACCATTAATGACGACTAGTTTAAATAACCGTGAGGGTGAAAACTCTAGTGAGAACAAGGCTCACCCTAACTATAACTTTATTCGTGCTCATGATTCTTTAGTACAAGAAGTAATTGGAAAAATCATTACTGATCAAATTAATCCAGATGCAGATGGATTGAATCCTACTCCAGATGAAATTAAAAAAGCCTTTGAGATTTATAATGATGATTTAAATAGTGTTAATAAAAAGTATGCTCTATATAATGTTCCTGCTGCTTATGCCATGTTACTAACGAATAAGGACTCTGTTCCGCGAATTTATTACGGAGACTTATTCATGGACAATGGACAATATATGGGACAGCATAGTCCATATTATGATGCTTTAGTTAATCTGTTACGTTCCAGAATTAAATATGTAGCTGGTGGCCAGAACATGAATGTTCAATATGTTAATGGTAATCAGTCAATGGGACCTAATGATTATCGGGGAGTTCTAACCTCAGTTCGTTACGGAAAAGGGGCAATGACTGCCAATGATTTGGGAGACCAAAATACTAGAACTGAAGGAATGGCAGTGGTTCTCAGTAACAATAAGAATCTTAAGCTGAGTGATACAGATAAGATTGTAATTAATATGGGGGCTGCACACCGAAACCAGCAGTATCGTGCGGTTTTACTGTCAACCAATAATGGTTTAAAAAGTTATGATAGTGACGCTGGAGCACCAACCCTTTGGACCAATGATCAAGGCCAATTAATTTTAGATGGTAATTACGTTTATGGGGTTAGTGATGTTCAAGTATCTGGAGCATTATCAGTATGGGTTCCAGTTGGTGCGCCAAATAATCAAGATGCAAGAACTGAAAGTAGCACTGCTGATTCTACGGATGGAAATGTTTATCATTCTAATGCGGCATTAGATTCACAAATGATTTTTGAAGGTTTCTCTAATTTCTTAGATATGCCCACCACTACTGATCAGTATGCCAACGTTAAAATTGCGCAAAATGCTGATTTCTTCCAAAGTATTGGAATTACTAGTTTTGAGCTAGCACCACAATATCGACCAAGTACGGATAGTAGTTTTGTTGATTCCGTAGTTAAAAATGGATACTCGTTTACTGATCGCTATGATGTTGGTTTTGGGGCACCGACCAAGTATGGAACTGCCCAACAGTTATTAGATTGTTTGAAGGCATTGCATGCTCATGGGATGCAGGCAATTGATGATTGGGTTCCAGACCAACTCTATAATTTACCAGGTGAAGAAGTGGTAGCGGCTAAACGAGTGGATAAATCTGGGAATCCAGTGAAGAACTCTGATTTAGATGGAAGCACTCTTTATGATTCTCACACAGTTGGTGGAGGAGAATATCAAAAGATATACGGTGGTGCATTCTTAGATAAATTAAAAGAGATGTATCCTTGGATCTTTGAAGCTAAACAAGTATCTAATGGTCAACCAATGAATCCTGATGAAAAGATTAAGGAATGGTCTGCTAAATATTTTAATGGGACTAACATTCAGGGCCGTGGTGCTTGGTATGTTTTAAAAGACTGGGGTTCGAATCGCTACTTTACTGTAAATGATAGTCAAGTGTTTCTACCAAAAGAATTATTAGAAGGTAGTGCTGAAACTGGATTCGTTAAGAATGGGGACAATACCCAGTATTATTCTACAAGTGGGTATCAGGCTAAAAGCTCTTTTGTTCCGTACGCTTCTAACTGGTATTACTTCGATGAAAACGGCAATATGGTGACTGGTGAGCGTGAAATTAATGGTGAAACTTATTTCTTCTTACCTAATGGGGTAGAGCTACGTGATGCTTATATGTATTCTAACAATCAAATGCACTACTTTAATTTGGTTGGAAAAGAAGATGAATTACCGAAAGTAGGGACTGTAAACTTTTATTTCCATGATGAAAATGGAAATCCAATTGAAACCAATGATGGTCACGACCACTTTACATGGCAATACCTTGCTGGGACTGACTGGGATTATACCAAGTGGGTTCCACAGATTAACGGTTATCGCTATGATCATGCTGATCAATATGAAGGTGGAAAGGTTACCCATACCTTGTCAGGTAAATATCCACTGTATGGTGTGATTAATGTGTACTTAACGTACGTTAAAAATCAGCCTGGTGTAGTTCGGTTTCATTTCCAAGATGAAAATGGGAATGAGCTCCGGACTAACGATGGTCATGATTCCTTTACTTGGAATGGTGAAGTAGGACAACCATGGGATTATACAAAATGGGTTCCAGAAATTGATGGTTATCGTTATGACCATACTTCTCAAGAGAATCCAACGTATCAAAATAACGAATTATATGGTAATTACCCAGCAGAAGGACCAACAGATGTTTACTTAACGTACCATAAGCAAGGAGAAGTTAATTTTTACTTCCATGATGAAAATGGAAATCCATTGCAAACTAATGATGGTCATGATCACTTTACTTGGATTTATGATGTTAGTACGCCGTGGAATTACAAGAATTGGATTCCTGCAATTAGTGGTTACTGGTACTCACATGCTGATCAATATAATCCAACGTATCAAAACCATGAATTGTACGGAAACTATCCAGCAGTTGGTCCCACTAACGTTTACTTAACTTATGCTAGAAATATACCTGGAATAGTTCGGTTCCACTTCCATGATCAAGATGGGAATGAAATTAAAACTAACGACGGTCAGAATGAATTTGTTTGGCAAGGAAATATAGCTACACCGTGGGATTACCGGAGATGGATTCCAGAAATTAACGGTTATCGTTATGATCATGCTGATCAATACAATCCAACTTACCAAAACCATGAATTGTATGGAAATTATCCAGCTGTAGGTCCCACTGATGTTTATCTGACTTATCGTAAGACTGGAACGGTTAACTTCTATTTCCATGATGAGAATGGAAATCCGTTGCAAACTAATGATGGTCATGATCATTTTGCTTGGAATTATGACATTGGCACTCCATGGGACTACAAAAACTGGATTCCAGAAATTAATGGCTATCGCTATGATCATGCTGATCAATACAACCCAACGTATCAAAATCATGAACTGTATGGAAATTATCCAGCTGTAGGTCCCACTAACGTTTACTTAACTTATGCTAGAAATGTACCTGGAATAGTTCGGTTCCACTTCCATGATCAAGATGGGAATGAAATTAAGACTAACGATGGTAAGAGTGAATTTGTTTGGCAGGGCGATGTGTCAACTCCATGGGATTATCATAACTGGATTCCAGAAATTAATGGTTATCGTTATGATCATGCCGATCAATATAATCCAACGTATCAAAATCATGAACTATCTGGAAATTATCCAGCTGTAGGTCCCACTGATGTTTATCTGACTTATCATAAAACTGGGACGGTTAACTTCTACTTCCATGATGAAAATGGGAAGCAATTGCAAACCAATGATGGTCATGATCATTTTGCTTGGAATTATGATGTGGGGACTCCTTGGAACTATACAAAGTGGATTCCAGAAATTAACGGATATCAATATGACCACGCTGATCAAGACAACCCAACGTATCAAAATCATGAACTGTATGGAAATTATCCAGCGGTAGGCCCAACTAATGTTTATTTAACTTATGCGCCAGCGGGAGTTGTTAAAGTTTATTTCCATGATGAAAATGGAAATGAAATTGCACAACCAAAGAAGTTAACCGGTAAAGTTGGGACTAAATGGGATTATACAAAACAAATTCCAGAAATTGATGGATATCAATATAGTCATGCTGATCAAGATAATCCTACGTATCGAAATCATGAATTGTACGGAAATTATCCGGAAGTAAGTCCTACTAATTTGTATCTGACTTATGAGATGGATAAAAAAACTAAATAATAAACAAGGCTGTCATTTTTGGCTCTTTGTCAAATGGTACTGATGAGTAGATCATTTAATAAATGAGTCTGACACTAGGCGATGGAATCCTTAATCGATTCTGTCGCTTTTTGTTTATAATTTTTTGAGAAATAGTTGTTTGAAAATGAGATGAGAATTCTAAGTCTGAAATTCTTGAAACTACGATGACCATCAGCGGTTCTATTTATGACTTTGATTTTGTTATTAATTCCTTCTAAAGGACCATTACTGAAGGAATAAGTAAAGCTATTTTTGATTTCTTCTTGATGACAATAAAATTTAAGCCCCAAAGACCTGCGGGTGCCAAGTGTTGAACCTTTTTAAAGCCATTCTTATTCAAGTAATGTCCACAGTTTTTGCACTTTGATTTATAAGTTAAAATAAAGTGCCAATAATTTTTAGTGATGCCATCTTCTTTAACAATTGTTCTGGATTTCATGGTATCATCAACAATTATATTAGGGTCTGTGAGGCCTAATATAATTGTTGATTGTTATTTCATTCATAACAATTAACTCCTTTTAGGGGTTGGGAACATATCGGGGATCGTCCGATATGTTCTTTTTTTATTTTCACTAAGTATACAAAAAAGGTACTGACCACATTCACTTAGTGAATGTCATCAGTACCAAAAATTGTAGAGCCATTAAAATTTTAATTTTAACCTATGGGGGTACAGGTCAACGCCACGGATAGCTTTTGCTATCTTTCAAATTTCCAATTATAAATAAATTTGAAGAGAATAAATATCCAAGTGAAAATACTGATCCAAATTGCAACAACTTTAATTAAGGGATCTTGGTATTTCACGGTTATTTTATTAACTCCCTTTTGAATTGGAACCACGATGGCTCTATTTTGATTTGTTCTAACTTTTACGACTCTATTATTTACAGTGGTTTGAAATCCAGGGTAATAAATAGTCGGAATAACTATTTTTGAATAAGATTTAGAACTATTGATTGTATAGATAAGTTCATTTGGTTTTGTCTGATAATTCTTTTGTTTAATTTTTTTACCGGGATTTAGTTTTGCGGTAGCGTGATCCTCTAATTTGGGTTGAATCTTAACCGCTTGGGGAGGCAAGTAGTCTAACGTATTCCATTTTGTGGCGACCCGTTTGAATTGTTTTTGAGAAAGATTATTTAAGCCACCGTGCTTTAAAAATTCTGCTCCAGAATAGAAAGAGCAAATTCCTAAAAATAAAAATAAGCTGATAGTTAGTTTTTGATAATTTTTTTGATTAAGAAGAGAAGACGAATCTAATTCAAGATTTGCAAAGGATTTTGCTCCAATTAGAGCAATTAAGAAACTTACAATCATCATGAAGCGAATCGGGAATTGAATGAATTTTAGTAAGTTTTGGAATAAATCCCAAGGGAAGAGATTGGTACAAAGAAGACTGAATAATCCTAATCCAATTGTTAAATATTTAAAGAAAAAATTTAACTTTTTCCAATTGAAAGCAATTACCAGTAACGTAATTAAACTGGTGATTCCAATTCCACTTGATTCCGTCCAATTAGGCTGAGTGTGAATTGCGTAAATATTACTAAAGAAGAAATTAGAAAGAGAAATGGTAAACTTGCTTAGTTGCAGGATTGCGACCGTGATGTCACCGTTATAGTGCATATTAACTGCTAGTGGAATGAGAAAAAATGATCCCATCAGAATAGTAGTGATTGTTGCATAAATAAATTTCAAGAATCGTTTTCCTTTTTCCTTCCATGATTGATGGGGATTAATTAATAAAAATAGAAGAAGAAAGGCAACAAAAAATGAAACTATTAATAATGACAGAATATGCGTCATGGCAATTCCAAACATACCCAAGCTAAGCCAAATCCATTTGTTTTGCTTTTTTAAAATGATCTGATAAAGTCCCCAAAAGACCATTGGCAGAAACATTAATCCAATTACTTGGGCAAGATCTTCATTATTATAGGACCAGAGAAATACGAATCCAGAAAAACCATAAATTAAAGCACCTAATGCTGAAGCAAATACCGGGAATTTTAGCTTTAATCCTAGGATGTACATTGAAATAAAAATCAAAAATATGACTAGAGCCATGAATAAAAGATAGGCTAACCAAGGATTAGGGATAATTAAATGAATAAGTGCTTCAGGTAAGAACGTAAAAATCGGATAAAAAAGATTATTGGGATATCCAAAGGAACCAAAGCTCCTCGTACTGATTGCAGGAACAATCTGATTCCAATTTCCGTTTTTTAAATTTAAGTAACTCTCCTGAACACTCGTTAAATGAAATTGTAAATCAAATTGATTATAAACAATTCCACCGTGGAGCAACGGAAGAATCATTAATAATGATATGAAAGCAAAACCGATGACAATTATTTCTTGCAGATGGTCTTTAAAAACACGTTGTAATTTTAGCATTGATTTTTCCTTTATATTAATTATTTTATATTTACTTTTTTATGGTAGGATGCTTTTAATTATTTTAACTTTTCTAATCATAAATAGGAATACACACCCAATCAAGTAGGTAACGATTGGCATAATCCAAACGTAAAGGAAACTAGTGGGGTGCGGATTAAATAAGATTTCAAAAATTTTAAAAAATA
The DNA here is from genome assembly GCF_024029435.1 of Fructilactobacillus hinvesii. Classification (NCBI taxonomy): domain Bacteria; kingdom Bacillati; phylum Bacillota; class Bacilli; order Lactobacillales; family Lactobacillaceae; genus Fructilactobacillus; species Fructilactobacillus hinvesii. The sequence continues at coordinate 129,338 of NZ_CP097118.1, read as the reverse complement.
AGGGATGAAGAATGTAAATTCCCAAGCTAGTTGAAGCAGCGCTAGCAAATAGCTTTGCATGATGATAGAAAAAGTTTGTGACTTCACTACTTTTTTTAATTAAAAGGTATAGAGCGGTGGAATAAAAGAAGAGTAAAGCACCACCAATTGCCAAATTATCGAGTTTAAAAAGACACAGCAATAATGATATAAATAAGGAAACGACTCCCAAGCTAATCATAATTTTTTGTGCCTTGTCGGAAAAATAATTGCTTTTAATGAGATAACCCATAATAAAAAAACCGACAAATTCAGAAGCAATGGGATTAATCTGTAGTCCAGTTGTTCCGCCAATGATTGGAAGATTGAGGGCATGAGCATAGTACAAGTAAACGTAATTCCCGATAAAATTTAAACCGACTAAATAGAAGAGGAGATCTTTATTTTTATTAGCTAGGACTGCCAATATTGGAGTAAGTAGATAAAGAAGAATGACAGCGTAGAAGAACCAAAAAATATTATTGATGTTGTTGTTCAAAAAGCTGTAGATAAAATCTGTGATCCCAGGGTGCGGGTGAGCGATTGGACCGGGAAAAGCAGTGAATCTAATGTCATACAAATAGTAAAGCAGGCTCCAAATTATTAGTGGAACGCCAACTCTTTTAATTCGTTTAACTAAAAAGGTTTTAGTCGAATATTTAGTTCTATAATTTAGAAGTGTAGCTCCAGAATTCATAAAAAAGAGATAGACGGCAGGGACAAAAATAGCTTGAATGATGTTATTTTTTAAAACTAGTCCGTTTTTAGAGATATATTGCGAGGAATGTAGCATTAGAACTGCGAAGATGGCAAAAATATTAACTAAATCGATATAGATGATTCGCTTATGCATAAACTAAGCACCTTTCTTAAGACTTTATTAACACCATTTCTAAGTATGACATTGATTTGGTCAAATTTCACTGCTTTTCAAATCTAAATTATAGAGTTTTCCTAATTTCTTGCCATCTAAATTCGAAGTACCTTATAATTAGAAGTAGACGACCCAACGAGGAGAATGAATATGTTTAAAATAACTGTGTATAACGTACGTGAGGTGGAAACCCCACTGTTTGAGAAGTTGAACAAAGATAATTATGAGCTGACTTTAGTTGCAGAACGGATGACGCTTGATAACGTGGACCGTGCGGACGGAGCCGATGCTATTTTAATCACGGCCTTTGATGACTGTGATGAAGAAGTAATTGAAAAATTAGCTGGTTACGGCGTTAAGTACATTTACACTCGAGTGGTGGGAATTAACAACATTAACGTGAAAGCAGCCCGGAACCTAGGGATTCAAGTGGCAAATGTTCCAAACTACTCACCACGGGCTGTGGCTGAATTGTCACTGAGTTTAGGGTTAACCCTCTTCCGGAATGTTTCTCAAGCGACTGCTAACACCCATGCCGGTGATTTTCGCTTGCTACCCACTTATTACGCTAACGAAATTCACAGCGCTACGGTTGGAATCATTGGAGCTGGTAAGATTGGGATGACCGAAGCTAAGCTGTACAAGGCTTTAGGAGCTAAGGTATTGGCGTTCAAACGGAAACCAGATCCAAACAATGATGTGGTTGAATTTACGGATATGGATACTTTGCTGCATAAGTCAGACATCGTTTCACTGCACATTCCGTACATTCCTGGTCAAACTGGTAATCTCATTGGTGATGCAGAACTTGATAAAATGAAGGATGATGCCATTTTGGTTAACACCGCACGGGGCCAAGTGGTTGATAACCAAGCGGTAGCTGATGCAATCCGAAGCAACAAAATCGGTGGTTATGGAACCGATGTGATCTTGGATGAAGACGCCATCATTGGCAAACAGTTTGACTCCCTCGATGATTTACCGAGCCCAATTAACATTGAATTAATGAAAAACTACCCGAACGTGCTGGTAACCCCGCACATGGGCTTCTTTACGGAACCAGCGGTAGAAGACATGATTCGGATTAGCTTTGAGAACTTTGCCAACACGTTGGAAAAGGGCACTCCATTGTACCCAATCAACGAGTAGGAAGGAATTAAAGATGGCTAAAATTACGGTGTATAACGTCCGTGAGTTTGAAAAACCAATGTACGAAGACTTAAATCACGGTCGCTTCGACTTAAACTTACTAACAGAACCACTAACAGAAGCAAACGTAGATACGGCTGAAGGCTCGATTGGAGTTCTGATTGATGGGACGACCATTGCTAACGCTGACTTATTGGCAGCGCTGAAAGGGCTGGACGTTAAGTATTGCTTTACTCGGTTTGTGGGTTACAACAACATTGATCTAGACGCTGCGAGCGCTAGAGACATCATGGTGGCCCGGGTACCTAGTTATTCGCCATACTCTGTGGCTGAATTGGCTTTGACGATGGGCTTGGACCTGATTCGCCACGTGCCAGAAGCAGCTGATAACACCAATCAGGGAAACTTCATTTTGCAACAGGATTACTTTGCCAATGAAATTGATCATTTGACGGTTGGAATCATTGGTGTTGGTCACATGGGAGCAGCGGAAGCCGAACTGTGGCATAATCTAGGAGCTCATGTGGTTGGTTACCAACGTCACCCGGATGATAATCCCAACGTTGACTTTGTTTCGTTAAATGAATTACTGATGCAATCAGACGTTGTCTCACTTCACGTTCCCTACTTCCCAGGTGAAAATGATCTCATGATTGGGGCCATTGAAATTGGAAACATGAAGAACAGTGCCGTATTGGTTAATACGGCGCGCGGAGAATTAGTGGATACGGATGCCGTTTCAGATGCACTTGTCGACGGAAATTTAGCTGGCTATGCTGCTGACGTGATTCCGAACGAAATGGCCATTGATGGGAAGCAATTCGATAGCTTAGACGACATTCCCAATCCAGAGTTATTGAGTTTGATGAAGCACTACCCCAACGTTATTATTACTCCTCACATGGGTTATGATACCCAACCGGCTACTCAGGATATGATTCGGGTGAGCTTCCAAAACTTTCAGGATGCCATTGAAAAAGGCGAAACCGAAAACCAAATTAAATAGGAGGAGCTACTTTGGATACCCAATTACTAGATTTGATGAAACACCGGCGCACCATTTATAACCTAGGTCGCAACGTTCAGATTCCAGAACCAGAACTAACGGAATACATTAAAGCGGTGATTCGCCACACACCATCGGCTTTTAACAGCCAACCAGTGCGGGCTGTCATCCTGTTTAACGAACACCACGAAAAGTTGTGGGATATCGTTGAGACTGCTTTAGAAGAAAAGGTCGCTCCAGACGCTTTCTTACGGACCAAAGCAAAGATTAGTAGTTTTAGAAATGCCTTTGGTTCGATTCTCTTCTTTACCGACATGAAGGTGGTTCAGTCTTACGCCGATAACGAGAAACTGGCTACTTACCAATACCAAGAATACAACTGGTCTGAAGAAGCACAGGGGAACGCTCAGTTTGCCGTGTGGACCGGGCTTGAGGAAAATGGGTTAGGGGTTAACATTCAACATTATGATCCGCTAATTAACAGTGCTGTAGCGGCTGAATTTAAGTTGCCTGCTAGTTGGCAATTGCGGGCCGAAATGAACTTTGGTTCCGTAGAAAAGCCGGCTGCCGACAAGGACTTCATGGATGACGATCAACGCTTTAAAGTCTTTCAGTAATGCTTGAAGGAGATGGTTTGCGATGAAGCAAGATGAAATTGATCAGCGTTTAATCAAGCTCCGCCGGATTGCTAATTGGACAATTACCCCGTTATGTTTGGCGCTCATCGTGGTGTACTTTGTCCAAAAAGCGGTGACGCCTTTGGTAATTATTCTTGCCATTTTGGTGGTCTGTGCGTACATTCCGTATGGATTGGTAACGCTTTATTACGTGTGGAAACGCCGCAAACAAGCATAAATGGGCATCCCTCTTTCATCGTGGTGAGGGGTGCTTTTTTGGTGTAAAATGGAAAAGTTAAAAAGAAAAGGAGGCATCACTGGTGCAAAAATTTCGGGCGTGGGGATCGGCAGTTCTGTTAATTGGACTTGCGTCGGCATTAATTATGTTGATGCAGTGGAAATTACACACGGTGATTCTCGGCTACGACACTTTTTTTCACTTTAATCGCATTTATGATGCAGCAGAACAGTTACGGACGGGCCATTTTAATTACTTCATGAGTAACTTTGGCTACCAGCGTTCGGGCCAGATGATTAACGCGCTATATGGACCTTATTTTGCGTATCTCTTAGGAGTCTTTTTGTGGTTAACCGGAAGCTGGTTTAGTTTTCAAATGCTGACCGGGGGCTTGATTTTAGTGGGAGCGGGTCTTAGTGCCTGGATCCTGTTTCGCCGGTTACAGATTCATCCGGTCCTAGCGGTTTTAGGAGCGGTTATTTACTTAGCCCAGAATTTTATTACTTACTGGATTACCAGTTCCGCATTTTTAGATTGGGGCGCGATGCTGTTGCCTTTTGCCGTTTTGGCGGGACTAAGTTTGATAAAGGGGGAACCACGTCAGATTCACTGGGGGCTTGGCCTCATTATGTCGATTCTGATTGAGGTGCACACGTTGAGTGCAGTGATGACCTGTTGTTTGCTGTTACCATTCTTTTTAGTGGGGTGGAAGCAGGCAGCATCTAAAGGGAAGTACCTCGGCCGCGTAGCCTTGAACGTACTGTTGGCGGTAGTGCTGACGGCTAACTACACGGTAACTTTCTTGAACGTCGTGTTGCAAAATCGGTTGGTGTCACCGTTTGCCGTTAAGAGTTTACGGACTGGTGCTATGCACTTGATGAGTCCGAACTGGTTACAGGCGGATGTAGGGATTGTGTTCATCGTAATCTTAGGATTACAACTTTTGTTGGTATTCCTGGTTCGACCACTGCACCGGTTAAACTACTTTCTAACCGGCGTGGGACTGGTCTTCTTTTGGTTATCCTCGACCCTGTTTCCGTGGCGGTTGATGCAACGAGTTTTTCCGTTTTTGCAACACTTTTTGCAGTTTCCCTCACGCTTCTTTTCATTTGCAGCGCTCCTATTATTAGCTAGTGTGCTCATGTCTTTGACCCAGGTGTTACAAACTCCGCGTTGGCACTGGAGCTTTGAATCCATCTTTGCCTTAGTCGGATTATTGGCCGTAACGGCGGTGATGTTGGGGATGCGCAACGTTAAGATTCAAGCCGATAATGATTGGGAAAAGGGGAATCGTCCGCCCCAGGTGGGAGTTTATACCCCAGTTAAACATCGGTACGATTACTACCAACAAGGCACGACACAGAAGCAGTTAAAAACAGACTTTATGAGTGCCGATTTAGAAAAACCACTACTGGATGAACGGCGTGGAATCACTGATTATCTGCCAAACTATAGTGGTCGAATGAACGTGAAACGATTGCAACCACAGTATCAGACCCAAATTATGCGACGTAATCGTTTTGTGAAGAAACGGGTCGATGGTTCTGGACAGATGCATGTGACCTGGAACAGTAAGCAGAATGGGTTAGTGACGGTGCCCGTGGTGGCTTACCACGATACCACGGTCCGCTTGAACGGCCAGTTACTCCACCGGGGCCAGCAAGCAGATATTCATCATTATCAAGTTACTGACATTGGGAGTATTCAGGTCCAACCACGGAGGGGAGTGAACCACGTACTGGTAGCTTATCGAGCCCCCTTATGGGTTAAAGTGGCTATTTTTGGTTCACTTACGGCCTGGGCCGGATTATTGGTCTGGGGACTAGGGCTCGTTATCAGCAAATGGTGGCGCCGCGCTAGGGAGCGGAAAGCAGCTAGGCGGTAGCTAGAAAGTGTGCTAAAATAACAGTCACATTAATTGGAACGAAATGAGGAGTTAGCGGATGCAACGGCTATACTGGGATGCGATTAACATTAACGGTCAGAAGGTCTTTTACACGGTGACCGATGCCGGTTTAAACTTCGTCAGCTCGCCAGAGCACGGAGTCTCACAGGTGCTACGGTTTTATCCGCAGGCATTTGAGTATGTTCACGATCACCAGCAGACCGACCACTACCGCAAGGCGTTGAAACGCTATCTAAAAGGCAAGAGTGACCACTTTGGTTTTACCTTGGATTACTTTGTCAACGGGACTCCTCAGGAAGAAGAGGTCTGGCAGCTCGTTCGAGCAATTCCATACGGAAAAACTCTGACGTTGGCTGAAATTGCAGATCAATTACGCTTAGAACCACAGGTGGTGCAAGCAGCCTTGCAAAACTGTCCGATGTGGCTGGTAATTCCGCTCCACCGGGTGGTCGAACGCGGCGACGATCGTGGGTACCGCACCGATGCTTCGATGCGCATTTACCTACGTAATCTGGAACAAAGTCCAAAATCAGAGTTACGGGAGTTACTATAAACTCACAGACTAACTTTGAGAGGATTAACAAATGAATAACCGAAAAATCACCCTGTTATCGTTGGTATTGATTATCTTTACCTCAATCTTTAACTTTGTTAACATTCCCCGGGCCTTTTACTTGATGGGTTATGCCTCCATCATTTTTTATGTAATTGCGGCCTTGTGTTTCTTTTTACCGTTTGCCTTCATGGTAGCGGAGTTTGGTTCTGCTTATCCGAGCGCGAAGGGCGGGATTTACACGTGGATGGCCTCTGCGGTTAACTCTCGGTACGCCTTCGTGGGAATCGTGATGTGGTATACCTCGTTTATTACGTGGATGTTGAATACCAGTTCCATTATTTGGATCCCGATTTCGACCGCCATTTTTGGGGTAGATAAGACCCAAAGTTGGCACTTGTTGGGACTCAATGACGTGCAAACCCTCGGAATCCTGGCGGTGGCATTGGTGCTCCTCGTGACTTTCATTGCCAGTCGGGGTTTGAATCAGTTCAAGCTGATTACCTCAATCGGGGGTTCGGCCATGTTACTGGCCAGCTTCATTCTGATTGTGGGGGGCAGTGTGATCCTGCTTTTAAACGGACACCCGCTGCAACCATTGAGTTTGCTGAGCTTCATTCATTCTCCGAATCCGGATTATCAAACCGGGATCGCAGTTCTGGGCTTTTCTGTCTACGCAATCTTTGCCTTTGGTGGGATTGAAATCATTAGTGGCCTGGTGGACCAAACCAAGAATCCCCAACGAACTTTCCCAAGGGGAATTGCCATCAGCGCCATTTTGATTACAATTGTGTACGCGCTGGGAATCTTTGTGACCGGGATGTTTACCAACTGGAACCAGGTCTTTAACGCTAACGGTGGCAAGCACGTGAACATTGGAAACGAGGCCTTCATTGCGATGAATAACTTTGGGTACCAGCTCGGCTTAGCCCTGCATTTTCACCATGGGGTGGCCGTGCAAATGGGGCTCTGGGTGGCGCGTTACATTGGGTTATCCATGTTTCTAGCGTTAATGGGAGCCTTTACCACGGTGGTCTTCTCGCCAATCAAACAGTTGGTAGAGGGGACCCCGGATCATATGTGGCCACAATGGATGCGGAAGGTGAAACGGGACCTTCCGGTAAACGCAATGAAAATTCAGGCACTTATCGTAATTGCATTCATTTTGCTGGTTTCGTTTGGAGGGAAGGATGCGAAGATGTTCTTCCAAATCGTGGTGTCGATGACTAACGTGGCCATGTCACTACCGTACCTGTTTGTGGCCTATGCCTTTTGGCAGTTCCGCAAGAAACAAATTGAGCATCCCTTCGTGTTCTTTAAGAGTTACTCAGTGGCTCGGTTAGCTTCCATCGTTGTTTTAGTAACGGTGGGTGCTGCGATTCTCTTTACCCTGGTTGCTCCGGTCATGAGTGGACAATGGACCACTACGATGTGGATGATTCTGGGACCCGTGCTGTTTATTACGGTGGCTCTGATTTGGTCACGTAAGATGGAATAAATTAAAAAGCTTGTCAGTTATGGGGTACACCTCATTAATCTCTGACAAGCTTTTTTAGTAGCTAGGCAATTAAAATGAATTTAATTCATTTCAGAATTAAATTTTTCCAATCATACGCGATGAAAGTAATAATGCTGAAAATTAGGATTAGAAGCATCATTTGAGACATGTTACCCATTTGCTAAACGGGCCCGCTACTAAGTTTCCAAGTGCCAGTCCTAACCTGGAAATAGTGCTCTCTTTCCTATGGTTGATAGGATTTTATTAATAAAGCACTTCCGGTCGTACAACTGAGGCTCCCCCAAATCTTCCGACTAAATTGGAGCATTTTAAAATTAATTTAGCTATAGCAGGTAACCTGGTTTGGGAGTCATCAGGTCTCGCACTTGGTCCGTGAGGCTAGGCAAGGGACGTCCTAACACCTGCGGTAGGTCCTGGTAGTGTGAACGACTTTGGTTAATCTCTGCATGAATCATACCCATTTGAATTGCTGGCTGTTCTTCTTGTGGACCGAGGTCCCCAGCTCGCATCAGTTTTTGACAATTAAGAAAGAATTGTTGGGTCGGAGCGTTCCAATTTTGCTGTTTTATCCAGTCCGCGAATTCAGCGGGAAGTAGTTGCTGGAGTTTAACTTCCTGACCGGTGACGTTGGTTACGGTTTTGATTAGTTCTGCGTAGGTATGAAAAGTGCCGGTTAGTTCGTAAACGAATTTTAACTCGTCCTCGCTGTTGCTTAGCAGATTAGCAGCGGCTTGTGCGTAGTAGCGTTCACTCGCCCAGCCAATGGTTTGTTTACCGGCGGTCGTCACGATTGGTTGCTGGTGTGTCAGAGCCGCTTGGAGCGCCGGAAGTTCGTTTTCTAGGTACCAATTATTTCGCAGAAAAGAATGGGGGAGATCCGTTTTGGTAATGAACTGCTCGGTTTTTAAATGATCAGCTGCCAGGGGATTCTGAGTTCGGTCGGCATGGAAAAAACTGGTATAACCTAACCATTTAACTTGATTATGCACGGCTGCATTAATGACGTTTTGATGTTGGGTGAACCGCGGCACTGATTGGTCAGGATAAGAAGAGATTAGTAACAAGCGATCTACACCGGCTAGCGCCTGATCCATGCTAGTAGCATCTTTGTAGTCCCCCATTCGGATGTCTAAATAGTGGGGGGAACAGCTGGTGGGCTTTTTCAAGGTTTCTGGCAATGATCACAATGTCTCGAAAGGGTACTTTGTCTAACAATTGATTGACAACTAGTTGTCCGAAACGACCAGTAGCAGCGGTTATGGCGTATTTCATAAAAACTCCTCCTTTATTTTTCCAATAAAAAAGGAGCGACTTTTCGTCACTCCTCAGGGTTCGTACTTTAGAACGAACGGATAATTAATAAGATTCCAAAGAACATCAGGTAAAAAGCAATCAGGAAGAGACTGGTACTTACCCCCAGCATTGGGTTAAATAACAGTAAAATTCCTAGGATTAACCCGATTACGGCTAAAATAACCGTGAACCAGAAGTAACCCTTGTGATTCTTGCCGATGTAACGACTAGCCCAGAGTTCGAAGAGGGAGTCCATGATGAATGAAATTGATAAGACAATCCATAGGTAAATCCCACCTAAACCAGGCATAAAGATAATCAAGACCCCTAGGATCAAGTCCAAGATGGCACTAATAATCACCCAGGTGTTACTGATTCCTAATGATTTATCGATAGCAGTTAAGTCGGCTAATTTAAAGATTCCTTCCATGATCATCGCAAAGGCAATGATGTAGGCAACAACCATGAGTGAGCCGCCAGGGTATTTCAAAATCACTAACGAAAGGATGGCGAATAAAATTCCGACAACCAACGTAAATGGGTCAAATTTTCTTGCGGAACTAAACATTTTGTTTCCTCCTTATATCTTAAGATATTATTAATTATAGCATATTTAGGAAGTCATTCTGCTTTTATAGTAAAATAAAATTGATAGCAATTTTTTTCGAAATTAAAAATTGAAGAGAGTGTTGAATTTTATGAATAAAAAAATGTCTCAGGTACTGGCCTACCTGGGAGCCTTCTTCCTTCCGATTCTCATCGTAATTGGAGTCTTTGCTGGGCGGGGAATTGCGCCCTTGGGGGGGCACAATTTATTGGTGAGTGACCTGGCCACCCAGTATTTCCCCTTTTTTAATTTTTTACGAACGCAGTTACACAATGGGGGGATTAGTACCTATTCCTTTTTGTTTTCGCTCGGGGATAATACCATACCGGTCTATACCTACTACTTGATGAGTCCGTTGAATTTACTGGTGTTCTTTGTGAAAAGTGCCCAAATTCCCTTGCTAATGGAAGCCATCATCATGATTAAGATTGGCTTGATTAGTCTTTCAATGGTGATTTTTTTACGGGTAAAGGAACATGCCGTAAACTGGCGCCAACTAGTGGCAGGCGTTGCCTATGGTTTATGTGGCTTTGTGGCCATGTACTTTTACGACTTTATGTGGCTGGAAGCCCTCATGGTCTTACCGTTTTTAACGTTGGCGATTGATCGACTGTTTAAAAAGGAAAAGTGGGGCTGGTACACGTTTACCCTACTAGTGGGTATCATTTTAAATTACTACATGGGGTATATGTTGTGTGTGTACTCTGTGATTTATTTTGTGTACCTGTTTATTTTGCAGCAACCACAGACGATGAAATTCTGGTCCTTCGTTAGAACTAGAAAAGCGGTTCTAGTGAAGTACATCGGTAGTTCGATACTGGGGGGAGCACTCTCCGCGTTTCTATTAGTTCCCACTCTGGTCGGGATGTTATCGACCGGGAAGGGGAACTTCGATTGGACCAGTTTCTTACCAATTTTTCGCTTTTTACCTTCCGATTTACTTAGTTTCGGGGTTGGAGCAACCAATTTCGTCGGTCGTTTAAACCACGAACCATCGTTGTTTGTGGGGAGTTTCTTTGCCCTTGGGATGTTAATCTTTTGGTTGAGTCCGCAGATTAAACGCCAGGAAAAACGGGCCTCCCTCTGGCTCGTCGGGGCCATCTTTGTGGGGATGCTAATTGCCACCTTTGACACGGTGTGGCACATGTTCCAGATGCCAGCCGGCTTCCCGTTCCGTGAAGTTTACATGTTAAGCTTTGTCATGATTGGCTTTGGCTATCAAGCTTGGCGGCGCGGAGCCTTTTCCCAGTTAGCAATCGTCAAAAAGGCCGCTGTGATCTTGGCAGGGCTAATTACCCTGGGTTACCTTTCCGCCTTTGTGGAAATTCGAGTGGCCCGGGCCTTTCACTGGGCGACTCCGTTCTACGTGACTAGCTACTGGAACTGGTTAATTGCGCTACTCTTTATTTTAGTAACGGTCGCTGTGATTGGAATTAGCAAGCGTGATGTACGTTGGTGGCCGTTGCTATTAGTCGTAGTTTCCCTAGAAATGGGCACTAACTTCTGGCTTGCCCTTGGCGGAACCCATGAATATGGTAATCAGAGTCAGTTTGTCCAAAAGTACGAGCGGTCGGCACAGCTCGTGCAAGCCGCGCAAAACCAACGTCAGTTTACCCGGTTAGATGTGAATAACCAACTGTACGTGCACAATTTCAACATTAATTATAATCAATATAATGATTCGTTGCTGTTTAACTTTTACGGAGTCAACAGCTACACGTCCTCGCTCAACGTGCATACTCATGATGCGTTGACGAAGCTCGGCTTATATAGTCGAAACGAACGTCGGGTGAGCGTCCGGGGCTTGACCCCGGTAACCGCTCAACTCCTAAGCGTTGGCCGGCAGGTTAATATTAGTCGGACGGGAAAAATGCAGTTACACACTAATCCGCAGCTAACTGGTGTGGGGTATGCGGTAGCTCCAACTCTTGACCAGTTACATTTGGTTAATAACGATGTGTATGGGAACTTAAACCGCCTCTTTCAGTCAGAAAGTGGGTCGAAGGCGTTGGTCTTTCACCCTAATCCGGCTCAAGTGCTGCGGTTACAAAAGCAGAGGGGTCAGTATCGCTACCGCGTTCGGGTAACGGCGCAAACTACCGGGATGCAGTACCTCGATTTACAACGAGTTAGTCCGAACCAGCAGTTGCAAATCAAGGTTAATGGACAGGCCTTAGCCAGTCGGTATCCACAAAATGGAGCCGAATTAATTGAACTGGGGCACCGCCAGCAGGGCGATCAGTTAACCGTTCAGTTTATGAGTAACCGGAAGTTAACGAAGCAAGATCTCAAGACGACCTTTGCTAGCTATCAAGGCGATGCGGTTGAGCGCTTTAGCCAGGCGACGGTTCCTTACCAACTGCAGGTGGATGATCCAGCTCGATTAGCCTTACATGGCAATCAATTTACGGCTAAGGTGAAGACTACCACAGCGCGTCCTGTCGTTTTGCTTAGCATCCCTTATGATCAGGGATGGACGATTACAGACGGCCAGAAACCTGTTAAAATGAAGAAGGCGGTGAATGGCCTGGCTCAGGTCCGGTTGACTCCGGGAACTCATCGCCTAACGTTCCGATACCAGACACCGGGGCTTAAAGTGGGAGTGCTCATTTCGCTATTGGGCTTAGTGGGAACTTTACTGGCCAGCTGGTGGTGGCGAAAAAAGCGCACGGTTAGGAGAGATGCCAAATGACAGTAACAGCTTACTTAGTCCGACACGGACAAACCTATTTAAACCGATATAACAAAGTGCAGGGATGGATTGACTCGCCCTTAACTGATAAGGGAATTGCCGATGCCCAAACTGCTGGGAAACGCCTAGCTAAAATTGATTTTGATGCGGCCTTTACCAGTGATTCAGGTCGAGCAGTCGAAACCGGTAACGAAATTTTGAAGCAAAACCCCCGGGGAATGGATATCATTACCTACCAGTTTCCAGAACTGCGTGAACAGTTCCATGGTTACTTTGAAGGGGAAAATCTGGAACAAATGTGGCAGTTCGTGGGAGAACAGGTCAACATTACCAACGAAGCGGGCGTGTTAAACCACTATGGGTTAGAACGAGCTCGGGATCTGATTGCGAAGGCTGATTTGTATAATGATGCCGAAGATAACCAACGATTCTGGGAACGACTAGACCGAGGTTTTGACCGGATTCGGGAAAACACTAGTGACGGGCAAAAGATCCTGATTGTTTCGCACGGGATGACGATTCGTTCAATTGTGGACCGGTACGCACCCGAATTGGATGAGGGCCAAGCCGCCCAAAATGGGAGCATCACTAAGTTGTTAATTCAACCGGATACAATTGAAGTGGAATACTACAACAATTTGGACCGGGATGTGTAAGTTGCACGTCTAGTCCAACTAATGCTACACTGATGACAATCAAATAAAAAGTTGGGGTGCCATGAGCTGAGATTAAACCCATTGAACCTGATGTAGTTAACACTACCGCAGGAAACTTTTATGTTGCGGGCGGAGTCCGTCCTCAAATAAAAATACCAATTCCCAAGTTCTCAGCTGATGCTGGGAACTTTTTTTTATTTGGTTAAATTTAGCTAGTGATGAGGAGAACTACTAATGCAACCAGCAATTAGTGAACAAATGCAACAAACCGTTCAGACGATGATGCCACAATTTGGGGCGAATTCATTTGTGCAAGGAATCGCGACAGGAGATTTACCCCGCGCGGTGGTCATTAACTACGTTCAGCAGGATAACATCTACCTGCAACGCTTTTTGAACTTATACCAGCGAGTGCTGGGCCAACTTTCTCCAGAGTTATTGGCAAATACCGAACATGATATTCGGATGGAGAATGGTGCTCACCAGGTGCTGTTACAAGCTGCCCAAACAACTACAAAAGAAATTATGACGCCGTGGCCGCCAACTAAGAATGTGACCCAAACCTATTTGCAACACATGGAATCAGCTGCCAAACAATCAGCTTTTATCGGATTAGCGAGCATGCAAGCCTGTCCGGCAGTGTACGTTACTTTAGCCAATCAACTAGTGGCAAAAGACGCTAATGTTCCCACTAATCCGTTTGCCGCGTGGATTAATTTTTACGCAGGAACGGATGATGGTTTTGACCAGACGATGTTTCATGAATTAGATCAACTAAGCCCGACGGTTGCAAATGAAGACCGGCAGGAAGCACTGGTTGTGTTTCAAAAGAGTTGTGAATATGAATTAGCCTTTTTTGCCCAGGCGGAGGAGGAAAACTAAAATGCGACAATATCCAACGGGATTGACGATTGCTGGAACTGATTCTGGCGGGGGTGCCGGAATGATGGCGGACCTAAAAACGATACAAACTTTAAAAACCTTTGCCACTGCCGTGGTGATGGGCATTACCGCGCAGAATACGAAGGACGTTCAACGAATTGAGACCGTTTCAGCAGCCATGGTGAACGCACAATTTGCTGCGGTCGCAACTGATTTTGCTATCCGGGCTGTGAAAACGGGAGCCTTGTTTGATGCCGACCATGTGCGCTTAGCGGTTCAAAATCTGGCTAAATACCATTTTCCAGTGGTCATTGTGGATCCGGTCATGGTTGCCAAGGGTGGGAGCCACTTGTTAGATGACGAAGGCATTACGGTTCTCAAGCAGGAGTTGCTGCCGGTGGCTGACGCAGTAACGCCGAACTTACCAGAAGCGGAGTTACTGGCTGGGCAAACGATTACGACGCCAGTCGATATTTTAAACGCTGCTAAAAAGATTCAGCAATTGGGAGTCGAAAACGTCGTCATTAAAGGAGGACACGGCACGGATCCGGTGGTTTCCGACTACGTTAAACTGGCCGACGGAACCGACTACTGGCTAGAAAGCCCGCGGGTGAACACCAACCGAACCCATGGCACGGGCGACACGCTTTCAGCGGCCATGGTAGCGTACGTGGCTCACGGTCACAGTATTAACCAAGCGATTCGGTTGGCTCACGACTATCTAGCACAAATTATTCCCCACCCGCTGCCATTGGGACACGGGCACGGACCGGTAAATCATGGATTATGGGAGGAACACGATGAAATTTAATTCAGCAATGTTGCAAGTTTACCTAGTGATTGGCACCCAGGACGTTGATAATCAACCAAACCGACTGTTAGACGTGGTTAAGCAAGCGCTTGCTGCTGGAGTAACCGCGGTTCAGTTTCGGGATAAAGACGGTTCGCGTTTGCATGAAGCAGAGCGAGTGGAATTGGGCAGAAAAGTTCATCAGCTGACCACTGCCGCGAACGTGCCCCTTTTCATTGACGATAACGTGCAGCTTACAGAACAAGTTGGTGCCGAAGGGATTCACGTCGGCCAGACTGATGCGAACGTTGCTCCGCTTCGCGAACAACATCCAGATTGGTTAATCGGGCTCTCTGTGCATAACGTAGCCGAACTAAATGCCAGTGCTCCTGCTTTACCACTGGTTGATTATCTCGGGGTGGGTCCGGTCTTTGCGACAACTAGCAAACCAGATGCGAAACAACCAATTGGCGTGGCTGGGGTTCAAGCTGTACAGAAACAGACAGCTTTACCGCTGGTTGCCATTGGAGGAATTAATACGACAAATGTCAGTGACCTACAAGCAGTACCGGAAGTCGGGGTTTCTGTAGTTTCGGCATTGGCTAAAAGTGATGATATTACGAAAAGTGTGCAGATTTTAAAAAGCAAGGGAGTAAGTCATGAAAACTAATTTAATGAAAACGATTCGCGAACAACAACCAATTGTCCTGAACGTTGCGAACCATGTTACTCCACAACGGGTGGCTGATGGAATTAACTACATCGGGGGTTCGCCAATGATGATGGCGGATCCACTAGAGGCGGCTGATTTAACTAAAATTGCTGATGCCGTTGTTTTGAACCTGGGCTCGACCAACCCGACTGCGCAGGCGCTGATGCTGGGTGCAGGAGAGACTGCCAATCGACTGCATAAACCGGTGGTCTTTGATCCAGTGGCCGTTGGTGCGACGCCACTTCGGAGAAAACGAACTCAGCAACTGTTGGAGCGAGCCCCCGTAACGCTGATTCGGGGAAACGCTGGGGAAGTAGCAGCGCTGGCTGGCGTTAGCTGGGATCAACGGGGGATTGATGCCGGTCAGGGCAGCGTTGATCCGGTAACAGTAGCCCAAACTGCTGCCCAAAAGTGTCAGTGCATCGTAGTTCTTTCGGGACCCACTGATATTATTACGGACGGAACGACTGTGTACCAAGTCGAAAACAACGCCCCGATGTTAACTACTAACGTGGGCATGGGTGACGTTTTAGATGGAATTTTAGGGGTAGCTGCTGGGATCAGCACTGATTTAGAAACGATTACCACAGCAACGGGCATCCTGCCGGTGGCCGCGGAACTTGCGACACACCAATATCCAGATGCGCCCTTCTCGTTTTTAGCAGAAACCTATAACCAACTAGCCCGTCTCGACGACCAAACCCTACAACAACGGTTAAAAATTAAATAAGGTAAAAAAAGAACCGGCCTTTGAGAAGCACTCCAGGTCCGGTTCTTGTGGTTTATTGAATTTTTTGATAGCTAGTTAAAAGTGCTTGTTGTAACGCTGGATCATGGGCGTACAGATAGGCGCCGTGAATGCCCCGTTTTAAAAGCACATTGACGGAATTTAAGATGATTTGGTGCTGCATTTGTGTAAATAACTGGGGATCAGTGATGTCCTTGCGGCGTTTCAACATTTCGTTGTTGGTCTTCTTGCTGAGATCCACTTTAATCCGTTGGTCAGTTTGATCTAAATAAAGCAGGGGGCTCAGGATGAGGCCAACGTAGTTAAGGTCAAAGCCCTGACAGGTGTAAATGGAACCCACCTCATTAATGGTAGCGGGAATTTCGGCCCAGGGAGTGGCTGTATAGTTGTATTGATCCCACGGCATCCGAAAGCCACCCGTTTCATTAATGTAGTGTTTACCACCATCTAACGTCGATGGATACCCCGTTGTTGCTACGATGCGGGATAAGCCTACTGCTTGATTGCGAGTAACAATGGCGCGCCGCATTGATTCGGCATCCGCATAGATGCGAAAGTCGTAGTGAGCTCGCGCCGTTTTCGGGAGGGGCTGCAGTTTTCCCCGACTGAAGGCATCAATCCAGTCAATTAAGGCCGGACTGGCGGTCATGCGAAACTGGTGGGTGAGGTGGTAACTTTCATGTTTGTAGGGAGCAACAATTCGTTGTAACAGATTTTCATCCCAGTAGTTCTTGGTTTGAATCACCTGGTGAAAGTCAAAAACACAGATGACAACCCGACTAACCTTGAGGATCTCTTCTAGCTGATTTTGACCGTAAAAATTATTGTAGTGGTCGGGTTGAGACAGCAGGAGGTGGGCCTCGTCGATCACTACTACGTCCGCTTGTTGGTGCTGTTTTTGCATTTGGTTAATAAAGGAGGTCGGTCGGAGAAAATTTTTCTTTAAGACGTGGGCTTCTGTCTCAGCCATTTCTTTGTAGACCTTTAAAACCTCCGGATGGTTAACCAGAAAGTAGTTCTGCATTTGCGCCAATGGTGGTTCAGTGGCGTGGGCGGCCTGTTGGAGTTCATAAAAAAGTTGGCTTAAAATCACACTCTTACCGGTCCCACAATCTCCCGTGATGGTAAAAACGGCCGGAGTTTGTTTGGTTGTAAGTTGTTGCTTAGTAAAAGCCATGATGCGGTCGACTAACTGGCGTTGCTCTTCAGTTAACTGGTGGTGATTAGGAGCTAGTTTCTCCGTAGCGGCGTTCTTAGACATGGAACCCCAGCTTTCGTTGCCGATTCCAGTTGGTGAAGGCCAAAATGGTGATGACTCCAGCAATTACAAAGAGGAGGGAGTAGTCGAGATGGCCCCCCTGAATCGTAGCGGCAATTTGAGCCGCTGGACCATGAGCTTGATTTTGGTAAAAGGCTAGTCCCGAGGCAAGGATGCTAGTACCAAGCGAACCGGCGTACTGTTGCAACATGTTGAAGAGGGAGTTGACGTCCGCCGATTGTTGCATGGGAGCTAGAGATTGAGAGTTCGACAGTAAATTGGCAAAGGCCATATTCATTCCTGCCCGTAACAAGATGAAGAGGAACATGAAGGCCATGGGAGTGGCCCAGCTACTGGAAATACTGAAGCAGAAGGTGGCAATCGTAAAGAGGACCATCCCGCTTAAAATGGGTTTAAAGGCCCCGTAACGGTCATAGGCTAAACCAGCAACAGGAGAGATTGCTCCTCCAATGATGGAACCGGGCAGGAGAATGAGACCAGCCGCGAGTGGGGTCACGTGGAAGACGACTTCCGAATAGATGGGAATCACAAACGAAATCCCGATGTTGACAAACATTAACATCATATAGACAATCGCGTTGATGGAAATGCTGGCGTTTTTTAAGGGATGAAGCGAGAGCACCTGGGTGTTGCCGTGGTTATTGGTCCAAATAAAGAGCGCGAGGGTACAGCACCCGATGAGAAGGGGAATGAGCCAGGGAAGGACGGTTCCGTGGGCGCTTCCCAATTGGTTGGTTGCCCAGACGAATGAAAATAAGGTCACAGCGAGAAACGCGAGGGAGATAAAATCAAAGTGCTTCTGAATTCCCTGTGGTTTGAGTTTCAAGTTATGGGTTCCTAAGAAGAAGTTAAGTAAGACGAATGGTAGAATTACGATGAAAATGTAGCGCCAGGATAAGAGCGACGAGAGCGCTCCTCCGTAAGTGGGACCCAAAGCGGGAGCAAGGGAAACCACCATTGAGGCGATGCCCACGTAGGTTCCAATTCGTCGTTTGGGGATGAGGGCAAAGATGACTTGGTACATCATGGGCATGCTGAGTCCCGTGGAACCGGCTTGAATTAACCGTCCCGCTAAGAGGACTGGGAAACTGGGAGCCAACACGGACAGTAAGTCTCCAATCACAAAGAGGGCACTCGAGATGATAAAGAGGCGTTTAACCGAATCCCGTTTTAGTAAAAAGGCAGTGGTGGACATTGTGATCGTTACCACTAAGAGGTAGCCGGTCGTAATCCATTGAATCGTGTCTAAGGAGACACCGAGTTCCTTAGCAAGTTCTGGAAACGTGACGTTCATCGAGGTTTCCAGTAAGACACCAGCGAAGGAAAGAAAGGCGGCGGCTAAAATAGCCAGATTAGTAGTAAGTGGAATTTTAGGTTGTTCCGAATTCGACATAAATAATGCTCCTTTTCAAAGAAAAAAGACGCATGGGCGTCTTTTTAGTAATTTCAAATTACCCGTTTGCTTCGTTGACGGCGTGGTTCACAGCGTTGCGGAAGCCCTTGGCATCGAGACCAACTACTCCCTTGATGGTAGAACCACCTGGTGAGGTCACTTGGTCCTTTAAAACGTCGGGGTTGGTGCCGGTATCTAAGGCGAGTTTGGCACTTCCAAAGACCATGCTGGCGGCCACTTTGTAGGCTGTTTCACGGTCAAGTCCGTTTTGAACGGCTGCATCAGCCAGGGCGCTCATAAAGACGTCGACAAAGGCCGGACCACAACCAGCGATGGTTCCAACGATGCCAGCGTTACGAGCGGGCACAGCCACTACGGTTCCTAAGTTGGCGAGGATTTCGTCCGCCGTTTTTTGAGCTGCTGGCGTAGCCGCATCAGCCCTAGTCATGGCGATGCAACCAGCGTTCACAGCGACGGGAATGTTAGGAACGATGCAGACAACTGAATTCTGCGGGAAGAGCTCTTTGATTTGTGCGGGAGTAATTCCCTGAGCTGCTGAAATTAAGAGCGTGTGATCGTCAATCTTGGTATCCTTTAAGATTGCCAACGTTGCTGGAGCTGGAGTGGCTACGAACAAGACGTCTAACCCGCTAAGGTCGTTATCAGACAGGATTTGAAAGCCCAGTTCTTGTTGCAGGTTTTTTAAAGCATCATTGACGTGGTGTCCCTTAACAAATAAATCACTGGCTTCGTAACGGTTGGCGAGGCCGCGGATGATAGCGGTCCCCATGTGACCAACGCCTAGAATTCCAATCTTCATAGTAATTCTCCTTTACTATTGATAAATTACTTTAATTGTATCATGTTTGGCACTAAAAGTTTGCTGGCAACTAATTTTAGTTAGTCGGAGTCGCCATGAGGGCGGCATCGACATCATCATTCGTGATGGTTTGCAAGTCATGTTTCGTGGGGTGCGGTTGAAAAGCCACGCGCCGCGCCTGGGCCTGCAGCATTGCTTGGTAA
This sequence comes from Fructilactobacillus hinvesii, assembly GCF_024029435.1. Taxonomy (NCBI): domain Bacteria; kingdom Bacillati; phylum Bacillota; class Bacilli; order Lactobacillales; family Lactobacillaceae; genus Fructilactobacillus; species Fructilactobacillus hinvesii. The sequence goes on along the minus strand of NZ_CP097118.1, from coordinate 109,383 downwards.
ACGTTGCGAGCCCACCGGGCGTTCCCACTAGGACTATTTTGGTTGATGAAGTTAGTAACCACTTCTGTAAAATAGCTAGAGTGTTCTAGCGTCACAATTTGTTCCTTACTAATCATGTTTAAGATGATTTGAGTTAGTTCGCCAGTGGTGTAGTCTTCAAAATGAACCCGGTTGGGAATCCGGGATCTCAAGCCGGGATTATCATTTAAAAAAGTTTCCATTTGGTCCGTGTAGCCGGCTAAAATTACGATTAAATCCTCTCGGTGATTTTCCATCCCAATGATGAGTTGGTCAATTGCTTCGTGACCAAAGTCGGTGGGACTGTCTGGATGAGAGAGCTGGTAGGCTTCATCGATGAAGAGCACCCCACCCAGGGAGGCTTTAATGACCTTTTTTGTGCGATCAGCAGTCGTTCCGGTGTAGTGACCGACGAGGTCCGAACGATCGGTAAGAACCAATTTGTTGGCGGTAATAATGTGGTTTTGGTAAAGAATTGTCGCAAATAACTTAGCTACCGTTGTTTTTCCGGTCCCAGGATTACCGGTAAAAATCATGTGGTTACTGAGCCCAGCGGGAACCTTTAACCCCTGGTCCTTTCTGAGTTGGTTCATCTTGGCGATGGCCACCATGTCAGTAATTTGCTGTTTGGCTTCCTCTAAACCGGTTAATCCTTGGAGTTCAGCTAGGGCATCAATCTCAGTATCAAGGGTTTCCACGTTTAGACTTAGGTCATCGTTAGGGCTTTCAGGTTCATCGTCTGACTGTTTCTTGTGCGTTTCGTCGGTGTCTGGTGTTTCAGGATTCGGGAGTTCACTGAGGTCACTAAGATCAAGGTCTGCGTACGGATCTTTTTCAAACAACTGGGTCGCATGACCGTAGTTGGTAGTGAATTTACTGATGTCCACGGTAGCGATTGAGGACACTTCATCGGTCTTGACGTCCAAGACGTCCACTAGGGGGAGCTGCTTTTGGAGGGCAGCAACGGTAACGGGCTTTTTGATGGCGAAGTAGATGGACATGGTCCGTTTTTTAAAGTTTAGTTGAAAGCTAAACTTACTTCCTAGAAGTTGGTGGAGCTGGTTGTACAGGAGAATTAGATTATCAGTCCAATCAGTGGTTCCGCCCGCGTCATTGGGTTCGCGTTGATAGGACTTAATGTTATTGATTTTAAAAACCTTGGTCTCCAGGTTGCGATCAAGTTTATAATTTTCGCGGTAGAATAGCTGACCGTATTCTTTTAGTTCTTCAAAAGTCATTGCTACACTCCCTTTCCATGGCAAATTTGTTTCTAACTTATTTATTTTATAAGGAAGATTAATAATTGTAAACAAGAAAGGAAGAGAAAATCAGACAATTCCAGAACAAAAGGGGCTTATTACTGAAAGGTTATTTAAAGTTAGCGGTAGAATCAATTAAATTGTTCGTTTTTTGGTGGATTAAGAATTGAATTCAACTAAAAACGCCTCGCTAGCTAACTAACGAGGCGTTTGGTTGTGCGGATTATTGCTTCAATAAATCATTGTGAATGGCAGCTACATAACTTTGTAAGCGGTCAGTGGCTGCTGCTTGAGAATCAGCTTTAACTCCAACGTAGAACTTAATCTTTGGTTCCGTTCCGGACGGACGGATAGCCAACCAAGTTCCGTCTGCCAACCAGTATTTCAACACGTTGGATTGGGGAAGATCAATTGGCGTGGTGGTTCCGTCGGCAGTAGTTTTTTCAGAAGTTAGGAAGTCTTCTCTGGCCAGCACCTGGCTCCCGTTAAATTCGGTTAGCGGATGGTTTCTGAAGTTCTCCATTAACTGTTGCATCTGAGCTTGACCATCTAAGCCGGCGAATTCTTCGGAAATCGTTTCTTCTTCAAAGTAACCGTACTGCTTGTACAATCCTTGCAGGCCGTCGTAAAGGGTTTGCCCCTGTTGCTTGTAGTATGCAGCCACTTCGGCTAACAACATCGTGGACTGAATGGCATCCTTATCCCGGACAAACGGTTTGATCAGGTACCCAAAGCTTTCCTCAAAGCCAAAGAGGAAGGTGTGATCGTGGTTAGTTTCTGCGAGCTGAATCTGTTCGGCAATGAACTTAAACCCGGTCAACACGTTTTTCATGGTAACGCCGTAGTGCTTAGCAATGTCTGTGGCTAATTCAGTTGAGACGATTGATTTAACGACCATTCCATCGGCTGGTAAGTCATGGGCAGCTTGTTTGGCCTTTAAAATGTAGTCTAACAAGACGCTTGCAATTTGATTTCCGGTCATCAGTTGGTAGGTTCCATCTGGTTGCCGGACGGCGGCTCCCAGTCGGTCTGCATCAGGGTCGGTGGCAATTAGCACGTCCGCATTTTCCCGGTTCCCCAGTTCAATGGCCAGATCAAAAGTTTGGGCAAATTCGGGGTTCGGGAATGGGGTCGTAGGGAACTCTGGATCGGCAATTGTCTGGGCCGTTACCACGTCGTAGTTTTGAAAACCGGCGTCAGAAAGGGCGCGGCGGGCAATGATTTTTCCAGTTCCGTGTAACGGGGTGTAGACAAATTTCAGATCTTTTCCGACCGTTTGAATCAAATCGTGGTTAACGTTGACGGTTTTAATTTGATCTAAGTAGGCCACGTCAACATCTTCGCCGATGATTTGCAATAATTTTTGTTTCCGTAACTCTGGTTCAGCAGCCACTGGAATGGCAAAGAGGTCCTTAACCTGCCGCACATAGGTAGTCATTAAATCTGATTCCTTGGGGGGCATCTGGCCTCCGTCTGGACCGTAGATTTTGTAACCATTGTATTGTTTCGGGTTATGGCTAGCGGTAATCATGATTCCTGCATACGTATGTAAATGACGAACTGCAAAGGAAAGTTCTGGCGTCGGGCGAATGTCATCAAAGACAAAGCTCTTGATGCCGTGGGCGCCTAAAACGCGCGCTGCCTCATGCGCAAACAAGCGGGAGTTGTACCGCGGATCAAAGCTGATGGCAACCCCACGGTCGCGGTCAGCAGCCGGAAGGGTTTCCATCATTTGGGCTAATCCTTCTGTCGCTTGGCGAACGGTGAAGATGTTCATCCGGTTGGTTCCAGCACCGATGACACCTCGCATGCCGGCCGTTCCAAATGAAAGGGAAGTTCCAAAGGCATCGGTAATGGCAGCTTGGTCATTGGCCATCGCAGCTAGTTCAGTGCGTAAGTCCGTTGGCATGTTTTCCGCTTGTTTCCAGTCCGTGTAACTTGCCATGATTTCAGTGTTATTCATATAGTAATCTCCTCAACAAAGTCGATTAAGAGTAATAATTCAATCCAAATTATAGTTATTAATCAGTTAATAGTCAACGAGCGCCGGTCTGATAACGCTTGGCCTGCTTTGCTGGTGAAAGAAATAGGTATGATATAATACGGGTAAACAACTAAGGGAGGTTCAACCAATGAAATTTTTAGCTAGTCCAGGGCGGTTTTATCAAAACGATGCCGCTGGTAACATGGTGGCTGAAGTCACATTTACAATTAAAGATGACGTTGTATCCATTAATCATACCTTTGTGGACCCAAGCCTACGGGGACAAGGGGTGGCTGGTAAGTTAATGGTTGCCGTGGCTGATTACGCTCGTAAGCACCACTACTGGATTAAGCCGGTTTGTTCCTATTCCCAAATGTTCTTTCAGAAGTTTACCGAGTACCAAGATTTAGTAAAGGAGTAGCGTTAATGGCAGTTTTAGTTGCTGGAGGAGCCGGTTACATCGGTTCTCACATGGTAGATCGCTTGATTAGCGAAGGATATGACGTGGTCGTCGCCGATAACCTGTCTACGGGACACCGGGCCGCGGTGCATCCGCAAGCTCGTTTTTACGAAGGCGACACGCGCGATGCCCACTTCTTAGACGATTTATTTGCCAAAGAAGACATCGATGCTGTGATTCACATGGACGCTTTTTCGTTGGTTCCGGAATCAATGAAGAAACCGTTGAAGTACTTCGACAACAATGTGATCGGGATGATTGTACTGTTAGAAGCCATGAAACGGGCCGGCGTGAAGTACGTGGTCTTTTCATCAACGGCAGCGACGTACGGAAACCCAGAACGGATTCCGATTCATGAAGCCGACCGCAAGGAACCCATCAACCCATACGGAGAAAGTAAGTTAATGATGGAACACATCATGAAGTGGGTGGAACAAGCCGATGGGATTCATTCCGTGGCGCTGCGCTACTTTAACGCGGCCGGTGCCAAAGCTGATGGATCAATTGGGGAAGATCATCACCCAGAAACGCACTTGATTCCGATTGTGTTGAAGGTAGCTGCAGGTCAACAAGATCAGCTTAAAATCTTTGGTGACGACTACGATACGCCGGATGGAACCAACGTGCGGGACTACATTCACATTTTGGACCTCGCGGATGCCCACATTCTAGCGATGGAATACCTGAAGCAGGGGCATGCCAGTGACGTCTTTAACCTGGGTTCCTCAACCGGATTTTCGAATAAGGAAATTCTTGACGCCGCCCGGAAGGTCACCGGTCAGGAAATCCCAGCTGAAATTGCCCCACGCCGGGGTGGCGATCCGGATACGTTAGTAGCGGATAGTAGTAAAGCTCGCGAAGTACTGGGCTGGAAGCCGAAGTACGATAACGTGGAAGACATCATCAAAACGGCCTGGACGTGGAAACAAAAACATCCAAATGGCTACGAAGACCAATAATCATCATGTAAATTAATCAATAATGGAGGTAGAATGACTAACCAGAAAAAATACTGGGGAGTTGTGCTGGCCATTGCCGGAGCCTTGATGTGGGGAATTCAGGGACCTGTTTCCGAATTTCTCTATCAAGATCGGAGCTTTTCTACCGAATGGCTCATGGGGATTAAAATGCTTGTGTCAGGCATTTTAATCCTTTTCTTTGTGCGCGTTTTTCAGCACCAACCCATTTTCACAATTTGGAATAAAAAGACCTGGTTCACGTTGCTATGTTACGCGTTGCTGGGGCTCACCGGGGTGCAGTACCTATTCTTACTGACGGTGCGGGCCAGTAATCCCGCCACTGCCACCATCATGCAGAGCCTCGGGACCGTCATGATCGTGATCTTAACGGCCCTCGTTTACCGAGAATTACCAACTCGCCCAGAAGCAATTGCGGTCGTGGTGGCTTTACTCGGAACTTGGCTCCTTGTCACTAAGGGAGACCTCACCAAGCTGGCGATTAGTCCGACCGCTTTTGGACTAGGGTTATTGGTTGCGTTGGCCGGAGCCCTGCAAACCATGCTCCCGGTGAAATTGATTCAACATTACAATACCCTGGTGGTGATTGGCTGGTCGATGTTAATCGGCGGATTGATTTTTAGTTGCATTCATCCCGTCTGGGTGCAACCCCCACACTTTAGCGTCGGCGTGGTGCTGGGCGTCGGCTTTATTGTTCTCTTTGGGACGATGCTGGCCTTTATTTGTTTCATCTCCAGTTTGCACTATATCTCACCGACTACGGCCGGGTTACTGGATACCTTCGAACCATTATCTGCGACCCTAGGGACGGTGTGGTTCTTTAACACCAGTTTTAACGGGGCCGAAATCATCGGGGGATTATTGGTTTTAAGTACCGTCTTTATCCTGGCCCTTCCGGTTCACAAGCAATCTTCTTTTTAGGAAGGTTGCTTTTTTAAAAAAATTAATTGAACACCGTGTTGACTTGATAACAAAAGTGAGTAAAATGGAATTTGATATGACGGAAAAAGGGGGGACAGGTGATGGCAAAACAAACGCGTAAAACCAGTACGGTCGCTGACATTCAGGAGGCATTGATTCAGTTAATCCATGAAAAGGGATTGCAAAATCTCAACGTGACGGATATTACCCGCACCGCCGGAATTGGGCGGGGGACATTTTATACGCACTACCTGGATAAAGCCGATTTAGTCAACCAACTAGAAAATGAGTTGTTGCAAAAATTGCAGACTGATTTAAATCAAATTATGCCGGATGCGATGAAATGGCTCGTTGGAGCAGCGCCTACCACGGCCTCGTTTATTACAGAGACGCTCAAAAACTTTTACGCCAATCAACGTTTAATTGCGGCTTTACTGGGTGAACAAGGGGATCCGTATTTTTTGAATCGGATTAAACAAGTGGTTTTTGCTGACTTGGATGCGGCATTAACGCAGTTTGGCAATCACGTGCACGGACCCAAGACGATTCCCCTGGACTACGTGCGGGAGTTCATCATTGATGAAATCATGGGCGTGATTGTGTACTGGATTAAAAAACCACACCCAGAGCCCCCAATCGTGGTGGCCGAGATCATTGCCAATTTGCAACAAATGGCGCCATTTCAACTACTATCGTTGACAAAAAATCAACAGGAGGAGCTTCACGATGAATAAGTTTGTTAAGAAATACAGTGGCATTGCGCTACTGTGGCTCATCGCTGTCTTAGCTGCGGTTCTCTTTCTTCCGAATACGGGAAGTTTGCAGGCCGAAAAGGGGCAAACTAAGATCCCGGCGAACATGCAGAGTCAAGTGGCTAGCAACATGCAAAAGCACTGGGGACGCCACATTAGTAACACCCGTCAGGTGGTCTTGGTATATAACAATGGCGATCAGCCAATTACCAAGGGGCAACAACAACGAATTGACCAACGAGTGCATCATTTAGAACAAAAATCTGACGATTACGGAATTAAGAGCGTCACGTCGATTACGAATACGCCGGTAGCTAAGAAACAGCTGCTGTCGAAGGATAAATCAACCGAAATCGTCCAGCTCAACGTTTCGAAGCATGATTCGGTTGAAAAGATGAACCAAAAACTGAAGGATGGCGGCAAGGTTAGTGGGGTTCGCTCATATGTAACCGGAGCAGACGTCCTAAACGATGACATGCGGCTCTCAATGGTATCGGGAATTAAGAAGACTGAAATTATTGCCACTATCTTCATTTTGATTGTGTTAATTCTCGTCTTCCGGTCCCCAATTGTGCCGTTGATTTCCTTACTGACCGTGGGGGTTTCCTTTATTGTCTCCCTCAGCGTGGTTATGAACCTCGTGAAATACTTTAACTTTCCACTTTCAAACTTTACTCAGGTTTTCATTGTGGTGGTCTTGTTTGGAATTGGGACTGACTACAACATCCTGTTGTATAACCAGTTTAAGGAAAACTTGGCCAAGGGGATGGATCAAGTTAAAGCTACGGTGGCAGCCCGGAAGGTAGCGGGACGAACCATCCTAGATAGCGGAATTTCCGTGTTAATTGGATTTGCGGCCCTTGGGTTAGCGAAGTTCTCCGTGTACCGGTCTGGATTTGCGGTGGCCGTAGGAGTCATCGTGTTACTGCTCGTGCTCTTGACTTTGAACCCATTCTTCATGGCCGTATTGGGACCAAAAATGTACTGGCCCAACAAGAATTTGGGGGCCCAGGCGCAAAACAGCCGACTCTGGGGTTGGCTTTCCAAGCGCTCCGTTCAGTTTGCGGTGCCAGCCGTAGTGATTGTACTAGTCGTGCTCTTGCCATTAATTTTCTTTGGACACGGTAACCTGAGTTATGACACTTCGGCAGAATTAAACAATCAAATTCCGTCTAAGCAAGGACTGAACGTGGTTGAAAAGCACTTTACGAAGGGGACGGCTGAACCGTCCACGATTTACATTAAGTCTGATCATTCGTTGAAGAATCAGGCTGATTTAATGAAGATTGATGAGATTACTAATCAGTTGCGGAGTCGTAAGGACGTCGCTACTGTTGCTTCGGTTACCCAACCCAGCGGGCAACCAATCAAGCAACTGTACCTTAACGATCAACTTCAAACCCTGACGGGGAAGATGAACCAAGCCGGGCAAGGATTACAACAGATTCAAGCCGGGGGTGGTGGTCAAGGCTTTAACGCTGACCAATTAAAGGCCATCGGCGAATCGGCTCAGGATATTGGTCAAAAGTTACAAACGATTCAGTCGACGGCAGGCAACCAGATGACTGGGGACCAAGTCGTTGCTGCTATGCAGCAAAAAGCTACGGCCATGGGTTCACCGTTGAACCAGGCGCAGTTACAAATCATTGCTGGAGCTTTGCAACAGGCGCAAGCAAGTCAAAGTAACGTCAGCGGGCAACTGAATGGAATTGCCAGCGACACGCAAAGCATTGGCAACAACGCCCAGACGCTGGGAGAACAACTCAAAGCTCTCCAGGCCCAAACCGAAAAGGCCCAACAAGGCTTAAGCCAAATCTCTGGTGGAGTGGGGCAGGCCAACGACTACCTGACTTCCGTTCAGGGTTCGGCAGCCGGGCAAACCTTCTTTATTCCCGACCAAGTCTTGAACAGTGGCGAATTTAAGCAGGCGGTCAATAACTACCTGTCTGGAAACGAAAAAATCACGAAGATTACGGTCGTCTTAAACCAGAACCCATCGAGTGCCCAGGCCATGAAGACCGTTAATGACATTCAAAATCAGGTTAAACAAAACCTGAAGGGGAGTGACCTTTCAAAGGCAACGGTTGCCGTTAACGGGCAAAGTGCTTTGATTTCTGATACCCAAACGATTGCATCTGGAGACTTCTTCCGGACGGCAGTCATTATGTTAGTTGGAATCCTAGTTGCGCTAATCTTTGTAACCCGGTCCATCTTACAACCGCTTTACATTGAAGGAACGCTGTTGTTAGCTTACTTCTCTTCCTTGATGATTACCCGGTGGATTAGTACGTTAGTTCTTGGTCGGACCATGTTGACTTGGAACACACCGTTCTTTGCCTTCATCATGATCATTGCCCTTGGAGTGGACTACAGCATCTTCTTGATGCGGAAGTACCAGACGGTTCCAGGTGCTAGTCCTGCTGAACGGATCATTGAGTCCTCGAAATTTATTGGGGTCGTAGTGCTCTCGGCGGCCTTGATTTTAGGTGGGACCTTTGCGGCCTTGATTCCATCTGGAGTCTTGACTCTGATTCAAGTGGCCATTGCTGTGATTGTGGGGCTCTTGATCTTAGTCATCATTCTGCCAGTGCTGATGCCTGCAGCAGTTAAATTAACGTATCCAACTCCTACTTCGCAGCAGAAAACTTCTGAAGCGGATGCAGAATAACTAAAAATAAGTCTTGCTTCGGCGGGGCTTATTTTTTGTCTAATGAATCCAGCAATTTGGGCGAAAAAAGCGTATGATAAAAGTATTGGAAATTTTAAGGTTGAAGGGGAATTAGCATGGAAAAACAACCACAAGCAAAACACCAAAACATTATGAAGGGAATCTTTTGGGCCACCCTCGCGTCCGCCTTTTGGGGGATTTCTGGAACAATTCTCCAGTTTGTCTCGCAGAACGCTAACATCCCGGCGCCATGGTTTTTGTCGGTGCGAACGCTCTTTTCGGGAGTGATTTTGCTGTTTATCAGTGCAATTTTATACCGGGGCAAGATCTTTGGCGTCTTCCGGGACGTTCACTCGATCCTGTTAATCTTTGGGTATGCCATTTTAGGACTAGGTGCCAACCTGTTGTCGTTCTTTTTAAGTGTTCAAACGGGAAATGCAGCTTCTGCAACCATCTTGCAGTACCTGGCACCGCTGTTCATCTTGTTGGGAGGTTTCATCTTTAAGCACAAAATCCCCAATAAGGTGGACATCTTGGTCTTTGTAATCGCCTTGGTTGGAGTGGTGCTCTCGATTACCAAGGGAGACATCAGTCAACTATCGATTCCCCCGGTTTCGTTATTTTGGGGAATTATCTCTGGGATTACCGCCGCTTGTTACGTGGTGATTCCACGGCCTTTAATGGAAAAGAACTCACCGTTAACGGTGCTTGGTTGGGGAACGTTGATTGCCGGTTTCTTCTTTAACCTGCACCAACCAGTCTGGGAAAACGTGCCCCACCTAACGACCGGGAGTGTTCTGGGGATCGCGGCCATTGTGATCTTTGGAACGGTCCTACCGTTTGCCTGCTTATTGCACAGTATGCACTTTGCCAGCTCAGAAGACGTCAGTCTGGTAGATGCGGTGCAACCCGTGATGACCTTTGCATTGAGTATCATCTTCTTGCACACCCAGATTAGTTTCATGGAAATCGTGGGCTCCGTTCTGGTTATCATTGCCATCTATATTTTGCAAAATTACCGGCGCAAGGCAGATCAAGCCGCCCGCATGACGGAGTAAATTATGGCGCAACAGTACAAGGTTTTACGTTTCGTGGGTGTGCCGGTGGCGCAAACGGAAAACGGACTGTACAAAATTAAAACGGATCAGACTGGGCAGTTTAAACTTCATGAGTGGCGGATTGGCAAACACACCAAGGGTCACTACCAGGGTCTGGGTCAGATTTTTATAACTGAGAATCACATGCGGATTGCCATTGTGGCTGCCACTGACGTGCCGTTTAAAAAACGACATCAGTATCAACCGATGGCGCGCTTTTTACCGGCAACGGTTTCCGCGGAGGTCTTGGCACGCGCTCAGACCAAACTAGAAGAACTATAAACACGATAAGGGGAAAATGAATGTTTACATGGTATCGCAAACTCAGCAACAACATGAAGGGAATTTTACTGGCAGGACTCGCCTCCGTTTCCTGGGGAATTGCCGGAGTCATTACCCAGTTTGTTTCCCAAAACGAAGCCATCCCGGCGGATTGGTTTTTGTCGGCGCGGACAACTGGGGCGGGCTTAATTTTAATTCTGGCCAGTGCCATCATTTATCGGGGCCGAATTTTTGATATTTTTAAGAGTTGGAAGTCAATTGGAATTTTAATCTGTTACGGATTATTTGGATTAGCGGCTAACATGGGGAGTTTCTACGTTAGTATTCAAACGGGGAATGCAGCTGCCACGACCATTTTGCAGTACCTCGCTCCCCTATTCATCGTAATTGGGGGATTTATCTTTGAACACAGAAAACCGGTCAAGATGGATTTAGTGGTCTTTGTGATTGCCATCATCGGGGTAGTGCTTTCAATTACTAAGGGTGATTTGAGCCAGTTATCCATTCCATTGGATTCCTTTCTCTGGGGATTAGTAACTGGAGTGACAGCGGCGTTATACGTGGTGCTTCCTCGTCCCCTAGGTAAAACTAATCCACCCATCGTGGTGATGGGATGGGGAACGTTAATTGCCAGCTTGGCCTTTAACCTAAACCATCCGGTGTGGAAGAATGTGCCGCCGTTGAGTGCAGGTGCAGTGTTAGGAGTCTTAGGAATTATCTTCTTTGGAACGTTACTAACCTTCTCCACCTTAATCTACGCTTCTCGGTTTACGTCATCTGAAAACATTAGTTTGATGGATGCCTTACAACCCGTATCGACCTTCATTTTGAGTGTGATTTTCTTTAAAGAAGCACTGAGTTTAGCCGAAGTGGTGGGAGCCATCATGGTAATTATCGCCATTTATCTTTTACAATATACACAACGACACGAAGATCGAATTCAGCAATAAGCAAAAACGCTCCTCAATTGAGGAGCGTTTTTTAGTTAAGCAGAAATTGATTGAAGTTTCCCTATTTTAAACTCGGGTCTAACTTCGGTATAATAAAGGTTATTCTGAATTTTACGAATTTGAAAGGAAGCGGAATTGTTGAAACAAAAACAACCCGGAGTGTCACTCGTCGGCCTCATCATGTTGGTGATTAGTGCGGCGATTGGAGCCGGTATCTATAACGCAAGTGCTCAGTTAGCAGCCGTTTCGACGCCAGGACCCGCCTTGGTAGCCTGGTTGATTGTTGGCATTGGAATTTTGGGACTCACCTGGAGTTTTAAGTCCTTGAATGAAACCCAGCCGGAGCTGAACGGGATGGTTGAGTACGCCCAAACGGGATTTGGTAATTTTGCTGGTTTTCTGTCTGGGTGGGGTTACTGGCTCTCATCCTGGGTCGGCAGTGTTGCTTTTGCCACCATGATGATGTCTGCGATTGGGTACTTTGTACCGAATTTTCGCAGTGGCAATTCGGTTGCGGCAGTCGTGACGGCCTCCGGTATTTCCTGGGCCCTCACTTTATTAGTAATTAATGGAATTGAGCTGGCCACTTCAATTAATGTAATTATTACCATTTTAAAACTAATTCCGCTGGTCGCCTTTATCCTGCTGGGGATCGTTCTGTTTAAGACCGGAGTGTTTACGGCGCATTTCTGGGCCAACTTTACGCAGAACTTCCGTTATTACCCAGCCACGGCGCAGGGAATTTTTACCCAACTCAAGGGGTGTATCATTACCATGATGTGGGTGTTTGTTGGAATCGAGGGAGCCACGATGATGACCGATCGGGCACGGAAACGTTCGGATGCCAGTAAAGCCACCATCATCGGTTTTTTAGCCCTTTTAACGCTGAACGTGGTGATTTCGATGTTACCGTATGGTTATCTCACCCAAGCTCAGTTAGCCCACGTCAGTAATCCTGCCCTTACCTATGTCGTACAGGATATGATTGGTCCGGTAGGGGGTGCTCTGGTAAGCATCTCTTTAATCATCACGATTACGGGAGCGTGGTTATCCTGGACGATGTTGCCGGTCGAGGCTACCACTCAGATGGCAGAGAAGGGACTGTTGCCCCACTGGTTTGGGGTGATGAACCAGAAGAATTCACCGGCGCACGCTTTGTGGATGACTCAGATTCTCCTGCAACTCTTTTTAATCTCACTGTTATTTTCCACCCAAGCCTATAACTTTGCCATTTCTTTGTGTACGGCGGCAATTGTGGTTTGTTACGCCCTTGTGGCAGCATTTCAGGTGAAGGTGGGATGGCACCGGCGCTCGCTTGGCTTGATGCTTCCCGGCATGGTGGCCTTGGGCTTTGAAGTGATTGGGATTACTTTGGCCGGTTTGCAGTATCTGTGGTTATGTACGATTGCGTATGTACTGGGCTTTGTTTTCTACATACGTGCTGCTAAAGAACAGCACCGGGACTTATCGAAACGAGAAATTGGGTTAATGCTTTTGATTACGTTAGCGGCAGTTGGAGCCGTTGTCACGGTTGCCACCGGCCAGCTATCTCTGAGCTAACCACATGGGAGACCGGAAAGGACGTCCATTATGAAAATTAAAGCAGTTGCGGTGTACTGTGGGGCAGCCCCCGGTAATCAACCGGAATATCAAGCGACCACGGTGGAATTGGCTCATTGGCTTGTAAAAAACAAGCTAACCCTGGTCTATGGTGGAGGTGGCGTTGGTCTGATGGGTCTGTTTGCCCAAACCGTGTTAGATGACGGTGGGGAAGTGCTGGGGATCATGCCCAGAGCACTGGTTGAGCGGGGAGCAGCCTTAAAAATCCTGCATAATTTGCAGGTGGTTCAGAATATGTCCGTGCGAAAGCAACGGATGTTGGAAGCGGCGGATGCTTGCATCGCCTTACCGGGAGGACCAGGGACGCTGGAAGAAATTGTGGAAGCCTATTCTTGGACGAGAATCGGGGCCAATCCCAACCCTTGCATTCTGTATAACGTCAACAACTATTACGCACCTTTACGGGAAATGATTAGTGCCATGGTGCAAAACGAATTCTTAACGGCCGCGGATCGAGCTAAACTGTGTTTTGCCCAGTCCCTCCCACAAATTACTGATTTTATTAACAACTACACACCGCCCACGGTGCGAAAATATTAAAAGGCCATCTCCAGTGTGGGATGACCTTTTTTTAAGCTTTTTGTTTGAGCCCTGGAATGGTCAGCATTGTGACGAAGCTAATCAGGTAGAGTACCGAGAGGAACAGCATGACGACGATTAAGTTAAAGTGTTCCATTAATAATCCGATTACTAGGGAAGACATGCCCCCTACGGCTCGCCCCACCCCAACAATAATATTGTTGGCACTGGAACGGACTGCCGTTGGATAGAGTTGACTGACAACCGCTCCGTAGCCACCATACATCCCGTTGGAAAAGAAGCCAACAATGGCCCCGATGATTAACAAGAGACCGGTGGAGTGTGCGAGGGCAATACTATAAACTAGTCCAGCCGAAGCCAGTAAGAAAATGCCAAAGGCTAACCGAGGACCCAGCCAATCGAGGAAGGTCCCAAAGGTTAGCATTCCCACGCTCATGCCTCCGATAGTTGCTAGCATCCATAACGAAGACCCCGCCACGTTAAGATGACTTTGCTTTTGGACAATCGTTGGTAACCAGTTCATTAACCCAAAGTAGCCAGCGATTTGAACCGTGGTCATAATCATGAGACCGATCGTCGTCCAGGTGGTCTTGGCATTAGCAAACATGTAGCGGTGAATGGCCGTTAGTGGCGACATGGTCTGGCGCTGGTGTTCGGCGAGAAAGGCAGGTGATTCCTTTAAATTCCTCCGTACTAGAAAGACCAGCGCAATTGGTAAGAGGCCAAAGAGATACAGAGCGTGCCAGCCAAACCGCGGAATCACAAGGGCAGCTAAAACGGCAGCTGCCACTGCTCCAATTTGGCCCCCGATGGCAGCGATGGAGGAGAGCTTGCCGAGGTTGCGTTTGGGAAAAGCTTCCGCAATCAAAGTAATCCCAATTCCGTATTCACCACCGGCTCCAATTCCAGCAAGCAACCGGAAAAGGTAAATCCAATAGATGTTAGTGGCAATGCTCATTAGGGCGGTTGCTAGAGCAAAGACGAAGATGGTATGGGTAAAGACTTTGACCCGCCCCAACTTATCACCAAGCATTCCAAACAAGATCCCACCAATTAGCATCCCCCAGTTGGTAATGGTTCCAATCAACCCAGCTGCTCCAGGTGACACGTGCATAGTGGTAATGATGGAACTCAGGGTAAAGGAAAGAAAAAGCACGTCCATGTTTTCCAGACCAAAACCAGAACTAGCGGAAAATAAAACTAATTTCTGATTGGCTGTCATGGGAGCGTGCGGTTGCTGCGTATCTGTCATACTAATCCTCCAAACTGGAATTCACGGATCCCAATTATTTGTTTTTTTATTTAGTGTGCCACAAAGATTTGGTTTGTACAACGTCCGTTTTTATATTATAATGCGATAAACTAATTAAATGGTTCAGAGAAGCCAGATTAAATCACAAGTTAATTAACCAGTAACCAGGGGCTTTCTCTACCAAGGGGAAGGCTCTTTTTATTTGGACTTTTTTGAACCCAGCCACCATGGGAGGTACTAATGACGAACTCGCAACCGAAACACCCGTTGATGATTGCCCTCGATTTTCAAACGCAAGCAGAAGTAGAAACCTTTTTAAAGCAGTTTCCGCATCCCGAGCAGTTGACGGTGAAAATTGGGATGGAACTCTTTTATCGCTATGGACCAGCCGTGGTGAAGGCCATTCAGCAACTAGGCTGTGCAATTTTTCTCGACCTCAAGCTGTTTGACATTCCCAATACGGTGGAGCGAGCTCTTTCACAATTAGGAGAACTTGGCGTTAATTACGTGACGATTCATACACTGGGAGGAGCTACGATGATTCAAGCCGCCAAACGGGGTTTAACTACGGGTGCCAAACGTGCCCGAGCCGCAGTGCCCCATTTGTTGGGAGTCACGGAATTAACCTCCATCTCTCCAGCAGGATTACAAAATGAACAAAACTGCCGGTTAGATATGACGGACCAGGTGGTTTCACTAGCACATCTGGCTCAGCAAGCTGGTTGTGATGGGGTAATTACATCGGCGCTAGAATTACCGGCGTTGGTAGATCAGGTCGGCGTAGATTTTGAATACGTCGTCCCTGGCATTCGGTTACAAAGTGATGCTGCCGGAGATCAACAACGAGTGGCCACTCCGCAAACGGCTCGTCATGACGGGGCAACGGCGATTGTAGTTGGTCGCCCAATTAATCAGAGTCCAGAGCCGGGTCCGGCTTACGATCGGTACCTGAAGGCTTGGAGTAAACAGTAAAGGAGCATAATCATTATGAAGAAACTTGAAACTCAAATTTTAAACCAGTTAGTTGACGATCAGATCGTGCAACTACAAGCAAACCAGACTTTCCAATTTGCGAGTGGGATTCATTCTCCCATCTATACAGATTTACGGTTGACGGTGTCTTACCCCAAGCTCCGAAGTAACATTGCGGATGCCCTAGCTCGGCTCATTCACGCCCAATATCCAGATGCTACGGTCATTGGGGGTGTTGCTACCGCAGGGATTCCCCACGCTGCTTTAGTTGCAGATCGGTTAGACCTGCCGATGGTGTACGTGCGCTCCAAGCCCAAGGATCATGGAACTGGGAAACAAATTGAAGGAAAAATTAGTCAGAATGATCAGGTGGTTCTCATTGACGACTTGATTTCAACCGGAGGGAGTGTCATTAAAGCCGCTCAGGCCGTTCAAAAAGCGGGGTACCAGGTGGCGGGCGTTGTTTCAATTTTTTCGTATGGATTTCCCGATGCGGAGCAAAACTTTGCGACGGCCCACATTCCGTTTACACCCCTCTTAACTTACGCCCAATTAATTCAGCAGTTATTGGACACAGATGTGATTAGTATCGCCCAGTATGAAAAGTTTACTCAGTGGCATCAGGATCCTTGGAATTGGAAATAAAGATAATAATAAAACTAAGGTTATTCTAAAATGTAAAAGACTCGTAATAAAGACGGGTCTTTTTTATGCTAGAATGATATTGGTAACTAAAAAAACTAATGATTAAAAAGCTATTTACGAAAGGACCTATATTCTATGAAGAAGTATGCTAAGGCGCACAATAAGATGGCTTTAGCCACTGGGGAAACTAAAACCAGAGCTAAGCTGACTAAGTCAAAACATGGCTGGCTTAAGATTGCCATGGGGCTAACCTTTGCTTCGACGGCCCTCTTTGCAGTGGGTAACCCAACGCATGCGGATGTTCAATCTTCCGCTCCCGTTGCGGTAGCTACTGCGCAAACTACTAACGATCAAAAAACTAATGACCAACCAACTCAAGCAACTGCTGATGAGCAAACCGCTTCTCAATCAGCAACGACGGCTGAACAAAAGCAAACTGCTGACGCAAAGCCAGTAGCTACTGATCAAACTCCGGCAGCAACAACTGATCAAACGGGAACCGCCCAAGCCACTGAGCTGGCAGCTCCAAATGCAGACGATTCTAAAGCTGCAACTCAAACTGATTCCAAGGCAGATCAATCAGCAGCTCAGGATGTAAAGTCCGCTACCACGACTTCTAAACAAGCTAGCAATGGTGCTACCAGCAAGACTACTGATCAAAAGGTAGCAACTGCTGACCAACCGGATGCAAAGGCTTCTGCATCTGTTGCGAAGGAAACGAACGATCAACCGGTGGCTCCTGCTGCTGACCAAATCGCAACCACTCAGAAGGAAGAAAAGACTACTGTAGCACCTGCTCAAGCAAGTGTTGCAACCAAAGCTGATGCTCAACCGGTTGCTACTGATCAACAAGATAAGCTGCAAGCAACTGATGCTAAGCAAGTTCAATCTGCTGATCAAGCCCAAGCAACCACTGCTACAGCTAAAATTAATGAACAAACTAAAACTGATGACGAAGCCCGATCTGAGAACCAACAAAAGGATGTTCGGTTAGTTAACTTAGCTGTTCAAGGTGCAGCGCAAAACTTATCTACTGATAACATGACGAAGGAAGCGGGTTCCTACACTCCTTCTGCAGAACAAAATGTGCGGGACACGCCGAGCCTAGCTGGGAATATCACTGGTCAATTACAGGCCGGTGATACCATTAACTACGATGGAAAAGTTCAAGCGGATGGTTACACGTGGTTGCACTACACGAATTATGAAAGTAAGGATCGCTGGGTTGCTCAGTTAGCCAGTGCTACAACTAGTCATACTGACTTCATTAACTCACTTTCTGCCGGAGCCCTTGAAACTTGGAAGAAGTACGGTGTGTTACCAAGTATCTCCATTTCACAGGCAATTGTAGAAAGTGCCTGGGGACAAGCTGCTCCAGGAAACAACCTCTTTGGAATTAAGGGATCTTACAACGGCCAATCAGTGACGGTTCAAACCCAAGAATGGATTAACGGTCACTACGTAACCATTCAAGATCACTTCCGAGCTTACCCAAGTTTTGCGGAAAGTATCCAAGATCACGGAGCTTTCTTATACCAAAACTCTCGCTACGCAAACTTATTGGGAAACCGTGATTACTCACAAGTAGCTTGGATGTTACAAAATGACGGGTATGCAACGTCACCAACGTATGCAAATACCTTAATTAATGTTATCCAATCTAACAACTTATCTCGGTTTGACCAAAACTTGGATAACCCATCAACGGTTCCAACTAATCCTGATAATAACTCCACCAAGGTTGTTGCTGCTAACGGGACGTGGACGTTTAACTCAGACGTTAACCTGCGGAATACGCCAAGCCTATCAGGAACAATCGTTGGGACTGGTTACACCGGTCAACAGATTCATTACGATGGATTAGCTGATAACGATGGTTACACGTGGATGCGGTTTAAGGGAAGCAATGGTGCTTACCAATATGCAGCCCAAATTGGTCCTAACGCTGATGTTCCAGCTACAAACCCAGAAACGAATAATCAACCAAACACTGACAACAACCAGGATCACGGCAATACCAACCAAGGTGATTCAAACCAAGCTAATAACAACGGGAGCACGACCCAAGAAAGCGGTAGTTACACGTTAAGTGGCACCCAAAACGTGCGGGATAACGCTAGTTTGAGCGCTGGAATTACCGGTCAATTACAGGCCGGTGATACCATTTACTACAACGGTACTCGAGAAGCCGATGGTTACAAGTGGTTACACTACGATAACTATGCTGGACAAGCACGGTGGGTGGCTGACTTAAACAGCGCTAACCAAACACCTGCTGAACCAACTCCAGCTCCAACGCCCACTCCAGAACCAAACAACAACAATAATAATAACCAAGCTACCAACCAAGAACGTGGTAGTTACACGTTAAGTGGGACTCAAAACGTGCGCAATGACGCTAGTTTAAGTGCTGGAGTTACTGGTCAATTACAAGCCGGCGATACCATTTACTACGATGGCACGCGGGACTCTGATGGCTACAAGTGGCTTCACTACAACAACTACGCTGGACAAGACCGGTGGGTGGCTGACTTAAACAGTACTAGCCAACCAGAAGCGCAACCAACGCCTGCTCCTAGTGAAAACAAGCAAACCACTAACAATGATCAAGAAAGTGGTAGTTACACGTTGAGCGGAACCCAAAACGTGCGCAATGACGCTAGTTTAAGTGCTGGAGTTACTGGTCAGTTACAAGCTGGTGACACGATTTACTACAATGGCACCCGGGAAGCCGATGGTTACAAGTGGTTACACTACGATAACTATGCTGGACAAGCACGGTGGGTAGCTGACTTAAACGGTGGCAGTCAAGCCACTGCTGCTCCCGTACCAACTACTCCTGCTAACAATGACAGTGGAGACGGTGCTACGGTAAAAGTAAATGGAACTTACACGGTTCACTACGAACAAAACGTTCGGACGGATGCTAGTTTAAGTGCTGGAGTTACTGGCCAATTACAAGCTGGTGACACGATTAATTACGATGCGATCAAGGAAGCTAATGGTTACAAGTGGTTACACTACATTAACTTTGCTGGAGCTGATCGCTGGATTGCACAACTCTAATTAAAATGATTAAGCTTTAATGCTGACTAAAATCACGGATTATCTTTATGATAATCCGTGATTTTTCGTTCTGGTTGAGATAGGGTATAATTTGGAATAACGATTTGATTCTATCTAAACTTAGAAGGGTTTAAATAATGAAGTCATCCAAGTATTACTTTGAAATTCCAGAGCAAACGGCCCAAAAACTGAAATTAGAAGCAGGTGAAAAATTCACCCTCCAGGTCGATAAGAATGGGATTCAGTTAGAGAAACAGGGGACGCAGAGTACTTCCTTTTGGAACGTGTCCTACTGGTGGAACATCATTCCAGCGATTTTGATGGCCCTCATCTTTTTTACTTATTGTACGCTGAACCAGGCACGACTAATCCCATTAACTGGGGACTATTCGATTGCCACTGGAACCATTATTTTAGGGACCATCATGGGCTCAATTTTGTTTACCATTTTCTTCATCAAAACTCGGAATAATTCCGTGAACTCGTTCTATCGAAATATTTACTGGCGAAATTTGCCGACCATCATCGTGGCGGTTGCCTTGATTTTATTAGTTACGTTACTGGGGATTTTTTGGATTTTTGCTCGAGTGTTTTACGGGGTGGCGTTTGATCATTACACGGCAACGGGAATGTTATTCATGTTTGGAATTATCATTAATACCATCATGATTAACGTAGCGGATAACATTACTCCGACAATTTTAGTTGATTTATTGATTCTAATGATCATTGGGGGACTGTTGATCTCAATGTTGGCCAACGGAAACAGACAATGGTGGAAACATAATATTAGTTTTTTAGGAACGTCCAAGGCAATCGATAGCTGGCAGTTTAACCTAACCTTTATCGTTTCGGCGTTATTAATGTTGGCGCTGGTCGATTACTTGTTTGTGTCACTGAAACCGCTACATTGGCCAAGACTGCGAACCTTTGCTTTGCGGGGGTTACTCACCTTACTAGCAATTGATGCCCTGGCCGTTGGTTTGATTTCGAACAACCGGCAGATTCCGTGGATGCACTATTGGCATGATCAGTTTGCCTGGGCAATGGCGCTCGTCATTATTCTTTTGATTGGGGGAATTAAATGGCTCTTACCCCGCATTCCGAACAGTTTTATGTGGAATTCCTATCTAATTGTCTTTTTGATTATTGTAGTTAGTTTTTTGTTCCGCCACGTGCACTATTTGTCACTGACGGCCTTTGAAATATTGGCTTCAGCCTTGAGTTTTTCTTGGATTATGATGCTCTTTCAATACTTGTTGGATTCAATTAATCAGAATAACCAACAGGTCGTGCAATTGAAAATTAAGAAACCAAATCAATGAAATCCGGGTCGCATTCTCCTATAATAAAGTTGGAGGTGCTAATTATGAAACTAAATTTAGATTCAACGATTACCTTAAACAACGGAATTAAAATGCCCCGTCTGGGATTAGGAGTTTGGAAGAGTGATAACCAAACTGCTGCTCAATCAGTAAAATGGGCTTTGGCAAATGGCTATCGGGCCATTGATACTGCTAAACAATATGGAAATGAAGCCGGAGTCGGGGAAGGCTTGAAAGCCGGTCTTGCCGAAAACGGTTTAAAGCGTGAAGATGTTTTCTTAACCACCAAGATCTTTAACGGAGACCAGGGATACGAAAGCACGTTACAAGCCTTTGAAGGGCAACTAGAACGGTTGCAAACTAGTTACGTGGACCTCCTCTTGATTCACTGGCCTGTAAATGGCAAGTACAACGCCACTTGGAAGGCAATGGAAAAGTTATACCACGAAGGTAAAGTTCGTTCGATTGGAGTTTCTAACTTTAATCTGGAGCGCCTAACTGATTTAATGGAACATGCCTCGGTTAAACCAGTCTTGAACCAAATGGAATTTAACCCTGTAGAACAAGAAAAAGACATTAAAGATTACTGTGATAAGCACCACATTTGGTTGGAAGCTTGGTCACCATTGGGCCACGGTGATGCATTGAATGATTCAGCTGTGCAAAAGATTGCCGACAAGTACAACAAGTCGACCGCCCAAGTTATTTTGCGGTGGGAATTACAACGCGACGTCATTACGATTCCAAAGTCAACTCATGAAGAGTACATCAAGCAAAATGCTGATTTGTACGACTTTGAATTAAGCGACGAAGACGTAGCGTTGATTAACAGTTTGGACGTTGACAAACGTTCCCTCTGGTATGGAGCCTTTAGTTGGAACGGTAATCCAGCTGGAATCGTCGATGCCGTTGACGAATGGGATAAGTAAAAAATTGCCGAAGAACCCGAAATATTCGGGTTCTTTTTTTATTTGGAGTTTTTTTGCTATACTGGAACTATTAAAGATAAACGGAGGTTACTATGATTACAGATGTATTAAGTAAGGCTTACACCACGGTGAAGCAGAATTTTTGGTCCTTGGTGGCGATGTTTTTGCCCACTTTAGTTTTTTCCGCCTTTTCAGGATGGTTAGTGCCAATGCTGACGAATTTTGATTCGATGGTCGTAAGTGTGATGCTTGGCTCGCAAGATTTGCCAACTAGTATGGGGGGCTTCTTTTCATTAGTTTTGTTACTAGAGATCATCACCTTTTTACTAGCCATATCATTTGAGTTCGGGTTAATTACTAGTTTTAAAGACGGAAAATTTCGGTTTAAAAACGCCTTTGCGGCTTTTCACGGGTTTACTTGGCTGGTTACTTTAGGCCTATACGTAGTAGTGGTTGTGATTATTTCACTGCTAGCGACCTTCTTTATGCTCGTTACGATTGGATTTGCGATTGCTGCTGCTAAAAGTTGGTTCTTTGGAATCATTGCTTTCATTGTGGCAGTTTTGGGAGTGGTATGTTTAACCTATGTGGCATTAGGATTAAAGTTTGTGTTTTTTACATACTTTGTGACTAAAGATGATGATGATACTAATTTCTTTAACGCTTTTGTTTCGAATTGGAAGTTAGTTCAAGGACACCGATGGCAATTAATTGGCTTCATGTTGATGCAATTCCTGATCGGGTTAGTCTTAATGACGATTGTTGGATTAGTGAGTGGAATCATTTTGGCTATTTTAGCAGTAATGAGTAACCCTGGGTTACGTCTCGTCGTCGCTGCCATTCTTGGCTTAATTGCTTTCGTGGTCTTTCTGGGGGCTTACATCTTTTACGGTCTCTGGTGTGCAGTTGCAAATGCTAAGTTCTTTTTGAAGCTACGTGACATTAAGGCTGATCAGGCGCAACCTGCTGCTCCAGACCAGGACTAGTGCCCCTGTGTTACTAAAAACGAGCAGAATATGATAAAATAAAACTGTTTCAAGCAAATTTCAGACTAACTAATGGAGTGGTAACGATGGCTGAACAAGCAAATAAAGATCAAATTTTAGCAGAAATTAAGGATATTGTAGTGGATCAAACTGATATCGATCCCGACAAAATTACATTAGATGCCAATTTTAAGGACAACTTGGACTTAGACAGTTTGGATATCTTTGAAATCGTGGATGCCTTAGAAGATAAATATGACATCGAAATTGATGGCGACGAAGGAATGGAAACGGTCCAAGACCTAGTGGATTATGTTGCTAAGCAATTAGACGCACAAAAATAAGCGGGGAGGAGGCAGTTCGTTTGTTTAAATTTAAAACCGGACGGCTCACTGACCTGCAGTATCAACCTTACTATCGTCGGTTTCAGATCGAGGATAATCAACGCCAACAGAAGGAAGTTGTCGGGCGGATTTTACTAGCTAAACTGATGGAACTTCCAGACGACGCGTTATTATCTGACGATGAGTTTACGACGATTGCGAACGGAAAGCCGTTGTTTGCGAAGCGAACGACGGCTTTTAATATTTCGCACTCAGCTGATCTGGTGTTGGTGGCGATTTCAGACCGACCACTAGGGGTTGATGTGGAAAAGGTGAAGCCGGTGCAATTGAAACGTTTAAAACGGGCCTTTACGGTGGCGGAGTTGGCTTACCTAGAGCAATTGCCCCCAGCCCGACAGTCGTTAACCATGTTACGCCTGTGGACGGTGAAAGAAGCAGTTTTAAAAGAAACGGGAGCTGGTTTGCCTGGGAAACCACGGACGGTGAGTGTCAACGTTCCCCGGATGGACGTGGCCGAACAGCACGGGCAACGGTTTGCGATTAATTTTTTAGCCATTCATGAGGATTATTTAGGGACGATGGCCCAGAAAATAGAATAATCCGAACATTACATTATGAAAATACATTGAAAGCACTTAATCAAATGATTCAGTGCTTTTTTTGCTTATTACTTTTCGGATTTAGTTTGGTAAGCTAAAAGGAAACTTACACAAGAAAAATTCTTATTTTTAATTGTAGACAAGACGAAAGAAGGAAATCTAATTGCAAATCTTTTGGCAAAACGCAAAATTTCGGGCCTTGGTGTGTTCCGGTCTCTTGGATGGCTTAGGAACGACCTTATTTAACATTGTTTTCATTATCTATGCTAGCCACATGCCTAATCCCAATCTGGCAGTTAGTGCAGTGAGTCTAATTTCCTCGTTACCTTTCGTTACGAATATCGTTGCCGGTGTTTTTGCCGATCACTCGCACGAGCATTATCGCGGTATGCTGACCACTCGGTTACTCCAAATGGGGCTCTTTTTAATACTGAGTGGATTGATCAGTTTATCTCCGGGCTGGTATTTATTTGGGATTCTCTTATTGCTGAACTTCTTGACGGAATTTCTAGGTTCGTATGGGGGCTATTTAATGCTTCCGATTTTTAAAAAGATTGTGCCGGAACAGGATCTAACCGCGGCCCGAGGCTTCCAAGGTGGAGTCAACCAATCAATTAGTTTGATTGGGGGAATGGTGGGGGCGTCCTTGCTAGCCCTGTTAAACCAAAATTATGTTTTGTTCGCCTTAGTCAATGCGATTACATTTCTGTTGTCTTACATCATTTTAAAACGGCACCAAGCCGATTTGGATGTACCTGTGAAACAAAGTGCTACTCCCCAGTCCACTAAATTTAGTCTGAAAAAGTTATTGGAGGAAATGAAACATAATTACAGCGAATTACGTAATTTTCCGCAACTATTTCATTTTGTCTTGCTCTTTGCGCTGACCAATTTACTGACCTCCATGCAAGAAGTGCTGATGACGTTAACCTTTTTACACTATCATTCGCTAATCCTCTTTAACTACGGATTTACGGTGGCCCTCGTGGGTGCAGTGATAAGTGGTGGTATGATTGTTGGTGCTTTCTTCGGACTACCACCGTTGCGCCGCGCCAGCATTGAAAGCAATGTGATCTTGGTGTTGGTTACTTTATTAGGGTTATTTTTAGATATGCTAGTTGCACGAAATGGAATTGTGATGATTCTGTTGGTTGCCATCGTTGGATACTTATGTGGAATTCTTTTTCCTAAAATCGACGCTTTCATTATGAAGGCCGCTCCCGAAGAACAGTTGGGAACGATTATGAGTGCCATTAATTCATTAGTAACCTTGACCATTCCTCTAGGTTCGCTAGTGGTCGTGGCTTTGGGGAATCTCATCCCGTTAACATTTATTTGGGGACTAATGTGTGGTCTAGGTATTTTCGGAGTTGGATATGCGATTTCTTTATGGAAGAGATATCAGACGTACGCGTAGTTTGTTAATTTGGATTACGTTTGGTATTACTGTCATTCTATTAGCATTAGTTTGCTGCATTCACCTAATTAAGTGGCAAAGCAAAGAAAAAAGAAAATAATTAAAGAGTCTGGGTCAAGTTAACTAATTGTTAACTTGACCCAGACTCTTTAACATCTAATTATTTGCGCCGGTGCGTTTGTTCTCGATCTGGACCAACCGAATACCATTCGATGGGGACCTGAACGAGTTTTTCCACCGTCTTAATGTAGTTTTGGGCGTTAGCTGGCAACTGCTCAAAAGTAGTGCAGTTGGTGGTACTTTCCTTCCAACCAGGCAGTTCTTGGTAAACTGGTTCGCAGTTTTCCAATTCATCAAGGTTCGCAGGATAGTAGTCAATGATTTTTCCGTTAAGCCGGTAGCCCGTGCAGACCTTAATTACGTCTAGTTCATCTAAAACGTCAACACAGTTCATGGCCAAGGCTGTTAAACCAGAAACCCGGGCTGCGTGGCGCAGTCCCACTGTATCAAGCCAACCAATCCGGCGAGGACGTTTAGTGACCGTTCCGTATTCATGGGCAGTGTCTCTAATGTGATCCCCAATTTCATTTAATAATTCTGTCGGGAAGGGACCTTCACCAACCCGAGACGTGTAGGCCTTGCAGACCCCGATGACATCGGTTACTTTGGTAGGACCGAGTCCAGCACCAACGGCAGCCCCACCAGCCACTGGATTAGAAGATGTGACGTACGGATAAGTTCCTTGATCGATGTCCAGCATGATTCCTTGAGCGCCTTCAAAGAGGACGTTTTGCTGTTTATTGATGGCGTCGTTTAAGAGAACAGATGTATCAGTTACGTACGGCTTCATCCGTTCTCCGTAATCTTTGTATTCAGCGTAGATGGAATCAAAGTCTAACGGTTTCACTTCATATAATTTAGTTAATAATTCGTTTTTTTGCCGGAGCGTTTCTTGTAACTCCCGTTTCAACGTTTCCGGGTCCACTAAATCGGCCACGCGAATCCCAACCCGGGCAATTTTATCCATGTAAGCGGGACCGATTCCCTTGTGGGTGGTTCCGATTTTATTAGTCCGTTGTTTTTCGCTTAGTTCGTCTAACAGAATGTGGTACGGCATGATAACCTGCGCTCGCGAAGAAATGCGGAGGTTATCAGTGGAGACCCCGTTGTCGTTGAGATAATTAATTTCTTGAAACAAGGATTTCGGGTTTAACACAACCCCATTTCCGATGACAGCCAGTTTGTCAGAGTAAAAAATACCAGATGGTAACAACTGCAAGCTAAACTTGTGTCCGTTAAAGACAATCGTGTGGCCGGCGTTGTCACCCCCTTGGTACCGTGCAATTGCATCGGAATTTTTACTGAGATAATCGACGATTTTTCCTTTACCTTCATCGCCCCATTGACTACCAACAACCACTGTTACTGACATATAAGCACCTCGTTAAATTTTTTTACCAGTAGCAAGTTTACCAATCTTACCCGGGGAAATCAAGAACTTCAGGCTTTTTGCTGGATTTAAAGTTCGGCTTTTCTTGAACAAGTAGCTAAATCATTCCAGCATTTAATCCGGGATGACAAACGTCTGGTTAAACTGGGCTTGAAAATCAGCGTCTAACTGTAACTCCTCCGTTAGATAGTTATCAAAATTATCGTAGTGCTCGTAAATCGTAGCCAAGACGTTTTCTAAGTAATGTTTGTGAACGTTGAGGGCCACTTGGAGTGCTTCGGTCTGTTGCTCCGTAAGTTTTCCTTGTAATGAATCAATAATTGTTTGATTGTTTTGTTTCCGCATTTCGTTAGTTTTGAGGAAATCAGCGTAGGTTTACTCGTCTGATGTACCGACTAGTTTCAAAATTAAAGCAACCCCGAACTCAGTGCAGTCTTTTCCGGCAAAACAATGAAAGACTAAGGGTTGGTTTTGCGCGAGGACCTCCGTCAAAAATTGGCGGTAGCCAGCTTGGGCCGACTCACTAAGCACTAGTTTTTCGTAGTTCTGGAGCATTCCAGCCGTGATGTCTGCGTCGTGGAACAACATGTCCTGTACGGAAACACTACTAATCGTGGCGCTCTGTAAGATGTCAATGTGGTGCTGAACCGCTCCTCCCGTTAAATTGGTGTCTGGATACTGGTTAATTTCTTTTTGTCTCCCAAAGTCATAAACATTTTGACGTGGTAGTGGTCCGTGAGCAGGCGGACTTCTGCCGGCGTCAGGTCCACTAATTGGCTACTATTCAATAAGATCCCGGGTTTCAACGTCCCCCAGGAACCCTAATGCCCCCGAGATCACGAAAGTTAACAATTTTACTGGTTGTCATGATACCGTTGCTTAATAAGATTAATTTGATGGTCATTTATAACGGGAAAATGAGAATAATGATTTTTTAATTGACATACTTAATGGCGCAAACCCGGACAATTATTGACAAATCACAAGAAAACATTAGAATTAAAGTAATTTAAAAGTGGGGGATATAAGAATGATTGATCGGTATACACGTGCACCAATGAAGAAAATTTGGAGTATGCAAAACCAGTACCAATCCTGGTTAGACGTTGAAATTGCCATTGATGAGGCGTGGAACAAGCTGGGCTTAATTCCCGATGCGGACTTAGCTGCCATCCAGCAAAAGGCGAAGTTTGATCCAGAGGAAATTGCCAAGATTGAAGCCGTAACGCACCATGACGTGGTGGCCTTTACCCGGGACGTTTCGGAATCATTAGGACCAGAAAAACGGTGGATTCATTACGGAGTTACCAGTACTGACGTGGTGGATACGGCCCAGGGAGTTCGTTTGAAACAAGCCAACGCCGTGTTGCGAGACGATTTACAGACGTTAAAGGAAACGATTAAAGAGAAGGCCTTGCAGTACAAAGATACGGTCATGATGGGGCGGACCCATGGTGTTCAAGCTGAACCGACGACCTTTGGACTGAAACTAGCGCGGTGGTACTCTGAATTAAATCGGGATATCGAGCGGTTTAACCACGCAGCGGATGGCGTTGAAGCGGGCAAGATTTCGGGGGCCGTTGGCACCTTTGCTAACATCGATCCCGAAGTCGAACAGTACGTGTGTCATAAGCTTGGACTGCGGGCCCAAGAAATTGCCAGTCAGGTGCTGCCACGGGACTTGCACGCGGAATACATTGCCACGATTGCATTGATTGCTACCAGCTTAGAGAACTTTGCGACAGAAATTCGGAGTCTCCAACGTTCAGAAATTCATGAAGTAGAAGAACACTTTAACTCTGGGCAAAAGGGCTCTTCAGCTATGCCACACAAACGGAATCCCATTGGCTCAGAAAACATCTGTGGATTAGCCCGAACGGTACGGGGGTTGATGACGCCGGCTTACGAAAACGTTTCGCTCTGGCACGAACGAGACATCTCGCACTCTTCTTCCGAACGAATCATTCTCCCAGAAGGAACAACCCTGTTAGATTACATGTTGCACCGGTTTAACAACATCCTGAAAAACTTGGATGTTTTCCCAGATCGAATGAAGGAAAACATGAACATCACCCACGGGTTAATTTACAGCCAACGGGTCATGTTGAAGCTGATTAACACCGGCTTGAGTCGAGAAGCGGCCTATGATTTGGTCCAGCCCCTCACGGCGAAGTCCTGGGACGAACAAACTTCCTTCCGAGAATTGGTTGAAAATAGTCCAGAAATTACGGACCGCCTCAGTGAAGCAGAAATTAACGATGCGTTTGATTACCACTATCACCTGCGGCACGTGGATGATATTTTCAAACGAGTTGGATTAGAATAGTAATTGTAAGAAGATTCCATTGACGTCGAGAGCGTGAATGGAATTTTTTCTGATTAAGTTAGCCGCCAGAAAGGAAACAAGATGTTAATTCAACAGGTTTCAATTGAGAATAACGAGAATTTACAAGACGTCCGGTGTCAAGACGAGACCATCACGGAGATTGCAGACCATTTAACGCCCTATGCGGACGAACAGGTGATTGACGCGACCGGGAACCTGCTATTACCACCCTTCGTTGATTCGCACGTCCATCTGGATTCAACGCTTACGGCGGGTGAACCGCGCTGGAATGAGACCGGGACGTTGTTTGATGGGATTCAGATCTGGTCAGAACGCAAACCCCAGTTAACAAAAGCCGACGTGAAACGCCGGGCCGTTGCCACGTTAAAGCGGCAGGCGGAACATGGAGTGCAGTTTGTCCGCAGTCATGTTGATACGACTGATCCGAGCTTTACGGCGCTGGAGGCCTTGTTAGAGGTTCGGGAAGAAGTGTCTGACTTCATGGAACTGCAGTTGGTGGCCTTTCCGCAAGAGGGAATCCTGTCTTTTCCCAAGGGGAAGGAATTGATGGAAACCGCCGCCCAAATGGGGGTGGACGCAATTGGTGGAATTCCGCACTACGAATTTAACCAGTACTACGGCAAGGAGTCACTGGAATTTCTCATGGACCTCGCGGAACGAACCAACAAGCTGGTCGACGTTCACTGTGATGAAATTGATGATCCGGGCTCGCGGAACCTGGAAGTTCTGGCCACGTTAGCTTATGAATCAGGTTTGAAGGACCGGGTCACCGCCAGTCATACGGTATCATTTGCCAGCGTGAACGACGCTTATGCTTACAAGTTAATGCGGGTGCTAGAAATGGCACAACTGAACTTTGTGGCTAATCCACTGGTGAACATGCATCTGGGTGGACGCTTTGATACGTATCCGAAACGGCGTGGCTTAACCCGGGTTAAGGAATTGTTAGAGCATCACATCAACGTTTCCTTTGGAGAAGATGACATTAAGGATCCGTGGTATCCGATGGGGGATGGCAACATGTTGGATGCGCTCTACGTCGGGATCTTAGCCAGTGGGTTGATGGGCTACCATCAGATTCTTGATTCGTACCGGTTGGTTAGTACGAACGGAGCCAAAACCCTCCACGTGCAAGATCACTATGGGATTGAAGTGGGGAAGCCAGCGAACTTCTTGATTTTTGCAGGAGCTAACTTTTACGACGTTTTGAACGAAAGACGGCCGTTGCTATATTCGATTCGCAAGGGTCAAATTTTGGTGGAAAATCATCCCCAAACGTCGCAACTTAACTTTTAAAGACAACCACAGGAGGGTAACATGGCAGAATATCGTACTGAAACAGATACAATTGGACCAGTTCAGGTTCCGAAAGCAGCGCTGTGGGGACCCCAAACGGAACGGAGTCGCCATAACTTTCCGGTCGGGCCACTCATGCCAGTTCAAGTGATTCGCGCTTTGCTGACGATTAAGCGAGCAGCAGCGCAGGTGAACGCTCAGGATCAGAAGTTAGCACCCGAAAAAGCCACAGCGATTACGGCTGCCGTTGATCAATTGCTGGCGTTAGATGATCCTGACTTGATGAAAGATTTCCCTTTGCACGTTTATCAAACCGGATCGGGAACGCAGACTAATATGAATGTCAACGAGGTAATCTCACATCTAGTGCAGCAGCAACCTGGAACCGTTGTGGTGCAACCTAATGACGATGTGAATGCCTCACAGAGCTCGAACGACACCTTTCCGACGGCGATGAACATGGCCGCTTACCAGGCCGTTCAGACTTTACAGCCACCGCTTCACCATTTGATTATGGAATTGGAACGGTTGGAACAACAGTACCAAGCGGTGGTTAAAATTGGACGGACCCACCTGCAGGATGCCACTCCGTTGACCTTTGGCCAGGAAATTTCTGGTTGGCGGAGCACCTTGCAACGTGATGCCACGGCCATTCAGGAAACGGCCCAAGGTTTATTGCAACTGCCAATTGGTGGGACAGCCGTAGGAACTGGGCTGAACACTCCTACAGGCTATGACCAGCAGATGGTGGCGGCGTTGAGTCAGGCAGAGGGAGTCAACTATCAAGTTGGCAATAAGTTCGCTGGCCTAGCCAACCATTCGGCCCTGTTAACTACGCACGGAGCGATTCGTACCCTGGCTTCGGACCTCTTGAAAATTGCAAACGACATTCGTTTTCTTGCCAGTGGTCCCCGGGCTGGTTATGGCGAACTAACGATTCCTGCCAACGAGCCCGGATCATCAATTATGCCGGGCAAGGTTAACCCGACTCAGGCCGAAGCAATGACGATGGCGGCCACCCGGATTATGGGAAACGATACGACCCTCACGGTGGCTAACAGTCAGGGAAACTTTGAAATGAACGTGTATAAACCGGTCATGATTGCCAGTTTCTTGGAGTCGGTGGATTTACTGACGGGCTTATTGCCTAACTTTACGGATAAGATGGTTAGCGGCATCCAGGTCAACCAGGAACGGATGCAACAGTTGGTAGACAATTCCTTGATGACGGTCACGGCGTTAAGCCCGCACATTGGTTATCATCATGCGGCTGAGATTGCTAACCGGGCGGCACAGCAAAATGAAAATCTGCGCGAAGCAGCCGTGGCCTCCGGCTATTTAACGGCGGCAGAGTTTGATCAATGGGTGAACCCGTTACGGATGACTAATTATGACAGAGACTAAAAAAGAAGTTGCCAGTTGGCAACTTCTTTTTGTTTAATTCTGTTATTTTTGGCCAGCGTTTTGGTTGTTCTTGGTGCTGGAGTTATTAACGGGTGATTGTTTGAGATCCCCCCGTTTGTCCCGTTTGACCATTTCAGCGATTAACATCCGGTATTGGGAGCGGTAATCGTTGTAGGCTTTTTGGGAGGCTTGCATGTTGTGTTCAGTTTCCTGAATCTTCTTAATTAATTCCCGGTTCGTGTAACCAGCCAGGTGCATTTGCATGTCCAGCGTGGAGTTGTAGGCTTTTGACAGCGAATTGTATCCGGATTTAGTGGCTTTCGTAACCCCACTAGCCAAGTTCTTGATGGATGGGTGTCCACTAAGATCATCGATGTAATCCATCGTTGGGGTACTAATGCTCCGATCCCAGAAGGAAATCAATGGACCAGCGAAGAAGGCCACGATGATGGAAGCAAATCCAACCGGACCGTGAACTAAGACAGCGGCAACCAAGAAACAAATATCCTGGATTACCCGGGCTGTCTTATATTTACAGTGCAACCGGGCCGAAGCAATCGGGGCAATCGCATCGTAAGGAGCAACCCCCAGGGATGGTGCCATGTACAGTGAGCTTCCGGCCGTAAAGAACAGCAACCCGAGGATTAAGTCAGCAACCAAAATCAGGAAGTTAACGTGGCCCGGGAAGATTTGGTGGTAGATGGCAGAGAACCATTGAATTTCAAACCCAACTAACACCATGTTCATAATCGTTCCGATTCCGATCTTCTTGCGGTCGAGTAACAGTACGAAAATGAAGATGACAAAGTTCGCGCATAACTGGTAAACCCCTAGTGAAGTGTGGAGCAAGGTGGCCATCCCAGTATTGACGGCTGTGAAGGGATCCAGCCCCAAAATTGGGGAGGATTTTAACAAAGCGGCCCCCATTGATAAAATGGCAATTCCGACGAATGACATCAACGTCCGTAATGAGATGTTAATGACTTTTCCGAAGAAAGAAAAATTTTGTTGCGGGGCGGTAGTGGTTCTACCACTCTCGCTATCGTTATTTTCATTACTCATATTTTTAATAAAATCCTTTCCAAAATTTGATGTTTCCATTATATCATAACGCACAGTAGTTGTTAGCGGTTCAATTGATTAATTGTCGGCAAAAACAGGAAGAATCGTGCGTCTTTTTACCATTTATATTATAATTTAGTCAGTAACGAAATTGATGGTGCAAAACCGCTAGTTCAGCAAGGAGGAAACCCGCTTGAAACTAATTAAGTTAACCAAGCAAGATTTTGCGGCGTTAGGCAACTGGCGTAAACGTGAACAACAATTAATGCACTTACATCGGTTGATTCGTAAGGGCCAACCAAAAACGTTTAACTTAAGCGCGCAACAACTCAACTTGTTTGTGCAAGCTAAATTAAAGTACTAACCGGACAAAGGATAATGAACTTTGTCCTTTTTAGATTGAAGTCTGTCTCCAGTTTATGTTACTGATTATTTAATTTGTAACCGCTATAAAAAGCGGCAGTAACCCACAGCAGCCGGGCTTTTATATGAATCTGTTTGGGAATGAATTTTTAATAAATTGCATCCGTTTTCCGTTTTCTGGAAAATAAGCCTCGCAAACAGATTTCAATTTTTTAGATAAAATAGGAGTAGGTAACTATGGCTGTAATGAATGCAAAAGAAATCATGGATTTGATTCCGAACCGGTATCCAATTTTGTTCATCGATCGGGTTGACGAAATGACGCCAGGAGAATCAATCGTTGCCACTAAAAACGTGACAATTAACGAAGAATACTTTCAGGGTCACTTTCCCAATAATCCAGTCATGCCAGGCGTTTTGATTATCGAATCGATGGCACAAGTTGCTTCGATTTTGATTCTTAAAACCCCCCAGTTTGCCCATAAAACGGCTTACTTAGGGAGCATTAAGAACGCTAAGTTCCGGAAGATGGTTGAACCAGGGGACGTCTTGACCTTTAAGGTCACCATGGATAAGATCCGGGATCGAACGGGCTTGGTTTCCTGTGTTGCTTACGTAGGGGACGAAAAGGCCTGTGAAACGAAATTAACCTTTATTGTAGATCGAAAAGAAAGAGAATGAAATGACAAGTTACGCGATTAAAGCAGCGGCGCTAGCGGTGCCAAAGCGCGTCGTGACGAACCAAGATTTAGAACAAATTATGGATACCTCGGACGAGTGGATTAAACGACGGACGGGAATTTCTAACCGTCACATTGCCGTCCAGGAAACAAACGCTAGTTTAGCCACTACGGTGGCACAACAGCTAGTGAAGCGAGCACAGGTGGACGTGAATAAGCTGAGCTACATTATCGTGGCTACCATGTCACCGGATCACTTAACCCCGGCAGTGGCGGCTGAAGTGCAGGGATCTTTAGGGGCAACGAATGCGATTGCTTTTGACCTTAACGCAGCCTGTTCAGGGTTTGTCTACGCCACAAACGTTATGAACTCGTTGCTGGCCACTCTTCCGGGTGGCTCCGGGATTGTGATTGGGAGTGAGCGGCTTAGTAAGTTAGTTGATTGGAATGACCGCTCTACTGCCGTACTGTTTGGTGATGGAGCTGCCGGAGTGTTAGTTGCAAACGATGGTAGTTCCTCAGCAGTAGTGGGGACGGATTTACAAACTAACGGAGAGTTGGGATCCGCCTTGACTGCCGGTCAAATGGTGGAAAAAACGCCATTTGGCAATGGCAACGTTAACGAACAAAACCGCTTCTTTCAGATGGACGGCCACGTGGTGTATAACTTTGCCACCCGTCAGGCGCCCGCTTCCATTCAGCAGGCGGCAGCCCGCGCCGGTTTAGCTCTTTCAGACATTAAGTATTTTGTGATGCATCAGGCAAACGCTCGTATTGTCAAACGGGTTGCGAAGAAACTCGATTTGCCAGAACAACGTTTTCCGATTAACATTACTGAATATGGGAATACCGCGGCCGCTAGCGAACCAATTTTACTGGCCGAATTAATTGAGCAGAATCAGTTGCAACGTGGTGATTACGTCGCCTTAACTGGTTTTGGTGGCGGATTAACGGTCGGAACTGTTATCATTAGATATTAGATTAAGTTTTTTTAAAGAGGAGAAGAAATTATGAGTGAAACTACCAAGGATCAAATTTTAGCAAAGATTAAAGAAATTGTTGCAGACCAAACTGATGACGTGAACGTTAACGACATTACGTTAGACACGAACTTTAAAGATGGTTTGGATCTTGATAGCTTAGACATTTTTGAAATCGTGGATGCTTTAGAAGATGAGTATGACATTGAAATTGATGGTGACGAAGGGATTGAAACGGTTGGTCAACTAGTAGACTACGTTGAAAAGCAAGTTAACCAATCTAAGTAGTTACTAGGTTAGATTGAGGTCGTTATGACAAAAGTAGGTTATTTATTTAGCGGTCAGGGCAGTCAATTTAAGGACATGGGATTGGATCTTTATAAAGAGGAACCCCTGTACCGAAAAGCGATTGATCAAGTGCAGACCACGTTGGGAATTGATTTAACGGATTCTAACCAGCTCAATCAACCAGCAAACGTTCAGGTGGCCATTCTGGCCATGAGCCAGGGAATCACTCAGGTTCTTTCGGCCACTGGAATTCGCCCCCAAGCGATGGTCGGTCTGAGTCTTGGAGAATACAGTGCGCTAGTTGCTGGGGGAGCATTTGCTTATCCGGATGCTCTCGCCCTCGTCAATGACCGGTCGCGGTACATGGCAGAAGCCGGGGCTGCTCAACCAGGATCAATGGCAGCGGTTCTAAAGCTTGCTCCAGAGCGAGTCACAGAGATTGTTGATGATATTCCAGATGTTTACCCTGCTAATTACAACACGGCGACCCAGACGGTCATCGGGGGAACGAAACCCGGGGTTCTAGCTGCGACAGCTAAACTTAAGGAAGCCGGTGCCAAACGGATCGTACCACTACCAGTGGCGGTGGCATCGCACACCCCGTTAATGCAACCGGCAAGCACGCGATTACAGCAACGCCTCACCACTGTTCCAGTTCATAACTGGACGGTGCCCATTTTGAGTAACACCACGGCGGTACCGTTTAGTGAGGATACGCTAAAAGAGACGTTGACGCAGCAGTTGATTCGTCCCACGCATTTTCAGGCTGATTTGGAGTACATCCAACAGCACCTGGATGTGGAAACGTTGATTGAAATTGGCCCGGGAGAAACGTTGACCCGGTTTGCAAAAAAGACGTTGCCGGGAATTACCACCTATCACGTGGATAGCGTGGCAACGTTGCAACAGGTCCGGGACGCACTACAAACGGAGGAAACGAAATGACAACAACCAAACAAGTGGTACTGGTCACCGGAGGAACGAAGGGAATTGGCTTAGCAACCGCTAAAGAACTAGCAACGGACAACCGCCAGGTCGTGTTAAATTCACACCGAGAGTTATCTGCTGCTGAAGTGGAAGCACTGCAAGCTCAGTTTTCCACCCCCATTGAAATTGTGACCGGAGACGTTGCCAAAGAGGAAGACGCTGACCGGATGATTCAGGCGGTACTAGAAAAGTACGGCCGTTTAGACGTGTTGGTGAATAACGCCGGGCAAACCCAGGATAAACTGTTGACCCGGATGACGGAAGCATCTTTTAAAGACGTGTTGGATACCAACCTTGTGGGCACCTTTAACATGTCCAAATTTGCCTTAAAGGCAATGCAGAAGCAACGGGCAGGTGTAATTATCAACATGTCCAGCATTGCCGGAACCCATGGTAATCTGGGGCAAGCAAACTATTCTGCTAGTAAGGCAGGAATTGTAGGATTAACCAAGACCACTGCTCGGGAAGGAGCACTCCGGGGGATTCGGTGTAACGCGGTTGCACCGGGAATGATTACCACCGCAATGACTGCCAAACTGAGCGATAAAATTGTGAAACAATTTGAAAGTGAAATTCCGTTAAAACGATTTGGAGACGTCCAAGACATTGCCCAAACGGTGGCCTTCTTAGTTGAAAATGACTACATTACGGGTCAAGTAATCACCGTTGACGGTGGATTAACCATGTAAGGACAGTTTCTTAAAGGAGGAAACTTGTGAGTAATCGAGTAGTAGTAACAGGAATGGGAGTTGTTTCCCCAATCGGTAATTCTGCTGATGAATTTATCGACAATATTTTAGCGTCTAAAAATGGGATTGGTCCCATCACCAAATTCGATGCCAGTGAAACTGGAATTTCGGTGGCGGCCGAAGTGAAGGATTTTGATCCGGGCCAACGGCTTAGCAAGCGGGACTACAAACGGTTAGATCCGTATGCTCAGTACGCTTTATACACGGCCAAAGAAGCCATGGATCAAGCCGGCTTGGTTGTGAACGAAAACTACCGTCCGGAAGACCTTGGAGTTATTTACGGAACGGGAATTGGTGGAATTTCTACGATTGAAGAACAACTGCAAAAGGCCTTTAAAAAGGGTCCCCGGCGGGTTTCACCTCTCTTCGTTCCTAAGGCCATTTCAAACATGGCCGCTGGAAATGTTTCGATGTACTTTGATGCTGAAAATACTTCCCAAACGGTCGTGACAGCATGTGCTTCAGGAACAAATGCAGTGGGAGATTCGTTTGAATATATTAAAAACGGAAAAGCCAAGGTGATGATTGCCGGAGGAACGGAAGCAGCCGTTAGTATGATGGGAATCGCTGGATTTGCGGCCCTGACAGCTCTGTCAACTTCGACGGATCCCGACAAAGCGTCCATGCCATTTGACGTAAATCGAAATGGATTTGTGCTCGGAGAAGGGGCGGCTTCCTTAGTATTAGAAGATTACGACCACGCTAAACAACGGGGAGCACACATTTTAGCTGAAATTGTCGGATACGGAACGACCAGCGATGCGTACCATCTAACTGCTCCGGATCCAGAAGGAAAGGGTGCCATCCGAGCCATGAAACAGGCGTTGGATGAGGGAGACATTTCCCCAGAAGAACTCGATTACGTGAACGCCCACGGAACGGCTACCCATGCCAATGATGTGGCAGAAGCATCTGATATTGAGAAGTTGTTTAAAGACAACGATCATCTAAAGACTAGTTCTGTGAAGGGAATGATTGGACATTCTCTAGGAGCTGCCGGAGGCTTAGAAGCTGCCGTGCTGGTTGGAGCCTTACAACGAGGACAAATGCCGGTGAACGTTGGTTTATACGAAGAAGATCCAGAAATTCACATTCAGTTAGTGAACGATGAAAACAAGCAGGCACCCATTAAGACAGCGATTAGTAATTCGTTTGGGTTTGGGGGTCACAACGCGGTCATTGCAATGAGAAAGTGGGAAGAAGATTAATGAATGAAGCTGATATCGAACGTCTATTAGCCAAATTTGATCAATCAAGCCTTCAAGAATTGAAAATTGATGGGGACGGAGTCAATGTTTACTTTAGTAAGCAAACCACGCCCACTGCACCAGACAACTCTGTTGCAGTCACTACAGAGTCTTCTGAAAAGTCAGTGGTTCCTAAAGCGCAGGCTCCATACCAACTAAAAGCACCGATGGTTGGCTTAGTTTATATGGCTCCAAGTCCAGAAAAGCCTGCCTACAAGGAAATTGGTGATCACGTTAAAAAAGGAGAAACTATCTGTGCCATTGAAGCCATGAAGCTAATTAATGAAGTGCGGAGTCCTGTAAGTGGAATCATCAAAAAACGGCTCTTTACGGATGGTGAAATGGTTGAATATGATCAACCATTATTTGAGATTGAGGAGGATTAGCATGGAGTACCAAGTAAGTGACTTTATCCCCCAACGGTATCCCTTTGAAATGATTGATAAAATTGTGGCGGTGACACCAGGTGAAAGTGCTGAAGCCCAAAAAAACATCACGATGAATGAGTGGTACTTTTCGAACGGGAACCAGTTAACGCTGCCCCATCCCATCATCATCGAATCCCTGGCTCAAACGGGAGTAGTGGCAATTTTGTCGATGCCAGAACACCACGGACAAAATGTATTTTTTGGCGGAATTAAGCAGGCTGAATTTAAGGACGAAATGCGCCCTGGCGATGTTTTACAGTTAAAGGTGAACCTGACCAAGTTAAAACGGAACATCGGGGTTGGCCACGGTGAGGTCCTGCGTGACGGGGAAGTAATCGTCAGTGCAGACCTAATGTTCGCCATTGAAGCTTAGGGTGACTATCATGATAAAAAAGGTGTTAATTGCCAACCGGGGTGAAATTGCAGTCCAGACCGTTCGTAACCTCCACGAAATGGGATTAGAAGCGGTGGCAGTTTACTCTACTGCCGATCGGGATGGACTCTTTGTCAAGATGGCCGATCAAGCCGTTTGCATCGGAAGCGGATTACCACAGGATTCTTATTTGAAGATGGGAGCAATTTTAGATGCTGCTGTTTTAACCGGAGCCGACGCCATTTTTCCAGGCTACGGTTTTTTGGCTGAAAATAGTGAGTTTGCCGAACTCTGTCAGGACTATGGGGTGAAATTTATCGGCCCGAGCGCGTCCGTAATCGATTTGATGGGGAACAAGGCTAATGCCAAGGAAACTATGCAGAAATTAGACGTGCCGACGATTCCAGGTTCAGATGGCTTTGTGGATTCACTGGCAGAAGCCAAACGGATTGCCGCTGAAATTGGTTATCCGGTAATGCTGAAAGCCGCTGCAGGTGGGGGAGGAAAGGGAATCCGTCAGGTCAATGACCAGGTCGAATTAGCCCAAGCCTTTACCGATACCAAACGCGAAAGTAAGTTATCATACGGAGACGATCGGCTCTACTTAGAAAAAGATTTATCAGACGCCAAACATATTGAGATGCAGGCAATTGCTGATCAACACGGTCACGTGGTTTATTTTCCGGAACGGGATTGCTCGTTGCAGCGTAACCACCAAAAGGTCTTAGAAGAATCACCGTGTTTAGAGTTAAGTGCGGCAGAACGGACTCAACTGGGAGAAGTGGTTACAAGGGCGATGCGCGGAATTGATTACGAAAACACGGGAACCTTTGAGTTTCTGATGGATCGTGATCATCATTTCTACTTTATGGAAATGAATACCCGGTTGCAGGTGGAACATACGATTACGGAAGAAGTAGCGGGGGTTGAACTAATCAAAGCCATGATTATGGTGGCGAACGGTGATGATTTACCGTTTCAACAGGCCGATTGTGGAGTCCATGGTTATGCCTTAGAATGCCGAATTAATGCGGAAGATCCTAGTCGGGATTTTCAACCTTGTGCTGGAAAGATTACCAAGTTACACTTTCCGGTTGGCACCAAGGGAGTGCGGATTGATTCAGGAGTTGATACTGGAAGCCTAATTTCGCCGTTTTATGATTCGATGATTGCTAAAATTATCGTTCACATGCCGACGAAACAAGCAGCCGTTGCCAAAATGATTCGCGTTCTGCGTGAATTTGACCTCGAAGGGGTTCAAACTAATCAAGAATTCTTGTTGGCTCTTTTACAGGATCAGCATTTTCAAACGGGGGACTTTAATAACCTCTACATCGAAAACGTCTTTTTGAAGGATTGGATGAAACAACATGGAGCAAAATAACGCCAAACAACCGAGTCCGACCGACTTACAAAAACGAATGGATCAGATTCCGGACGTCTGGAAAAAATGTCCGATTTGTGGCGCCATGATTTATAAGAAAAGATTGGACCAGTTTCAAGAATGCCCAGAGTGCCACTATGGGTTTCGACTCGGGGCTCAGGAGCGCATTGCTTTGCTGTGCGACGACTTTGAACCGATTAATCAGGAATTACGTGCTCCAGCCAAATTTCATGATTCTAACTACTTAGCAAAGTTAGCGAGGGCACGGGAGATCACGGGTCTAAACGAAGGGATTTTAACCGGAATCGGAACGATTGCTGGACACCGGACTGCCATTGGCGTAATGGATTGGCGCTTTATCATGGGGAGTCTCGGAACTGCTACCGGAGAACTGTTAGCCCGCCTCTTTGAAACTGCCACTAAGCACCAGCTGCCAGTGGTGATTTTTACGGCTTCTGGTGGGGCCCGGATGCAAGAAGGAATTGAATCTTTGATGCAGATGGCTAAAGTTTCAGAAGCCGTTGCCGAACACAGTCGTGCGGGATTGGTTTACATTAGTTATCTTTGTGATCCAACCACGGGTGGAGTTACTGCTAGTTTTGCCATGCAAGGGGATTTATTGTTATCAGAACCCCATGCTTTGATTGGGTTTGCGGGGCGGCGCGTGATTGAGCGAACCATTCAACAGGTTCCTCCCAAAGACTTTCAACGGTCAGAAACGTTATTACAGCATGGCTTTTTAGATGCCATTGTTCCCCGGCGCGAGATGGTAAGCACCCTCGGCCAAATTTTAGCAATTCACGAAGGCGGTGGTTGGCATGACTAAGCCCACGGCCTTTGATCGGGTATTACAGGCTCGTTCAGAGGATAAAATTAGTATTAAAGACTTGATTAATGGGTTAACTGATAATTTTTTGGAATTACACGGTGACCGCGCGTACGGTGATGATCCGGCGGTCTACGGTGGAATTGGACAGATGAACGGCCGGCCCGTTACCATGGTTGGCATTCGCAAGGCTGACGATCAGACGAGTGCTACTGACGTTCACTTTGGTTCCGCTGAACCGGATGGATATCGAAAGGCGCTGCGGCTGATGAAGCAGGCAGAAAAGTTTCACCGCCCGGTGGTGACTCTGGTTAATACCCCCGGGGCGTATCCCGACGTGGAAGCAGAATACCACGGCCAGGGATACATGATTTCACAGTTAATCTTACAGGGACTGCAACTTAAGGTTCCTTACATCTCAATTATCGTTGGAGAAGGGGGCAGTGGTGGTGCCCTAGCCTTAGCGGTTGGTGATGCCGTTTGGGCCTTTGAAGAAAGTATTTACTCGGTGCTTTCTCCAGAAGGATACGCTACGATTTTGTGGAAGGATGTCAGCCGGGTGCGTGAAGCCGCAGCGGTGATGAAGCTAACCCCCACAGACCTCTTACAACAGGGAATCATTGACCGGATTATCCCAGAGGTGCGGACCGATTCGGAAATTGAGCAGCTAAAACAGGAATTATTTGTTAAAATAGAAGAGATAAGTGCGATGTCTACAACCGAAATGCTACGCAATCGGTTTGCACGCTATCGGAACTTTTAATGGAGGAACTAACTAACGGACGAAGGTTCGTTAGTTAGTTTTGTATTTTTTTAAATTGGAAACTGAAAGGATGACCAAGAACCATGGCTGCTAATTTACTAGAAGGTAAAAAGATTGTCATCATGGGAGTGGCAAACAAGAAAAGTATTGCTTGGGGTTGCGCTCAAGCGGTTACTGCGCTCGGGGGACAAGTAATCCTAACTTATCAAAACGAACGGATGAAAAAAAGTCTCGATCGATTTGTAGATCCAGAAACACCAATGTTTGAATGTGATGTTGCCGAAGATAGTAACGTAGAAAAA
The DNA here is from genome assembly GCF_024029435.1 of Fructilactobacillus hinvesii. Taxonomy (NCBI): domain Bacteria; kingdom Bacillati; phylum Bacillota; class Bacilli; order Lactobacillales; family Lactobacillaceae; genus Fructilactobacillus; species Fructilactobacillus hinvesii. The sequence continues at coordinate 67,391 of NZ_CP097118.1, read as the reverse complement.
ACGTTTACGGAAATTAACGATCAATTTGGTAACATTGACGGATTAGTCCACGCGATTGCCTTTGCGGACAAAGAAACGCTCCAAAATGGTGTGATTGAAACGAAGAAACCAGGCTTTAACCTGGCGCAAGACGTTAGTGCCTACTCGTTGATTTCCGTTACGCGGTACGCCAGTAAAATCATGAACAATCCCGGTAGCATTGTGACCTTGACTTACATGGGTTCCACCTACGCCATTCCCAACTACAACATGATGGGGATTGCGAAGGCCTCTTTAGAAGCTGAAGTTCGTTATCTAGCTACTGAATTAGGTGAAGCTGGAGTTCGAGTTAACGCCGTTTCTGCAGGAGCCGTTCGGACGTTAGCAGTTACTGGGGTAAAGGGACATGGTGACTTATTAAAGGAATCTGAATCGCTGACGGTAGATAAAAAGAGTGTCACGAAACCAGAAATTGGGAACGCGGCTGCTTTCTTACTGAGTGACCTTGCCACGGGAATTACCGGAGACATTATTTACGTCGATAAAGGGGTTCACCTGTTTAACACATAGGAAGACTAATGACCAAGTTAGATGCTCAATTCTTATTAGCCCACACGAATCTAACTAGCGGACAAGTACACCTATTTTCAGAAGTAGATTCCACTATGACGGTTGCTGAACGAGCCGATTTAATTGGCACGCACCTGATTGCGGCTGATCGCATGACAGCTGGACGGGGGCAACGGGGGCATTCGTTTACGGCCCCCGCAACCGGAGTTTATGTAACCATCGTAGTTCCCGTTCAGGATCAATTGTTACACCAGCCAGGGTTACTTACCATGGGAGTGGCAGCGACAACGCATCAGGTTCTCCAGCAAATACTTCAGGTAGAAACGGAATTAAAGTGGGTGAACGATCTGTATCGCCACGGCCAAAAAGCCGGAGGAATTCTGGTGGAATTAAAAAATAACGCCCGGAACGAACCAGAGAGCTTTTTAATTGGGATTGGGTTGAATTTAGCGCCGCACCGTTCGCTAGCTACGGTCCAAGCCACGGCATTAAGTGCGACGACTGACCGTAAAAATGAACTCGTGGTAGCGCTTTATCAACAGGTGATTAAATTCGTGCAGCATCCAGACGTCCAATCGGTGCAAACGGTTTATAATCAACACCTACTGTGGCACAACCAACTAGTGCAAGTCCACGTTCAAGAACAGCTAGAACAAGGATTACTCCAGGGGCTTGATCAGCAGCTGCGGTTAGAATTAGTGGATCAAACTGGGAAGCTCCATCATTTAACCGCGATGGAAGCAACCCAGCTTCGCCCGGTTCGTTAGCGCCGATAAGAGAAAAGAGGTAGTCACGTGAAGTTAAAACGAAAACAAAAAAGCGAAAAAACGCGTCAGCGCATTATTTTGGGCTTATTTGAATTGATGCTTGAGAAAGACTATGCAGACATCACCGTTAAAGCAATCTGTAAGCAAGCTAAGGTTTCGCGGATGACCTTTTATCGGAACTTCCATACTAAGGAAGATGTGATTAAGGGGCAGTTTGCGATGGTCTACAAGCACTTCATTCAACGATTAGCCACCCAAAAGCGTCTTGCTTTTTATGACGTGGCCACCACCTTTTTTACGCTGATTAAGGAAAACCAGTTAATGATGGAAGCCTTGGTGCAAAACGGGTTGACCAATCTATTGTTAGATGCCATGACTGAGTACGTTAAGACCTTAGTTGCACAACAAATTTTGATTACTCGGGAAGAATCGTCGCAGTTTTTAGTGGCCATGATTGCCGGTGGACTAACCGAAGTTATCGTGGTGTGGACGAAGAATGATATGAAACAGCCGGTGGCAGAATTAGTGCTATTTGCTTCCAAGTATATGCATTTAAAAACAAACTAATAAAAAATCCCTTCCACATTCATTGTGGGAGGGATTTTTTATGAAAAAACTAAAAGAAAAAAGACTCACAACTGTGAGTCTTTTTAAAAGGCTAATTAGTCTTCAACGGGAGTAACGTTAGCAGCTTGTGGGCCACGGTCGCCATCTTCAACGTCTAAAGTAACTTTTTCGCCTTCGTCAAGGGTCTTGAAACCGTCTTTGTTAATAGCTGAGAAGTGAACGAATACGTCACCATCGTCAGTTGTAATAAAACCGTAACCCTTGTCAGCGTTGAACCATTTAACAGTACCTTGTTTCATAATATGAAACCTCCATAAAAAATATAAATTTAATGTTGCTTTAGTTTGAATCTAATAAGGAAGTCATTCTATATAAAACAAAACAAGAAACCTTAAAAACTCGAAACCTATCAAACATTGTTTTAAGTATAACACGGCTCACCTAGATGTCAATCAAAATGGCGAAATTTCCTCCCGCGCCACTGTAAAACACCATTCTTTACCCATGGGACTGGAACCCGTACAATAAAAGTTAACAGAATGGAGGAAGTAATTGTGCACACCTTAATAATTGTGGCTCATCCTGAATACGATGATTCCAGCACACAGGCCTTTTTAAACCGGGCCCAAGCGGCCTTACAGAGAGACAATATCACTTGGCACCGCCTTAGTGATGATCAACCGCTCAACGTCGCGCTTGAACAACGACTGCTTTTGCAAGCAGAGCGGATTATTTTCCAGTTTCCGCTTTACTGGTACAGTGCTCCGGCGTTATTGAAACGATGGGAAGATGAGGTTTTGACCAGAGCCTTTACCTTTGCCAATGAACAGGGCAAGTTAGCTGGCAAACAACTGGGAATCGTGACGTCTCTCGGGTATCCTGAAGCGGAATTTCAGGTTGGAGGAGCTGAAGGCTTCAGCCTTTCCGAAATCCTGGTGCCGTTTCGGGCGCTGGCCCACCGGGCGGGAATGCAGTTTTTGAAACCGTTGATTATTAATCAGTTTGCTTATCAAACTCCGGGAGAACAACAGCAGTTACTGATTGAGTATCAACAATACCTAACGGCGCCCCAACCACTTCACTTACAAGAACGGGTGCAGTGGTTAATCACGCAGCTACATCATTTACAAACGCAACAACCTGACGACCAGCATCAAACCATCGAGCTAATTATTGCCCAACTGCAAGCTAACCAGGATCATTTAGATGATTTAAAGGATCAGATTCAGCTGATTCGGCAGGCGGAGGAGGAATAGGCATGGAAACAGAAGCATGGCTCCAAGCTGAAATTCAGCGACTAGAAGCAGCCAATCCAACCGCACCCTTAACCACTCAAGCTCTACTTGCAGCGACCCAACAAGTTGCTCAGGAACAAGCGCTTCGGATCGAACAAGCGGAAGCCGAGTTAGATGGACGGATCTGGAGCCCGAACAAGTGGTAAAAAAATAATCTGAACCAATTTTGGTTCAGGTTATTTTAGTTATTTAGTGGCCCAGTGGTTAATTGGTCCAAATTGGTGACCAACGTTAATCCCATTTTTGATGCAGGCATCCACGTATTTCTTGGCATTTCGAATCGTCGTTTCCACTGATTTACCGAGGCCAAGTTCGGCGGTAATGGCGGCCGAAAGGGTGTCTCCAGTGCCGTTTTTGTGGGTAGTTTCGTAGTAAGGTTCCGTCATTTCAAAGGAGTCTCCGTTTTCAAGCAACACGTAGTCCGTGACGGTTGTTTGGTTATCCTGATCGTGACGACCCTTGACCATCACGTTTCTGGCCCCCATTTTCTGTAACTGATGAGCTGCCTGAGCCTGAAAATCGGGTAAGTCTGGATCCAAACCGCTGAGTTTGACGGCTTCAAAGAAGTTTGGAGTTAAGACCTCTGCTAACGGAATCAAGCGTTGGACGAGGGTTTCGTAGGCCGCATGTTCGAGGAGCATGTCCCCATGCTTAGTAATGATAACTGGATCAACCACGAGGGGACCAAAGTCGTATTTTTCGTAGTTATTGGCGACCGTGTTAATGATGTCGGCATCAGCAAGCATTCCGGTTTTGGCAGCGCGGATGTGAAAGTCATTAGCGAGATCCTTAAATTCTTGGCTGATAAAATCAGCACTCATGTTGACACCGGCATGAATGCCAAAGGAATTACCAGAGACACAGGCCGTAATAATCGTGGCACCGTAAACTTGTTTAGCAAAAAAGGTTAAGAGGTCGGCTTGCATACCGGCACTGCCGTCACTGTCGCTTCCGGCGATGGTAACAACTTGGGGATAATCATTCAGCATAAGGGACACACCTTCCTGAAGAAATTTGATTTTTCTACGTTGGGTGTATTATAATACAGGGAGCTGTTATTTGTAAGTCTAAAGTAAAGGAGTGTTCATCATGAGAATTTGTCATCCAAATGGTGTCCAAGGTCGTCGGCCAATCGACCAGAAAAAACGTAAAAAAGAACAAAAACGAGTTGCAGATTTACAAAAGTTCTTGAAACAAAAACCTGCTGCTAAGTAAAGTAAAAAGGGATTACGAAATAATTTTCGTAATCCCTTTTTACTTATTTCTTGGCTTTCGTAGCCTTCACAATTTCTTTTTTCTTCAATTTGGACATAGCCCGCAACTGATCTTTAATTTCATTGATTTCTGCTACGTGACTTTCTTTCCATTTGGCAAATGAATTGCTGGAGTCCGTGTCGGCTGGTGTTAAGCCCGTATTTAACCAAAACATTGCTTCTGAAAGACTGTTAAAGTTCCGCAGCCATAAGCTCTGACCGTTTTCAGAGTCAAAGGCAACGTATGAACGCGACTTTTTCTTTAAGAAAGTGTGTCGTCTAATTTTAAAAGCTTCTCTTTTTCTGGTTAAATAGTAGTCGGGTAAGATATAACTGCCAGCTGAGATTAATTGAGGAAAACGTTCATTGCGCTTGGCATGACGATCGCGCAACATTTTCATGGCTTGGTCAGCCGTGATTAGTTTAATATTAAGCTCAGACATATTATTCTCCTCCATTTCTACTATTATTTTTACATAAAAAGCACGTCCTGCAAAGGATTTAGACCGATTAATTCTGAAGTTTTTCTGTAAATTAGAAAGGAAGTGGTTTGATGGTGAAAAGCCAAAAATACTACGCCGTGCGTAAGGGACGCCAACCGGGAATTTACCGTAGCTGGGTTGAAACCAAGGAGCAAGTCGAACGGTTCCCACAGGCCCAGTACAAGAGTTTTGCTACCCAAAGGGAGGCAGAGCGGTTCATGCATGCTTATGCTCAGTCCAATCGAGCGCAACAACAGCCGGCCACCAGGCCTGGATCGTTAACCAAACGCCCACAGATCGTGGTCTTTACGGACGGAGGATCTCGAAACCACGGCAACGTCGCTGGGGGACACGTCAAAAATACCGATCCGGCTGCCTGGGCCTATCTAATTGACTATCAAGGTCGCCAACATAGTGATTCTGACGGTGAGTGGGGTGTGACCAATAACAAGATGGAAATCACAGCGTTAGTAAAAGCGTTACAATGGTTATGTGATAATCAGTTTAATCAACTTTCCATCGGCGTGGTCTCTGACTCTAAGTATGTGCTAGATGCCATCGAAAAGGGGTGGCTTTCCGGCTGGAAGCGACGGGGTTGGCGCCGGGCAAACGGAGAGCTGAAAAATCAGGAACTGTGGCAAAAGTTAGATGCCTTGCTAGGTGAATTTCCTAAGTTGCAACTGGCTTGGACCAAAGGGCACGCGACGAACCACGGGAACGTTTTTGTGGACGAACGCTTAAACCAAACGATGGATCAGATGGAAAGGAAGCACACCGATGACAACTGAACGAGAAAAAATGACGGCCGGAGAGTCATTTAACCAGTTTGATCATGAACTAATTAAGCGCCGAATTTTAGTGCGCAAGCTGTTACAAAAAATTAATAACACCCCTGATAACGAGGAACGCAATACGATGATTAAAGGTCTCTTGGCAGAGACCGGAGCTGAATTTTTCGTAGAGAGTGGCTTGCAGTTTGACTATGGGTTTAACGTCCACATTGGCAATAACTTCTTTGGTAATTATAATTTAACCCTGCTGGATTCCTGTCCAATCCGGTTTGGGAAAAATTGTTACATTGGACCTAACTGTGGGCTATACACTAACATTCACCCGTTAAATGCCCGCCAGCGAATTAACGACGTGGAACTAGGCGCTCCAATTACCATTGGTGATAATGCCTGGTTTGGGGGAAACGTTACGATTTTACCGGGCGTCACCCTGGGCAACAACGTGGTTGTGGGTGCCGGAGCGGTAGTTACGAAGTCGTTTGGTGATGACGTGGTGCTTGCCGGTAATCCCGCCCGGGTAATCAAAACAATTGATAATCATGATTTGGAAGAAAGATAAAAGTGTTATAATCAGAATCATTTAAAAGTTAAAAATGCCGCTATTAGGTTCGAATTTCGAGGCACGTAGCGGCATTTTTGTGTGAAAAAGCCTTGAGCTTTCAGGAGGACCACTATTTTTAAGCATTTCAACATTGATAAATTCGTTTTTATTCCAACCATGGTGATTTTTGTGGTGGCCTCGGTCATCTTAATTGCCGGGGGAAGCACGTTGCAGGGAGATCTAGCTACGGCACTAGCGTGGATCACCAAGCAGATGGGGTGGGCCTACATGATAGTCTACATCATTAATTTCGTTTTTTTCATGTGGTTGATTTTTAGTAAGTACGGAGCAATTAAGCTTGGAGACCCCAATTCAACGCCCCAGTATAGCAGTTTGCAATGGGGGAGCATGGTCTTTGCGACGGCGATTGACGCTAGCATTTTAATGCTTAGTATGGTCGACCCGATTCGTTACGTCTCGCATCCAGCCTTTGGAATTAAACCCTTCTCAGAGGATGCCTATAATTACGCGCACATGCTGGGTCAGTTTGACTGGGGTCCGATGGCATGGATGATGTTTGCTCCAGCTGCAATCGCGATTGGCTACATTTTATTCGTGAAGAAGAATAAGGTGCAGCGTTTGAGCAAGTCGATTAATTTTTTACAGGGAGACGCTAAGTGGCAGTATGCGGGACGCCAGTTGGTTGATTTTCTGGTGGTCTTTGGAATCATGGGCGGGGTTGGCTCGTCCGTTGGAATGGAAATTCCCATTATCTCTAACGTTTTGAGTGGTTTGACCGGCTGGCCTGATAGTATGGCCCTCAAGCTGGGCTTGTTTGCCATTTTATTCGTGATCTTTGCCTGGACCGTCTGGCACGGTTTGAATGGAGGAATTGACCGGTTAAGCGACATGCACATTTGGACCGCCATTATCTTTTTAGCCTTCGTTTTGTTAGTCGGCCCCACGATTTACATTTTAAGCTCGGAAACAAACAGTCTGGGGCTGTTAGCTAGTAACTTCATTAAGCTCAGCACCAACACGGTTCCAAACGGGACCCCAGACATTGCGAATTCTGAAACCATCTTTTACTGGGGTTGGTGGTTATCATACATGCCAGTGATGGGGCTGTTCATTGCTCGGATCTCTAAAGGACGGACAATTCGCCAGGTCCTGTTGGGAATGATGATGTACGGTTCCGCAGGGTGCTTAAGCTTTTACGCCATTTTAGGGGGCTACTCCTTGTGGTTGCAAAAGAATGGCGTGATTAACCTCGTCCACATTTTGAATACCCACGGGCAGGCTGCTGTGATTACGGCGGTGCTGGGGACGCTTCCCATGAAGGGAATTGTGTTTGCAGTTTATTGTTTATCCTGTTTTATTTTCTTGGCCACGACGATTTCTTCTTCGGCCTACATCGTGTCTTCCTTTACGAGTTTGAAGTTAAAGGGGAACCAGGATCCCAGCCAAGTTAATCGGATGACCTGGGTCGTTGTCTTTGTACTCTTTGCCTTTGGAATTGTCGTAGTTGGTGGCTTTGATACCATTCAAACCTTCTGTGCGATTGCTGGATTCCCGTTAATGTTTGTCTGCATCATGATTCTGATTTCCATTTACCACATGGTGAAAAACGACGAAGGAATCGTACTCAAAGCCAAGGGAATGGAAGACATGCGGGTCGAAAAGAAGAAGGAAAAGATGCGACGGATTCGGGCTCGGCACATGATTGCCCAGTTGAACGCCAAGGACGACGATGAGGATTAACGGTTAAATTCAACCGGCGAGAAAAATGGTTTCATGCTATGATAAAGACGAGGAGGTGAGATAAATGAGTCAAGTAGAGCCATTAGAATTCAAACGGATTTTATTGACAATTGATGCTGATGATCCAGAGGCTAACGTGCGCGCATTAAGTTATGCAGTAACGCAGGCGAAAACGTTCCACGCCCATCTCGGAATTTGTTCGGTATTAGAGGGTGGTGACATTAACATTTACGATTCTCTGACACCGAAGAAATTGGACGAGAAGCGGGATGCTTTAAACCAGGTGATTTACAAGTACGTTGACATGGCCAAGGACGCTGGAGTGCAAGAAGTCACGGGAATTGCCAGTGAAGGTGGCGACATCGACGATGAAATCCTCGACACCATTATTCCTGATTTCAAACCAGATTTGTTGGTTTGTGGGGCAGATAAGGGTGGCGAACACCACTTTTACAGCATCAGTGTGAAGTTGGCTAAACGCGCTAAGATTTCAGTAATCGTGGTGCGGTAGTTAATGACGATTTTTAAAGGCGGACGCGAGCAGTGACAGAGAGACTACGACGGTTCTTTGCAACGGGAACCACGGATGAAATTACCAAGCGGTTACTAGGCAAGCTCTTGCTTTATCATTCCCCACAGGGATTGATGAGTGGCTACATCACGGAGGCTGAGGCCTATCTCGGACAGAGAGATTCTGCGGCTCATGCTTACCAAGGAAAGCGTACTCCAGCTAACGAAGCTCTTTATGGGGTTCCTGGAACGATTTACATCTATTCGATTCATTCTAGACTCTGTTTGGATGTGGCGGCGCAAGCCAAGGACGTTCCGGAAGGGATTCTGATTCGCGGTTTAGAACCGGTTCAGGGCCGAGAATTGATGGAACAAAACCGAGCGAAACATGGTTATGATCTAACCAATGGACCCGGTAAGTTGATGGAAGCCCTTGGGATTACCGATAAGCGCCTTAACGAACTTGAATTTGGCGAGACCGCTCTAGACATTGACTTAGACCACGGAAAAGTTCCCCACCAAATTGTGGCCAGTGGCCGAATTGGGGTAAGTGATCGGGGCAGTTGGACGGAAAAACCGTATCGGTTCTACGTGGCTGGGAATCCATACGTCTCAAAGTTGCCCAAGCGCTCCTTTGACCTTGAAAATCACGGTTGGAAAACTGAATAAAATGCACAGCGTGGCTCCTTAATTACGGTTAGGGGGTCACGTTTTTTAGTACGAACTACTCTTAGATGAAAACCGAACTATTTTCTGGAAGTGATTGAGATAATCCCTAATTAACCGTATAATGGTGAATGTATTAAAAAATTAAAGGGAGAATAATACTCATGAAAAGTTTATCGGTGAAAAAAGTGGTGGCCATTGGGATTGGAGCGGCAATCTTTGTCATTTTAGATCGCTTTGCATCGATTCCAACTGGCTTTCCGAACACAAACTTGGCTACGACCTACGCCTTTTTGGCCCTTTTTGCGCTGATTTATGGACCGGTAGTGGGCTTTTCCGTCGGTTTCATTGGTCACGCGTTAAATGACTTTATGATGTTTGGAAACCCCTGGTGGAGTTGGGTCCTTTGTTCCGCCTTATTTGGATTGGTAATCGGTTACTTTGGGAAGTACTTTAAGGTTCGGGATGGCATCTTTTCTGGAAAAGACATGCTGTGGTTCAACCTGCTGCAAATTGTGACGAACTACTTACTTTGGGCGCTGGTTGCCCCAACGTTGGATATCCTGATTTACAGTGAGCCCGCTAGCAAGGTTTACGTGCAGGGATTACTATCAGGAACTTTAGACAGTATTTCCGTCGGGGTGTTAGGGACGATTTTGATTAAAGCCTATGCGGCCACGCGGGTTCGCAAAGATAGTTTACGAAAAGAGTAGGTCACGATGACAAAACCGATCATTGAGTTTCATGATTTTTCGTTTAAATATAATAGCCAGGCAGAACCGAATTTAACTAACGTTAACCTCACCGTGCAGCCGGGGGAGAAGTTGTTGATTTTAGGACCGTCTGGAAGCGGAAAGTCAACGTTAGCAAAGTGTATCAACGGCCTAATTCCTGGTGAGGATCAGGGCACCATTACGGGGAGTGGACAAGTAGCGGGTCATCCGCTGGGCACCACGTCCCTGTTTGACCTTTCTTTTTCCGTTTCAACCGTACTCCAAGATCCAGATAGTCAGTTTACGGGCTTAACTGCAGGCGAAGACATGGCTTTTATGCTCGAAAATGACGCCATGCCCCAGACGCAAATGAAGCAGGTGGTTGCAAAGTGGGCCAAGCGGTTGCAAATTCAGAATTTACTACAACAAGCGCCCCAGTCTCTATCCGGGGGCCAAAAACAAAAGGTGTCGTTAGCCGGAGTGCTAGTCAATCAGGCTCCCATTTTACTGTTAGATGAACCGTTAGCTAATTTGGATCCGATTGCTAGTCATGAAATTCTAGACCTCGTGGGGAAATTACAGCAGGAACTCGGCTTTACCCTGGTGATGATTGAACACCGGCTGGATTTGGTTTCGGCTCTGGATTTTGATCACGCGATTGTGTTGAACGATGGCCACATCGTCAGTGATTCGGACATTACGACGTTATTGAAAACGGACGTGTTAGAGACGAACGGAATTGAACCACCACTCTACGTTCGGGTGTTAAAGGCAGCTGGAGTGGACGTGACCTCCGTGCCAAACTTAGCAAATGTACATCAGCTAGAGCTGACCACGGAGCACCAGAAGCAAATCCAGCGCTGGGGGTCAATGGAAACTCAAACGGTGAATACAAGAACACAGGTAACGCCACTACTAACCTTACAAGACGTTGGCTTTCAGTACTCAACCAGTCAACAGGCAACCTTAAAGGATGTAAACTGCACGATTAACCAGGGAGATTTTATTAGCGTTGTTGGACAAAACGGGGCCGGTAAATCAACCCTGATGAAGTTGATTTGTGGCTTTTTACGGGGCACTGGAACAATTAAATGGCAGGGGGAATCCTTGGAGCCTGCTTCCATTAAAGAAATTGCGGAGCACATTGGGTACGTGATGCAGGATCCTAACCAGATGCTGTCACAAAAAACGGTCTTTGCCGAGGTCGCGTTGGGCTTGCAGTTACGCCATGCAGACCAGATTGAAACAAAGGTCAATGACGTATTGCGGGTGTGTGGACTGTATCCGTTTCGCAACTGGCCCCTCAGTGCGCTTAGCTTTGGGCAACGAAAGCGGGTCACCATCGCAGCCATTTTGGTATTACAGCCCCAGCTGTTGATCTTAGACGAACCCACCGCCGGACAGGATTGGCAGACCTATACAGAAATCATGAGTTTCTTAGAACAGTTGCACCAACGGGGAATGACCATCATGCTGATTACTCACGATTTAGAATTGATGGCACAGTACAGTAATCGAGTCTTGGTGGTCGGAGGAGGCCGCTTGACGGCTGACGTTACCCCAGCGCAGCTACTCAACGATCAAGAGCTAATGCAAGCGGCCCACTTGTGTTCGACGAGTTTAGGGACGTTAGCAAAACGGTGTGAAACGACGGAAGCCCGCTTAATTGCCGGTTTAAAGGAAGGGGGAAATGAACGTGAACGAAACTAACACGTTGGGCTATCATCCGGGAACGACCTTTGTGTACCGAATCAACGCCACGGCCAAGTTACTATTTTTTCTGATTGTTTCCATTGCGTGCATGACCACTTTCGATACCCGCTTTTTGGGGTTAGTAGCCATTTTGTCACTGGTGATTTTTTGGTGGTCACGCCTAAAATGGCGCCAGGTGGCCTTTGTGGTGAAGTTTATCGCTTTCTTTTCGATTTTAAATGTCTTACTGGTGTTTGTCTTTTCTCCCCAGTACGGAGTGCATTTGTACGGCACAAAAACGGTGTTGTTGTCGGCGGGTTATTTCACTGTTACCACGCAGGAACTGTTTTACCTGGTAAACGTGACGCTCAAATACATCTGTACGGTGCCACTAGCCCTGGTATTTATCATGACGACGAATCCCAGCTTATTTGCATCGAGTCTGAACCGGTTGGGAATTAGCTATAAGATTAGTTACGCCGTGGCACTTACGTTACGCTACATTCCAGATGTGCAACGCGAATTTGGCGAAATTAAGGATGCCCAACAGGCCCGTGGTATTGAACTTTCTTCTAAAGGAAAGCTTAGCACGCGGCTTTACGGGATCATTAACATTATCATTCCGTTGATTCTAGCTAGTTTTGAAAATATTGATCGAATTAGCACGGCCATGCAACTGCGTCGGTTTGGGAGTAAGAAAAAGCGAACGTGGTACACGGCTCAACCGTTTCGCAGAATGGATGCTGTGGTGATTGGGTTAGCAATCTTGTTACTAGTGATGACACTGGTGCTCTTTCAGGTTAATCACGGGCGGTTCTATAACCCGTTTCAGTAACAGGGGAGTGTAACAATTTATGGTTTAACCACTAACCGACTTTGTGGTATCATAGTTAAGTAATGATACTAGCGGGATATAGCTCAGCTTGGTAGAGCGCATGCTTCGGGAGTATGAGGTCGCAGGTTCAATTCCTGTTATCCCGATTAGAATAACAGTGAGAGTGACGTTTGTAATTACGAACGGCACTCTTTTTATTTGGATGCTTTTGTGTATCTTCACACAAAATTAAATTTTACCCGATTGGGTATGATAAAGCGGTGATTGCAACGATTGGCGGATTACTTAAGCTTTTTTTAATGAAAAAAAGTGGTTTTTTTTGTTGACATGTGAATATTGTAACAATATAATGAATTCGTAAAGTAAAGGTTTGGTTTGGAAAGGGGAATGAATCATGAAAGCAGCAGTTGTGCATCCGAACTCAGATGGATACGTAGACGTCAAAGACGTTCAGTTACGTCCCATCGAAGATCATGAAGCATTAGTTAAAATTGAATATTGTGGATTATGTCACACGGATTTACACGTGGCCGCTGGGGACTTTGGCGAGGTGCCAGGGCGAATTATTGGTCACGAAGGGGTCGGTAAGGTAATCCAGGTTGGTAAAGACGTGGATAACTTAAAAATCGGTGATCGGGTGTCAATTGCGTGGTTCTACTCAGCGGACGGCACCTGTCGGTACTGTGTCACTGGAAACGAAACCCTCTGCCGGAACGTAAAGAACGCCGGCTTTAGCGTGGATGGAGCCATGGCTGAGGAATGCATCGTGGATGCTAAGTACGCGGTTAAGGTTCCGGATGAATTAGATCCCGTCCAGGCCACCTCCTTGACCTGCGCTGGGGTAACCACCTACAAGGCCCTCAAGGAAGGTGACACAAAGCCTGGAGACTGGGTCGAAATTGTCGGAGCCGGGGGACTAGGAAATCTAGCCGTCCAACTCGCTAAACACGTTTTTGGTGCTCGGGTAGTGGTTACCGACGGTGATCCAGCCAAGCTAGAAGCCGCTAAGGAAAACGGGGCAGATGTGGTCATTAACCGGCACGATGACGATGCAACCGACCAAATTATCAAAGCCACTGATGGCGGAGTGGACGCTTCCATCGTTACGGCGGTTAGTGCGACGGCCTTTACCAACGCGGTTAACGCTTTAGCTCCGAACGGAACGTTGGTTGCCGTGGCCTTACCCAAGGGTGACATGGCCTTAAACATTGATAAGACCGTTTTAGACGGGATTAAGGTGGCTGGTTCGTTAGTAGGAACCCGTGAAGATTTACGGGAAACCTTCGAATTTGGGGCTGCTGGCGAAGTGAAACCAATCGTTAAAACTGACAAACTGGAAAACATTAACCATGTCATTGATGATATGAAGGCCGGTAAGATCGTGGGCCGGGTCGTCTTTGACTTTACCGGGCAAACGGTCTAAGTAAATTAATAACCGGCAAACAGTCTGGTCCAACTGGGAAGTGGACTAGAACCTGCAGAACATGAAAGTAACCGGAGGAAAGAACATGTCTGACAAAAAAGAAGCAAAAGAAACCAAAGCAATTGACGCTACCATTGATAAAATGGTGAAAAAGGCGCACGTTGCCTTAGACGAAATGAGTCACTTTGACCAAGCTAAAGTGGATGAAATTACGCACGCCATGGTAATTGCCGGGGTCGATGCCCACCAACGGCTTGGTAAAATGGCTTACGAAGAAACCGGACGGGGAGTGGCCGAAGATAAGGCGATTAAGAACCTTTTTGCGACCGAAGAAATCTGGCACAGCATACGCAACGACAAAACGGTTGGTGTGATTGACGAAAATTCAGAAGAAGATTTGATTAAAGTGGCAGAACCACTGGGAGTGATTGCAGGAATTACTCCCGTAACGAACCCAACTTCAACGACGTTATTTAAATCGATTATCTCAATGAAGACACGGAATGCCATTATCTTTAGTTTGCACCCACAAGCCTTACAATCCTCAATTGAAGCAGCACGGATCATGCGCGATGCTGCCGTAGCCGCTGGGGCTCCTAAGGACTGTATTCAATGGATTGAAGAACCAAGCCGAGAAGCTACGAACGCTTTGATTAAGCACCCTGGCGTAGCTTGTACCTTAGCTACGGGTGGTCCTGGTCTGGTTAAGGCTGCTTACTCCACCGGGAAACCAGCCTTAGGGGTTGGTCCTGGGAACGGTCCGGTTTACATTGAAAAGACGGCCAAGATTCCAGAAGCTGTGAACGACATCGTCTTATCCAAGACGTTTGATAACGGGATGATTTGTGCTACGGAAAACAGTGCTGTGATTGACGACGTGATTTATGACGACGTGAAAGAACAGCTGGAACGCAACCGGGTTTACTTTGTTCCCGAAAAGGAACAACAACAGTTAACTGATGCTATGTTCGATAGCACGCGCTTGAGTGTTAAAGGACCAATCGCTGGGGCTACTGCTCAACAAATCGCTGACATGGCTGGGATCCAGATTCCAAAGGACACCCAGGTCTTAGCCGTAGAAATGACCGGAATTGGACCGAAGTACCCAATGTCTGGAGAAAAATTATCTCCTGTGATTTCGGTTTACCGTGCGAAAGGGCATGAAGAGGCCTTTGAGATTGTCAACAAACTGTTAGACTACGGTGGATTAGGACACACGGCTGCCATTCAAACTACTAACGAAGAATTGGCAACGAAATTTGGAGTTTCCGTAAAGGCTTCCCGGGTGATCGTGAACTCACCATCTGGGTTAGGAGGAATTGGGAACCTGTACAACAACATGACGCCTTCCTTAACCTTAGGAACTGGATCATGGGGGCAAAACTCAATTTCACATAACGTTACGGATTACGACCTGTTGAACATTAAAACAATCGCAAAGAGAAGAAATAACATGCAATGGATTAAACTACCAAAAATTTACTTCGAAAAGAACTCCGTGCGTTACCTAAAGGACATGCCGGACATTCAAAAAGCCTTTATTGTTACGAGTCCATCCATGGTTAAATACCACTACGTTGACAAGGTGCTCGATGAACTGAACGCCCGCGACGATGGGGTTCAATACTACATCTTCGATGACATTCACGGCGAACCAACGACGGAAACGGTGGATGCCGGAGTAATGCAAATGCGGGGCTTCCAACCTGATACGATTATTGCCCTTGGTGGAGGATCACCTCTGGATGCTGCTAAGATGATGTGGTTAATCTACGAAAACTCCGAAACGGACTTCTTTGGAGCTAAGCAAAAATTCTTGGACATTCGGAAACGGGCTTACCGCTTCGAAAAACCAAGCAAATCGAAGATGGTTGCCATTCCAAGTACGTCTGGAACTGGGTCTGAAGTAACCCCATTCTCCGTTATTACGGATGCCAAGTTACACATTAAGTACCCACTGGCTGACTATGCCTTAACTCCAGATGTGGCAATCATTGATCCACAATTTGTGAAGACGGTGCCAAAGAGCACAATTGCCGCTTCTGGATTGGATGCTTTGACCCACGCCATTGAATCATACGTTTCGGTAATGGCTTCTGATTACACCCGGCCGTTATCACTGCAAGCAATTAAGATGATTTTTGATAACTTGACTGCTTCTTACAACGGTGACATGGAAGCCCGTGACAAGATGCATACCGCTTCTACGATTGCCGGAATGGCTTTTGCGAATGCCTTCTTGGGAATTACTCACTCAATTGCCCATAAACTCGGGGGTCAATTCGGGATTACCCACGGAATTGCGATTGCCATCACCCTGCCACACGTCATTCGGTACAACTTCAAACAACCGAAGAAGATTGCAACGTGGCCGAAGTACGAATCCTTCCGGGCTGATCAAGACTACGCAGAAATTGCGCGCTACGTTGGCTTAGAAGGAAACACCAACGAAGAACTGAAGGAAGCTTTGGTTCACAAAGTGATCGACTTAGCTCACTCAGTTGGCGTAACCCTGAGCCTGAAAGCCCAAGGCGTGGACCGCAAAGAACTGGAAGACAAAGCACAACGGTTAGCTGAATTAGCTTACGGGGACCAATGTACAACTGCCAACCCGAAGGAACCATTGATTGCTGATTTGAAAGACATTATTTTGGATGAGTATGATGGAATCGGAGTGGAAACGGAAACTGATAAAGAAGTTTAGGTTTAACTAAAAAAAGCCTCCTGACTAGGAATTGCTAGTCAGGAGGCTTTTGGTTATTAAGGGAAAATTTGAAATCCCAAAATGATATAATGCGATTAATTAATGATTTGGAACGAATTGATGGAGAATAATAAATGCTAAACTTTATGACTGTAGGACAGGGATTTCCCGTGGTCTTATTGCATGGATATGAACTAGATAGCTCTAGCCTGATGCCACTCCTGGAACCCTTTTTTCAGAATCAATCCGTTGCTTATCAACGAATTTATATCGATTTACCAGGAATGGGGAAATCACGTGATCAATTGTTTATTAATTCAGCGAAGACTTTACAAATGGTAGTTGAAGTTATTAAGGCGTTGCAGTTATCCAAATTTGTCGTATTAGGACAATCATATGGTGGCTACCTAGCAACAAGATTAGTTAACTATTTTCCCCAGGAATTAGTGGCGCAGTTGTTAGTTGTCCCAATGGTAGTGCCTGCAACTTCCAAACGAAAGTTAGCCCAATTACAACACACCTACGTAAGCCCAGATGTAACTCAATTTAGTGCTGATTTTGCAAACGTGAACGTGGTCCTCAATCAACTAAAATATCGGTATTATCAGCAACAGATTGCTACCGTAATGACACAAAATCAAAGTCCAGTGTTAACGCGTGCGCTGCAGTCCATTCGTTACGAATTACCAGATTTAAGGGGACAAAAGTCTAAGTTAGCTACCACTGCCTTGGTTGGTAAATATGATAATATCGTAGGAAATCAGGACGTGGAAAGACTCCGCGGACATTATCTTAATTTAAAATTAAAGCACTACCAAAATTCCGGTCATAATTTGATGATTGATGAAACAGATCGTTTTTATGCCGATTTAACTACTTTTTTACGAACATTATTCTAACTAAAAACGGATTCTTCCCAGTAATAATTGGAAGAATCCGTTTTTAGTTTCATTTAATGGCGGGGCGTATAACGTGTTCTGAGCCAGATGACGAAGTAGCCCAAGCCGGCCAGAATGATAATCAGTTCGATTAATCCCCACAGGAGGCGTCCCCAAGCAATTGCATCGGAACTGGTAAAGATTACCGGAACGGATGAGGAATGAGAACGGAGAAACTGTAGGTGGGGTGCTGTCACGATTAAGTGACCAAATGGCTGTCCCTTTTGAAGGGGAGCTAACGGCGTGAAGAACTGTTTCAACCCGTCGTTAGGCTCTAGGCGACTTTTTAATTGGTCTGAATGGCGTAACCAATAATGCGGTGGATTATTAAATCCTAATGAAACGGTTGGTTGTTTCCCGTTAATCACCGGCAGAGTTTGGTACGGAAGCATGTGACGGTTGGGCGTGACCACCTTGAGCTGATTGAGTCCGTTAAGAATTTTAACGGTTTGGAGGTTTCGTTGTCCGACGGAAGCTCCAATGACAACGGTAATAACGCGCTGCTTTCCTTTCGTTGCGGTTGCGACTAAGTTTTCTCCAACCGTATTGCTCGTCCCAGTTTTGAAGCCATCTACTGTAAAGCCAGCGTGCCTACCAACCAGATGATTGGTAGCTGGCTCTGGAATCCCATTCCAACTAATTTGACTTAAAGAAGTGGTTTGCACAATGGTTGGATCTAATCGATAAAGCTTTTGAGCAACGAGAGCCGTTTCTGTGGCGGATAGTTTATTTTCAGTAGAACCACTAAGCTTATCATCTCCTAAAGAGCCCAATTCTCGATTAGTTAAACCGCAAGCATTATAAAGCGGAGCGTTCTTAATTCCCCATTTGGCTACCGTTTGTCGCATGATTTGCCCAAAGTCACCGTTTGGACCAGCAATGTAATTACCAAGGGCCATGGCGGCAGCATTAGCGGATGTTACTAAGCTAGCGTTGTACAGCTGCTTGACGGTATATGTTTGACCTGCCTGAAGGGGAACGTTGGTAAACAAAGGATTCTGACTTAAAGTGGCAACGGCACGACCAATCGGAACCTTGGTATTCCAATCAAGTTGGTGATCATGGATTCTTTGGCGGACGATGACTAGCGTAACTAGTTTACTGACAGAGGCAATTGGGAGACGTTGATTTGAATTTTTGCCATATAAAATTTGACCGTTATCAGCATCAATGGCAACGGCTCCCTTAGTCTGGGAATGAACCGTTTGGTCGGTCAAAGGAAGATCTTGCTCATTGACCGCTGCATGACCAGTGATGATTGTCCCGCTGAAGCTAAAACAGATTATGAACGAAAGAAATAATAACTTGAATGATCGAACTTTGGCCATCGTAAACCCACTTTCCTGTCAGAATATCGACCGGTAATTTTTAAAATTTTGTTAAGACTGCTCTTATTTTAGAATTTAATGAAACAAGCGTCAATTGGGATTTTATGAATGACAAACTGATGAATGAAGTAGTTAAACGACTGGGTTATTTTTTGAATAATGATATAATAATATTATTATTTAATTAGGAGGCCGTGATGAAAAGAAATGTACCGTACAATTTAGGCTTAGATATTGGAACAAGTTCGATTGGATGGGCAATTACCGATGAAAATAATCATTTGCTGTCTGTAAAAGGACACTATGGAATTGGGACACGTTTGTTTAAAGAAGGGCAGTCAGCTGCAGAACGACGAGGGTTTCGGACAACCCGACGTCGGTTGTCACGGCGCAAGTGGCGATTACGATTACTGACGGAAATTTTTGATGCTCCCATTGCAACAGTGGACCAGAGTTTTTATGCGCGCTTACGGCAATCAA
The DNA here is from genome assembly GCF_024029435.1 of Fructilactobacillus hinvesii. Lineage (NCBI taxonomy): Bacteria > Bacillati > Bacillota > Bacilli > Lactobacillales > Lactobacillaceae > Fructilactobacillus > Fructilactobacillus hinvesii. The sequence continues at coordinate 48,096 of NZ_CP097118.1, read as the reverse complement.
ACGTTTCACCACTGGATCCCAATAAAAAACAGGAGTTTACGGGAAATATTTTATTTAATGATCCAGATTTTACTGATCAAGACTACCACCATCAATATCCCACTATTTATCATTTGCGGCATGCTTTAGCGACGGAAAAACACCAATTTGACGTACGTTTAATTTATTTAGCTGTGCATCATTTGATTAAATACCGAGGGCACTTTTTGAATAAAGCGACCGCTGACAAATTTAAAAGTGGTGACATCGATTTATCGTCAGCATTTCAGCGATTAAATGAAATTTTTGTACGGCAGCAAAGAGACAGTTTAGTGCTTAAAACTACTGACGTAAATCAATTGGTTCCCACTTTAATTGATAAGGATCATTCTAAAAGTGATCGGCAAAAGCAAGTCGCTAGTGAAATTTTTGTCAGAGGAGCAAAAGATCAGAATCAGGTTAATCAAAAAATTGCGACAGAAATTATTAAGGCAGTTTTAGGGTTGAAAGCAAAGTTTAACGTAATTTTTGGAATGCAGGATCTTCCAAATCCCAAGGATTTTTCTCTAACGTTCAATAGTGATGATTTTGATGATAAAATTGCAGCTTTAGGTGTGCAAATTACGGATGAGGATCAAGAAATTTTAATGATTCTGCAAAAACTCTACTTTGCGATTGATTTAGCCGGGATTTTACAAAATTCAGAAGATGGGTCGATGCATGAGAGTGTTTCAGCTGCCATGATAGGGCGTTATGATCAACATCGTCAGGATTTAAGCCGATTAAAACTAATGGCAGAGCAACTAAAACAAGCCGGAAAAGTTCAACAAGCCAAGGCATTAAAGCAGGCTTATGCTGATTATGTCGATGGAGAGGTTAGCAAGTATAAAAAAATACCGTGGGATGAGTTCGCAAAACGAGTTGAAAAACAATTGGACGACTCTGCTCTGGCTGCTCAAATTAGAAATGCGATTGATAAGGGGCAATTTATGCCGAAACAGCGCTCTAAGGAAAATGGAGCGATTCCGTATCAATTACAACAACAAGAACTTGATGCCATTATTGAGAATCAGGGACGATACTATCCATGGTTATTAAAAGAAAAGGACTATTTAGATGCTTTAATTTCCTTCCGAGTCCCTTATTATGTAGGCCCGATGGTGGATCCTAACCAGGTAAATCAAGAAAATGGAAAGTTTGCCTGGATGAAGCGCAAAGAACAAGGTGAAATTAAACCTTGGAACTTTGAAGAAAAAGTTGATAAAACAGCTTCAGCCACTAATTTTATTAAACGAATGACCGCGACTGACACTTATTTAATTGGGGCGCCGGTTTTACCCAAAAATAGTTTGTTGTACCAAAAATTTACGGTTCTAAATGAATTAAATAAGTTAAAGGTTAACGTAAATGGAAAGAAAGTAGCTTTAGACCCTGATTATAAACAAGCAATTTTCAATCAGGTATATAAAAACCATAGACGGGTTTCTTTGAAACGAATTGCTGATTTCATGCAAGTCCAAGGTTGGATTGGAACAGATGCCGATCTTTCTGGAACGACCGATCAAAAGAATGTTAATAACACGTTGGGGACCTACAACGATTTTAAGCCGATTTTTGGCGATCAACTTGATAATCCAGATCGGCAAGCTGACTTGGAACGAATTATTGAATGGTCAACGATTTTTGAAGATGAACATATTTTTAAGCTAAAGCTAGACACGATTGATTGGCTTACCCAGGAGCAAAAGGAGCGCCTGGTAAAGCATCGGTATCAGGGCTGGGGACGTTTATCCCAACAACTATTAACTGGCATTACGAACGCTAACGGGGAACGGATAATTGATGTTTTGTGGAATACCGATCAGAATTTAATGGAAACGTTAGCTGATGATGGTTTTAAGGAAGCAATTCAGGAATTTAATGGCGAGAAGCTAGCTAAACAAAACGTTTTCGATGTCATCGCTGATTTATACACATCCCCCCAAAATAAAAAGGCCATTCGGCAGGTTCTGTTAGTTGTGGATGATATCGAAAAGGCCATGGGCTATGCACCATCCAACATCATGATTGAATTTGCTCGGGAAGATCAAAAAGATCATCGGCTGATTAATTCACGTTCTCGTCAATTAAACCAAATGTTTGAAAAAGCGAAGGACGAAGTTAGCGATTCAGTCCAAGCAGAATTGAAGGGAAAAACTAAGGATAAGATACAGATTAACGACCGACTTTATCTATACTTTGTGCAAGGAGGGAAGGATCTTTATTCTGGAGAACCGTTAGATATTGATCGGCTCTCTCAGTACGATATTGACCACATCCTGCCCCAATCGTTTATTCTGGATAATTCGTTAGATAATCGTGTTTTAACTTCTCAGAGTAATAATCGAGCTAAGAAAGCTGATCAATTACCGGGGGAAATTTTTGGACCTAAAATGAAAGGTTATTGGAACACGCTTCGCGAACATGGACTAATGACTTGGAAAAAGTACAATAACTTAACGTTAACTCCCGATAAGATTAGTAAATTTAATAATCAAGGACGTTTTATTAATCGGCAACTAGTAGAAACTAGACAGGTTATTAAACTGGTCGCAGAAATTTTACAGAATCAGTATGGAAATGATGGTAAAACTAATGTTGTAACGGTCAAAGCTGATTTAACCCATCACATGCGAACCAAGTTTAATTTCTATAAAAATCGAAACGTTAATGATTATCACCATGCTTTTGATGCTTATCTATCAGCGTTTGTGGGAAACTGGTTATTACAACAATATCCAAAGCTAAAACCATATTTTGTGTATGGGGATTTTGCTAAGGTTGGAATTAAAGACTTTAAGCAATTTAACTTCCTGTATCGATTTGAGCAAGAACATAAAATTGATGAAGACGGAACCGTTAAAAATGATTCTGATCAACTGCTAGGATACATGCGTAAGATATATCAATTGAAGAAAATGTTAGTAACCAAAGAACTGGAAACTAATCATGGTAATTTGTTTAAGCAAACGGTTTTTCCAGCACCTGCACATGATAAAAAAAGCCATAAATTAATAGATATAAAGAAAAACCGTCCAAGTGAAATATATGGAGGATACACTAGTCAATCAGCTTCTTTTATGGTTCTAGTTAAAGCGATTAAAGGGAAAAAATCTGAATATCGTTTAGCCAATGTACCAATTTCTAATCTGGTATGGCAACAACAAGGGATGTCGTTCGATGAAATGGTTGATAAATCGATTCGACCACAGTTTACAGGAAAAAATGGTAAAGTAAGCGAATATTACGTTATTAAGAATAAGGTCTACATTAATCAGCTTATTAAGGAAAATGGATCGTACTTTACTTTAGGTAGTAAGTATTATGAGCATAATGCACAACAATTAGTGCTGCCTGATTTAACAATGAAAATTTTAGATAAAAAAATAAGTGAAGTTAGTCGTGATGAGCTTATCATAGCATTTAACGAAATTATTGATACCGGGAAATGTTATTTTAAAGCTTATGATTTTGATGATATTTTAACTGTTAAAGCTAAATTTAATGATTTATCTAATTTAGAAGAAATGAGAACGATTATTGATAATTTATTAATTGGATTGCATGCCAATGCTACAATTACAAATCTTTCTAGTATTGGGATGTCTAGATATTGGGGTAGGTTCGTGTTAACTGCTGGTATTAAATTTGATCCAGAAACCGAATTTATTTACCAATCCCCAACCGGATTGTTTTCACGTATAGTAAAAATTTCTGATTTGTAAAACTTAAGTAACAAAAAGGGACGCTATCAGATGATAGTGTCCCTTCGTTCTATGTACGGCCCTTAAGGGCTCACAAGGATAAACTCCGCCAGAGGCATTGTTTGATTTTAACTCAGTATGTCATTTCAATGAGATTAAAAATCGTTGGCATCCCAACCAACAAAATAAATATAACGACTTTTCTAATAAAAGTCAAGGAGGGAAACAGATGGGGTGGAGAAGTGTTGTAGTCACGCAACATTCTAAAATTTCTTATTCGGGACGAAGAATCATTGTGCAGACAAATCAAAATATCAATGAGATCCCAATTGATGATATTGAAGTTCTTTTGATTAGTACAACTCAAGCAGTGATTACTGCTCGAGCAGTTAGTGAATTGGCTCGGGCGGCCGTTAAAGTTATTTTTTCGGATGATACGGGGGAACCAGTTTGTGAAACCGTTGATTATTTACCAAATAATCGAAGTGTTTCATTATTGGAACAACAATTTAATTGGGATGATGTACGAAAAGAGATGCTCTGGACTTGGTTAGTAACTGCGAAGATTCAGATGCAAATTACAGTACTGCAAAAGCAACAAATTGATACCAGCGAATTAGATTATGAGTTTCGTAAAATTGAGGTCAATGACGTAAGCAATCGTGAAGCAGTTGTCGCGCGGAAATATTTCCCGTTATTGTTTGAAACTGGTTTTGAACGGCGTAACTTTCAACCAGCTAACGCAGCTTTAAACTATGGTTACTCGATTTTATTGTCATTTATTAATCGGAACATTGTGGCTACTGGTTGTTTGACCCAATTAGGGATTCATCATCACAACGATGAAAATCAATTTAATTTGGGATCCGATTTAATGGAACCATTTCGTCCCATTATTGATTGGTGGGTAAGTGAACAATCAATTGAAGCACTAACACCGGAAGTTAAAATTAAGTTAATCGATTTATTAAACTTGGAGTTAAAGTTCAACGGAAAAAATACTATTTTGAAAAATGCACTGCGGACGCACGTTAATAATTGTATTGGTTATTTAAATGGGGAACGGGAGACAGCTAAAGTTGAGGTGGAATTAGGAGATGAGATATCGGATTATGCGCTTAATCGTAATGTTTGATTTACCGATAGATACAAGTGAAGATAGACGGAATTACCGTCAATTTCGCAAAGAATTAATTAATGAAGGTTTTTTAATGATTCAGTATTCTGTGTACGCGCGGGTTTGTGTTACAAAACAATCAGCGCAGTTTACGGAAAATCGAATTAAAACCTTTTTGCCACCGCGAGGATTGATTCAAACACTCACTGTGACGGAAAAGCAGTATAACAGTATGCATTTCTTGGTTGGAGATCAAAAGGATGATGTACGAAATACCTCGGATCGGACGGTGGTAATATGAAACTTACTTTGTATCCGTACGATGCCTTTAAAATTGAAGCAGGGATTCCAACCATTATTAGAACTAACAACCAATCTTTTTATTCCAATTTAATCATGGGGTTTCAAAGGAATGATAATTTAGTTTTAAGTGAAAACGATGAAAAAATAGAACTTAATAATGGACTGGATTTCTTGGGTAATGTTGTTACCAATCCAGATCTATTTCAATCCTTCAAGTCAAAATTTGAAAAGGAAATTATAGATAATCTAAATGAAAATGAACGACAACGGTTATATCAATTGGATCGAGAGGTAAAAAGCATTTTTCTGAATTCAATTTATTTAGAAGATTTTCCCTTAGCTGTAGATGAAGAATGGGACTTAAGAAAACAGTATAAATACTGTGGAGTCAGCTTTTTAGATAATTCATTATCTTCGCCATATGATATAATTAAGGAAGTTCTTAACTTATATCATAAATTTAATTTTAGAAAGTTAGTTGTTCTTAATGATTTATTCAATTATTTAGATGAAGAACATCAAATTCAGATATTTAGGTTGATTAAACAGTTGGAATTACATGTCTTACTATTAGATTTTTCCTGGCAACCATACTCCCAATTGCTGGAAGAATGCCGTTATTACAGCATTGATAAGGATTTTGTCATTTTTGAACGCTAGTTGGTGAATTATTACAGACGGTTTTAGAAGTATGTCATTTCAATGAGATTAAGAACCATAGCTAAAGGAATAATATAAAATAGAAAGTTTTAGAAGTATGTCATTTCAATGAGATTAAGAACGCGGCTTCCGGAGTTAAATCCTGGTCGAGGGTTTTAGAAGTATGTCATTTCAATGAGATTAAGAACGCATGAGATGGCTCATACTAGCGGCCGGCAGTTTTAGAAGTATGTCATTTCAATGAGATTAAGAACAAATAGTAGTCGTATTCGTCAACACTTGCCGTTTTAGAAGTATGTCATTTCAATGAGATTAAGAACTATGTTGAGGTCTTATTAAAGCTATCATTAGTTTTAGAAGTATGTCATTTCAATGAGATTAAGAACAACATATTGGGGATAAAATCAACAAACCTAGTTTTAGAAGTATGTCATTTCAATGAGATTAAGAACTTTTCTTTACTGTTTAAGTAAAGCACCTTGGTTTTAGAAGTATGTCATTTCAATGAGATTAAGAACGTGGGCGCGTGCATCAATATCATATTCTTCGTTTTAGAAGTATGTCATTTCAATGAGATTAAGAACCCATCGTCCCAAAGGGTAAAAAATGGTTTTGTTTTAGAAGTATGTCATTTCAATGAGATTAAGAACAACGGCGTTGCCGTCCTAAATCACCCTGATGTTTTAGAAGTATGTCATTTCAATGAGATTAAGAACATGAAAGCTGCGGACGATTCAGAACACGACGTTTTAGAAGTATGTCATTTCAATGAGATTAAGAACGCGGTTTCAGCCATCACGTGACGCGTTTCTGTTTTAGAAGTATGTCATTTCAATGAGATTAAGAACGAATTTCACTTCCGTAATTCAAGTGCCGGCGTTTTAGAAGTATGTCATTTCAATGAGATTAAGAACTAACTGCTGTTAAAGCATCCTCACTGTTGGGTTTTAGAAGTATGTCATTTCAATGAGATTAAGAACGACAGCAAAGCGGACGAAGAACGTCGGTACGTTTTAGAAGTATGTCATTTCAATGAGATTAAGAACCTCCTAAAGAGGAAAGAAAGATAATGGTGTGTTTTAGAAGTATGTCATTTCAATGAGATTAAGAACGGGTAGATTATTGTACTGGTTTACCGTTGGGTTTTAGAAGTATGTCATTTCAATGAGATTAAGAACTTTACGGGCGGTTTCTTCCGCTCGGGTGTTGTTTTAGAAGTATGTCATTTCAATGAGATTAAGAACTATTGCTGCCAAAGCTAGACACGTGTTGTTGTTTTAGAAGTATGTCATTTCAATGAGATTAAGAACATAACAATGGGACCAACCAGCAGGTTCGCTGTTTTAGAAGTATGTCATTTCAATGAGATTAAGAACTCAAGTTCTTTCATGATTCGCTTAGGCGTTGTTTTAGAAGTATGTCATTTCAATGAGATTAAGAACCGTTAGCGGTGCCGACAATGTAATGAACGTGTTTTAGAAGTATGTCATTTCAATGAGATTAAGAACTCTATCCATGTTGCTTCCTCCTTTTTTATTGTTTTAGAAGTATGTCATTTCAATGAGATTAAGAACTCTTCGGAAAGTTTCTCGACACTGCCACTCGTTTTAGAAGTATGTCATTTCAATGAGATTAAGAACTATTTTGTAAAAGTTGTTTATCTTCCGAATGTTTTAGAAGTATGTCATTTCAATGAGATTAAAAGTATTACAGCTAGAAAAATATCTTCTAAAGAAAAAGTTGTGATTCAAAAATGAATCACAACTTTTTATGTTTTCAGATAATTATTATTACTTTTATATTTGAGCTTAGTTATCGTAATGAAGAGGATAAGTAATCTTTAATGATTTTCTTAGTTCTTTGCTATTTTATTGCACTATATTATTGATTCGCCTCTTTTTTAAAGCTATCTTTTCTAGAAAAGCATGCTGATTCAGTTCTTTTGGTAGCTAATTAATGCTGATGAGTTTATGATTGACACATCATGAAATATTTAGGCTTACTAACATGTTTTGCGATTAGCTGGGCAGGATTATATCGAGACGTTAGGCGGTTGTATTATATAATCAAGTACCATCGGTACAGTTTTCATGATACGACAGGCTTTCGGCTGGTTTGGTTAGTGATTAGTCACATTATAATCGCATATTTTTTAACGTATCTTACTTTAGTTGTCCTGTATGACTTATTTTTCTAAGTAACTAAAAAATGAGGATTTAAATTAATCAAGGGGAAGGAGCTCGCTAGATGAAAATTATGATTATCGGTGCTACAGGGATGACCGGAACGGCCTTAGTTGCTGAAGCAGTCTCAAATGACCTCCAAGTGGTTGCGAATGCCCGTAATTCTCAAAAATTAACAGAGCTACAAGCAAAATTTCCTGAAATTGAAACTTTAACGAAAGATGCTTTTGCCTTAAAAGCAGCTGATTTTAACGATGTGGACGTTGTGATTGATGCGTTTGCTACGGCACCCGAGCACGCTTATTTACACGTGGATTTAGCCACGAAATTAATTGCGTTGTTTAGAAATAGTGAAAAACGACTCGGTTTTATCCTAGGCGCTGGGAGTTTGTACACTGATCAAAGCAAACAGCGGCTCGCCTATGATGACATTAAGGCCGATCCAACGACCAAATCATGGCGGGCGGTTCCAGAAAATCAGTTGTATGAACTTGAATTTTTGCAAAACGTGAAGAATGTGAACTGGTTTGGTGTATCGCCGGGATTAAACTTTATCCCGGGTCAAACAGCAGCTGAGGTCCTTCAAGGAACCGATTACTTACTGTTCAATGATCAGCAAGTTTCTGAAACTACTGCCCACACAATGGCCCATGTTGTGATACAGGAGCTGTTACAGCCACATCATTTCCAGACTCGCTTCACGGTAATTAATGGGTAATCTGATTGTTAATGAATCCCAAAATAAGCAAAGGCAAACTCGAATTGAGCTTGCTTTTTTTAATTCAATTATTTTAGATGAACGAAGCGTAACACCAGGGAAATTGCCATTAATTCAATCCAGCTAATTAACAGACAGATGTAGATTAAAATTAGCAGCACCAACCAAACCACGGCGGTTAGTAACACAAATTGGTCTAATGATTGGCCAAAGTCAGGTCTGATTAGTTTAATGACTGTTATCACGATGCTGAATACGATGACTAAAATTAGATAAACCTTAGCCCCCTGCCAGGAACTCTTTAGGTCAGCAGTTGAAAGGCTAAAGGCAGTCGTACTAATTGTGCCAATTAGTACCAATAACAACAGCTGGCGCCACCAAGCACTGGTAAGAAAAGCTTGCCCAGTTTCGTCTAACCAGGTCAATGTGGTTTGCCAGGCAAACTGCGCGTAGTCTAGCAAAGGTTGTTGCTGATTAATGAATTCTGGAGCCCCCACTGGTTGATAATCTGGATGACACAGTAACTGGATGAGTAAGTCTAAAACGAAAATGCCACTGAACATGGGAGCAAGGCCGATGAAGAAGTTTCCGACCGCTTGATACCAGTTGCGCGGATTATAATTAGAAGAAACACTACCCAACGAACCATCGTGATTTTCTGAAAGATTGAGCAGTTTAAACGAGCTAATGCGGTGCATGAACAGGAGCGCAAAAACAAGATGGCCAAGTTCATGAATGATGACGCCCAGCCCACCGGCCCAGTACTGCGCGCGTTCGCTAAAATTAGTGACGAGGGTGCGCTGGACAAAACGAGCTAAATGAGCCGTCAGCCAGCCGACTAACAAGGGCCAGGCAATCAGAATGACAATTAAAAAGAGGGCAAGTTTACCAGTTTGAAATGCTAACGTGGTTAAGATGGTTGAATCCATGGTCCTCCTCACTTTCATTGGTAGTATTTCCATTATACGGAAATCAATGGGTGACAGGTCTGCAAACGACTTAAAGCCAGAGCAATGGCAATTGACAGGGACGGTGGACTATAAGAAAATAGCGCTATGGAAAGAACACACAGAATTGAGGCTGATTTTTAATGAGGAAGAAACACTTTTGGATGTGGTTAGTAGCGGTCGGACTGGGGCTATTATTAATGGTCAATGGAGTTCACGCTGCCGATCACCAGAACAGCTTTGTTAAAGATGATGCCGGCGTCTTGTCGGATGAAACTTTACAAAGCGTTTCTGATTTGAATTACAATCAGCTGAGCAAGATTAAAGGGAAGCCCCAGTATGCGGTGATTACGAAAAGTGGGTTACCTGGAAACCAAGATATCGACGACTATGCAATTGACCAAGCCCGAAAACTGGGATTAGGACGTCCGGGTTGGCATAACGGGGTGTTATTGGTCTTAAACGTCAAACCGGGCCAGCACGAAGCCCGACTTGAAGTGGGAACCGGGTTACAGGGAGCCTTACCTGACGGTGCGGTTTCCCAAATTTTTACCAATCAGCAGGTTCAAAGTAACTTACATCAGCATCATTATGATCAAGCGGTGCAAACCATCAGTAATTTGGTAGAACAGCGCTTGCGTCAACATCAGGGCGATATTTACACGCCGAGTCAGACGCAGCAACGAATGGAGCGCGAGCAAACTAATCAGGCTAATCAAAAAGAGGTTAACCAGAACTTGATGTTTGTGGCCCTGTTGTTGGTTTTAGTGGGAATCAGCGCGTTAGCCTTTTCCATGAAGAACTGGCGGCATCGGAGTCGAAAATCATACGATCGCAAGGTACTGGACTTTCTACAAAAACACCAGTTGGCAACGAACGACGAAGTTTTAATTAACCGAATGGTGGATAATTTGACCGCCAAACAGACCAAGCCAACGGCCGAAGCGCTGTGGCAGGCGTTTAACGAAGAAAATTTGAAATTACAGGGAATTAATCGGGTGGTGCCATTCCCAGCGCTAACTAAGGGGCCCATGAATGTAACCGAATACCAGCAACAACTGGCTCAGTACGAGCAGGAACGGGCTACGCGGGAGCAGCAGATTCGTAACGCAGCGACGACGTATCTAGCGCAACAGGGCTATCCGGACGACCCAGAGATTTTTATGGTTGCTCTATTAGGAACGCCGGCTGTCCAAAAGTACATCGAAACGGGAACGGATTATTCTGCGGCAGAGGACACCATTGCTGATCAATTCCGGCGGCACATGCTGATTAATTTCATGCAAACCGATCCGCAGATGCAGCAACGGATGCAACGCAAAGGGGCCACAGACTCGTACGCTAACTACGTAAACCGGATGAGTAGTGACCGGGTTAACCGGATTTATAATGGGGGAAATATTAACCGGGTGTTATTGATGACGGCTGTAGCCAGCTTAGTTGGTTCCTTTTTAGCGGGTCGTAATCACCATGATCACTTTGACGGTGGCTCTTCGTTTTGGGACGATGATAATCACGGGGACACCGGGGGCTTCTTTGGGGGCAGTGATGGTGGTTCCGATGATTTCGGTGGCTTTGGTGATTCGGGCGGCTCCTTTGGCGGGAGCTTTGGTGGCGATAGCGGTGGTTTTGACGGTGGCGGTGGCGACTCAAGTGGGTGGTAACCGATCCAAGAAGCCGGTATAATGAACCATACTAGGAACGCTGACTTTAGACACGGAGGGAACAAGATGAAACTGAAAAAAGGATACGTGATTACAGGGATTATTGCTGTAATCGTTGTGATTTTAGGTGGATGGTTAATTTCCACCAGCAACGGCTTTGTCCGGAGCCAGCAACAGATCAAACAGGATCAAGGGAATCTAGAGGCACAGTTGCAACGGCGGGCGGATTTGACGCCCCAGTTGGTGAACACGGTGAAGGGTTCCATGCAAAACGAGCAAAAGATTTTTGGCGAGATTGCGGCTTCTCGGAATCAATATGCCAACGCCAAGACTTTGAAGGATAAAAATCAAGCCGTACAGAACATGGATAAGCAAACCAACGTTTTGTTAAATGCGGTTCAAGAAAACTATCCCACTCTAGCTAGTTCTAACCAGGTGTCTGAATTGATGACCCAGATTGAGGGCAGTGAAAACCGAGTTAGTCAGGCCCGGCGTACCTATAACCAAGATGTGACGGATTACAATACAAAGATCGCCGTCTTTCCTGGCAACATGATTGCCAACATGAAGGGCTTAAAGCCATACGATGAATTTAAGGCAGATCCGGGTGCACAAAAGGCGCCAAAGATTGATTTGAATACGAATAATTAAACGAAAAAAGGCAGCTTTCCCTAGATGTTACAGGGAGCTGCCTTTTTGTTAGCGATACGTAATTGTCATAATGCACTTCATGTAGTTGAGGCTGGTAATATCAGTGTCCAAAATTTCGTATCCATCGGACTGCATGCCACTCATGATCTCTTCAATGACCTGATTCGTGTCTTTATCAAAGAAAAAATTAAAACCGCCTAGTTTGAAAGCAATTACATGTTTTTGTCCGTCGCGATTGGCTAAACCCGCTTTCAGTTTTTCATAATGAGATGAATTGGAAAAAATGGGCATAAATCCTCCTTAAAGTAAAAAGCAAAGTGGTATTAATATACCATAAATGATCTCCAGAAAGATTCTAATTTTGTTCATTTTTTTCGGTCAGCATCAGTTATAATGAAATTAAACTGGAGCGCACGAGGAGGCATACTGTGAAACGAAGCAAGCAATTAATCTTACTGGTGTTGAGTGGTTTATTATTACTAACTTTAGCTGGGTGTCGGAACTTTTCTTTGACGAATCAGGGCCATGATTATGTGAAGGTCTACGATGCCAAAGATCATCTGCTCCAGCAAACCAATCAATTAGGGAAACTAAAGCAGATTACTGATAATAAATATCATGTGCTTAACCACGCGCCGGTCCCGAAGGATGCCCAGGTGAACTATCGCTACGTTGTTCACCAGCGCAAACATAACCTGAAGTTAAACGTTGTGGTTTACGCTAACTACAAATTGGCTAAAATCAGTGGAGTTCCCATCATGGGGAGTGGTACCATTAATTTGAGCCAGCGCCAATTTGAAGAGTTAAACGACCCAGACCGGGCCCTTAGTAAGTAAGGAGGATGTGGCAATGAAAGCAGTAATTAGCCACTTCATTACGGGTCTAAGACGGCAGTTGCTAACTTTTTGGCAAAGTTAATCAAGGACGGCGCCCAAGCTTACTAACAGGCTTCGATTGGAATTTATGAACCCGGATCAGATCGTTATGATTGGCCGACATTTTATTAAAGTAGTTAAATCAGGGAAATTTAATTTTCCTGATTTTTTTGTCAAAATGTTGACACTGTGTCACCATCGTGTTAAATTAAAGAAGTTGACACGATGTCACCGATAAATTAACTAATTTGCAAATAAAGTTATCAATCATTTGGAGGAGAAATAAAGATGCCTACCACTACATTTGAAAAATTACCAGCTGAAAAGCAAGAACGGATTAATGCTGCCCTGTTAAAGGAATTTTCGGCCTATTCACTCGCCGAGGCCCAGGTTGCTCGCATCGTCGATGATGCCGGAATTTCACGGGGTTCATTTTACAAATACTTTAACGATATTTCGGATGCCTATCGATACGAGTTTCAACAGGTGATGTCAGAACTCCACGCCCCGTTCAAACGAGGCGCGTCTGCGACCGACGTGGATGAAATCATTGCGATGGTTGACCAGTTTGTGTCGGAAAGTAACAATAGCGAGTACCGGGAATTCATGCGATTGTATTACCAACGGAATCAATACTTACTACCGACTGACATTTCACCCCGGACCCCAACTGAATTGGAGTGGGCGAGCTCAGTTTTGATTCACCAAACGATTAAGGAAATTCTGTTGAACCCAGACCACCAGGAACAATACCTAGGCCGGCTGCAACGGGTCTTACAACAATTGTTTAAAAAGGAGGGCTAACTAATGTTTTTAGCGCTAAAGGAAATTAAGTACTCAAAGCTCCGCTATGGTTTAATCATTACGATGATTCTGTTGATTAGTTATTTGATCTTCGTGTTGACGAGCTTGGCAGTGGGGTTAGCGTCCCAAAATACGCAAGCAATTAATAGCTGGAATCCCGCGCGGATTGTTTTGAACAAAAATTCAAACGTTAACGTCAGTCAATCGTTAATCATGCAAAGTGACCTGGAGAAGGTGCACTTGAATCCGAAACAGGATGACTTGATTGGAGCGGCTCCAGTAGTGGCCACCGGGAACCACGAGAAGGTTTCCTCACAATTCGTTGGGCTTGATCCCAACCAGTACATAGCAAAAGATTTACAACTAATCAGTGGCCATAAAGCCCGTAATCAACAGCAGGTGGTTGTTGACCAAAAGTTCCAGCAAGCTGGTTATCACCTGGGAGACAAACTCCGTTTTAATTCATCCAAAGAACAATACGAAATTGTTGGGTTTGTGAAGAATGCCAAGTTTAACATTGCCCCGGTGGTCTACGGGTCGTTGCCAACCTGGCACACGTTGCGCAACCTTGGCAATCAGTTTGCCGGAAGTGCGGTGCTCAGCAAACGGGCTAACTTCCAGATTCCGAGCCAGCAATTACATTCATACACCACGAAAACGGTGGTTAATAACCTCCCCGGTTACACCGCCCAAACGTTAACTTTTACCCTGATGATTGGCTTCCTGATGATTATTTCCTTGATTATTATTGCGGTCTTCTTATACATCCTAACGATGCAAAAGTTACCGAACTATGCCGTTTTACGAGCTCAAGGAATCCCAGCTGGGAAGCTAGTTAAGTCCACGATGGCACAAACCTTGATCCTAGTGGTGAGTGGGATTGGCGCTGGTTTTATCTTGATGGGCTTGACCCTACTAGTGCTCCCGAGTGCGGTTCCAGTAGCCTTTAGCCTTCCCATCATGCTGGGGACGGTGGTCGGACTTTTGGGGACCTCGATGCTCGGGGCCTTATTACCAGCATTGTTAATTGTGCGAATTAATCCCGCAGATGCGATTGGAGGATAATGATGGCAAGCATTGAATTAAAACAGATTACGAAAAGTTTTGGGACGGAAGAAAATCGGTACCGGGTCTTAGACAACGTGAACTTTACCAGTGACGCGGGGGAAGTCACGATTATCACTGGTCCCTCGGGTTCGGGAAAGAGTACTTTATTAACCATCATGGGAGCATTACGTAATCCGGATGCTGGGGAAGTGTGGCTTGATGGGACCCAAGTTAATCAATTAAGTAGTCGGGAACAGGATCACTTCCGTTTAGACAAAATTGGCTTTATTTTACAGGCCCACACGTTGGTGCCCTTTTTGACGGTTAACGACCAGTTCCGCCTGGTTGATCAAGTGAAATCGAAGGGAAACTTAGAAGGCCAGCAATTCCAACAATTGTTAGACACTCTGGACGTGAGTCAACTTTTAAACCAGTATCCAGCGGAACTATCCGGCGGTCAGAGTCAAAGGGTGGCAATTGCGCGGGGATTGTACACGAAACCTGTCATTATTTTGGCAGATGAACCCACGGCATCGTTAGACGAAAACCGGGTCTTTCGGGTTTGTAAACTGTTAAAAACCGCGGCCAAAGAACAACGCCAGGCCGTGGTGGTAGTCACCCATGATGAACGGATGCACCAGTACGCGGACCACATCTACGAGTTAGTGGATGGTCACTTGACCAAGCAACGCTAAAAAATCAAAAAGGATCTACTATCTTTACGGACGGTAGATCCTTTTTGATTAACAAAACGAAAAAATCCTCTCAAGGAGGAGGCTGAGTAGGCGTACTGACGTGGCTGGGCTCGAACCAGCGACATCCTGATTAACAGTCAGGTGTTTCTACCAACTGAACTACACGTCAAGAAGTGAAAAAGATTTCCAGCCGAAACTGGGACTGCTGTGGCTGGGCTCGAACCAGCGACATCCTGATTAACAGTCAGGTGTTTCTACCAACTGAACTACACAGCAAGAAGTGAAAATGAAATTCACTAGTCGTTAACTTAGCGAATGATTATATTTTAGCAGCTGGGTTCGTGATTGGCAAGTGTTTTTGGACAAAAAAGCGAAATAATTCGGATATCTTAACCATCTAAAGGGGACGTGCCTAAAAAGTTCGTAAAACGCCACTTGCAATTTCTGCCGAAGTCGACTAGATTTAGGTCAATCAATCAGCTTAGGAGGAACAACCAATGGCAGACTACATTCATGAGCTACGGCAACTGGTCGGGCACCGCCCCTTGATTTTAAATACTGCTGGTGGAGCATTACTGGATGAGCAGCAGCGGGTGTTACTTCAGGAACGGACCGGCAACAATGACTGGTGCTTTCCCGGGGGTTACATGGAATATGGGGAACGAATTGTGGAGACGTTACGACGAGAATTTAAGGAAGACTCGGGACTTGAAGTCGAACCGATTCGCCTATTACAGGTTTTTGACGGTGACTGCTTCAAGTATCCCAACGGCGACGAAGTCCAATGTTTAACCAATTTCTTTTTAGTCCGCAAAACGGGCGGGCAGTTATTACAACATCGGACCGCAGAAACTAGCGCGTTACGGTACTTTCCGCTGGACGAATTACCGCCGTTCTTTAACCACCAATCAGAAAAGATGGCCCAGGCCGTCATCGACTATTTAGCCCAAAAGAGCTGAGCAATCAGCTCTTTTTGATTTGGTAATTCCCAACGAAGTGGTAGCCAAACCCGCGGACCGTTTTAATGTGATCGGGGTGTTTGGGATCTGATTCAATTTTATCGCGAAGGTGGCTGATGTGGATGTCCACCATTCGAGAGGTTTCAGAAATGTCATACTGACCCCCCCAGACGCCGGCGAGCAACTGGGCTCGGCTTAACACTTGGGGAGCATGTTCAATTAGGTAGAGTAATAGTTTCAGTTCTTTAGGCGTTAGGCCGAGATCTTGGTCGTTTTTAAAGGCCTTGTATTTTTGTCGATCAATCACAACGTCGTCTACGATTAAACTGGGTTGCGTTTGGGACTCGCGGAGTGGTTTGCCGCTAATCTGGTCGTAGAGTTGCTGTTTTTGCTGAAAGCGCGCGACCAGTTCTTCTGGATCCCAGGGTTTGGTGACGTAATCGTCAAATCCAGCTTGGAAAAACTGGGTGCCGTGGTGCGGGGTCTTGGCGAGCATGATGATTGGCAGCTGGTAGTTAGAGCGAAGTTTGTGGAGGACCTTTTCCCAGTGTTGGGCAGGAAAAGCGGTGAGGTCCCACAGGACCCCGCTGCTGTGCTTTTCGTCCATTAAGTTCGGTACCTGATGTGGCTCATCACTGGTATCGACAAAATACTCATGATCATTGAAGGCTTTCCCTAACTCAATTGCGAGTCGGAGTTGCTTGGTTACTAACGTTATGTGTTGCACACCCTCACCTCAATTATTTACACAATCTTTACATAAAGCACACAGGACCTTTACATAGAGTTATTATACTTGGTTTTGTAAGGAAATGCAGAAATGAGTGGGAGGCGCCTATGCGATTCAGCAAATTGCTCCCCGTAGGCTTAGCTGCGGTGGGAATTTTATTATTAAGCGGATGTGGAACCAAAAACAAACAAAATGCGGTGACCGCCGTGGGTTCAACGGCGATGCAGCCTCTGGTGCAAAAAGCCGGTAGTGATTTTCAAAATCAACATAAACAATACACAATCACGGTCCAAGGTGGTGGTTCCGGAACGGGACTGAGCCAAGCGGAAACGGGAGCGGTTAACATCGGGAATTCTGATATCTTTGCGGAACAAAAAGATGGGATTCACGCGAACAAGCTGCAAGATCATAAAGTGGCCGTAGTGGGAATTGCGCCCGTGGCAAACGAGGAAAATGGCGTCAAGAACCTGACCGAACAACAGTTGGCTGCTATTTTTACCGGTAAGATCAAGAACTGGAAGGAAGTTGGTGGAAAAGACCTCCCGATCATCGTGATTAACCGTTCGCAAGGAAGTGGAACCCGAAAAACCTTTGAAGCAAACGTTTTAAAGGGGAAGCAACCGGTGAAGAGTCAGGAACAGGATTCGAACGGAACCGTAAAGAAGATTGTTCAAAACACGCCGGGGACGATTAGTTACTTATCGCTGCCATACTTGAATAAGCAGATTAAAACGTTGAGCGTGGACGGGGTAGAACCGACTCCAGCCAACATTACCACCAACAAATGGAAAATTTGGTCGTATGAACACATGTACACCGCGAAAAAACCAAGTAAGGCGACCCGGGAATTTGTGAACTACCTGTTATCTAAGCCAGTGCAGTCCAAGCTAGTGAAGGAAGCAGGTTATGTCAGTGTCCATGACATGAAGGTGCACATGACTTCCGATAACCGGGTCTTACCGGGCAATCAATAACAGGAGGAAACGATGAATAACATTCAAAAACGATTAGTGAAACCGAGTGCGGCGACCCGCCAAGACCGGCGGGGACGGATCATCAGTTTTGTCTGCGTGACTTTTATCATGGTACTGACGGTGGCCATCATTGGTTTCATTGCCATACGAGGTCTTTCGACCTTTACTGAAAACCACATTTCCGTGTGGGATTTCTTAACCAAGAGTGATTGGAATCCCGGTCAGGTCGGAACCAACGGAAAACCGGAAGTCGGGGCGTTAGCCATGATTGTGGCGTCCTTTGCCGTTACATTACTAGCCGCTCTTTTTGCCACTCCGTTTGCCGTGGCGGTGGCTGTTTACATGACGGAGTTAGCGCCCAAAAAGGGAGCCCGGATGTTGCAACCCGTGATCGAATTGCTGGTGGGAATTCCCTCGGTGGTATACGGATTTGTCGGCTTAGTCGTAATTGTTCCCGCCATTCGGACCGTCTTTGGCGGAACTGGATTCGGAGTATTAGCGGGAGCCATCGTGTTATTCGTGATGATTCTGCCCACGATTACCTCGCTCACGATTGACAGCTTAAAGCAGGTTCCCGATTACTACCGGAATGCATCCTTGGCTCTCGGAGCAACGAGATGGCAAACGATTTACAAGGTGATTTTACGGGCTGCCCTGCCGGGAATTATGACGGCCGTAGTCTTTGGAATGGCCCGGGCCTTTGGAGAAGCACTGGCCGTTCAGATGGTGATTGGGAACGCTGCCATTGTTCCAACCAACCTGGTTTCACCGACATCCACGTTGACGAGTCAATTAACCTCGCAAATGGGAGATACCATCATGGGGACGCTACCCAACAACGCTCTCTGGTCTTTGGCGCTCGTCCTCTTGCTGATGTCCGTTATCTTTAATGTGTTAGTTAAAATCATTGGAAAACGAGGGGAGCTTACGAAATGAACGATTTAACTACTGCCAAAGCCAATCGCAACAACCACCTCGCTTTGTTAGGAATCAAAGCAATGGTTGGAATCGTGGTTTTAATTCTGATTGCCCTGTTGGGTTACATTTTAATCACCGGATTACCTCACGTTTCCTGGCACTTTTTAACCTCTGCTTCCAAAGAATTTGGCTCCGGCGGGGGAATTGCCAACGAGCTCTTTAATTCCGTTTACATTTTGATCATTACCCTGGTGATTTCCTGTCCCTTAGCGTTAGGAGCGGGCATTTACCTTTCCGAATTTGCTAAACCATCCTGGTTGACCAGTACGGTTCGGACCATGATTGAGGTTTTAAGTTCGTTACCATCAATCGTAATTGGTCTGTTTGGATACCTCGTGTTGGTAATTAAGTTCCAGTTTGACTTTTCAATTTTATCGGGGGCCCTGGCCATGATGTTCGTTAACATTCCGTTGTTAACGCGTAATACCGAAGAAACGTTAACGGCCGTGCCGCATTCGCAACGAGAAGCCGGATGGGCCTTAGGATTATCCAAGTGGCGGACGATTACCAAGATTATTTTGCCAGCTGCCGTGCCCGGCTTAGTGACCGGAGTAATTTTGAGCGCCGGCCGGATCTTTGGAGAAGCCGCTGCCCTAATCTTTACGGCCGGACAAAGCACTCCGGTGGTTAGTTACAGCAACTGGAATCCGTTTAACCAGACCAGTTTCTTAAACCCGATGCGGCCCGCAGAAACGTTGGCGGTTCACATTTGGAAGTTGAATACGGATGGAATTACTCCAGATGCCGATCAAATCTCTAGTGGAGCATCTGCCGTGTTGATTGTTGTAATTTTACTGATTATTCTGTTATCACGTTATCTTGGGAACTACTGTTACCGCAAGATGAGTGGTACCAAGTAGGAGAAAGGAGTTCTCGTGGCAACAACTTATGATTTAAACCAACATTATTTAACGCACGTTGACGGCCCAATTGCTCTAGAAACCCGGAATCTGGATGTTTTTTATGGTAGCAAGCAGGCAACCTTTAATGCCAACCTCCGCTTTCCTAAAAATAAGATTACCGCATTGATTGGAGCATCAGGATCCGGGAAATCAACCTTTTTACGGAGCTTGAACCGGTTAAATGACAACGTGGCTACCGTAAAGGGCGCGATTGAATATCAAGGACTAGATATTAACCAAACTCATATCAACGTGTACGAAGTCCGTAAGAACATTGGGATGGTGTTTCAACACCCGAATCCGTTTGCAAAGTCCATTTACGAAAACATTGCCTTTGCGCTGCGAGAAAACGGCATGACAGAAAATATCGACGAACAAGTGGAACAAAGCCTGCGGGGTGCAGCTCTGTGGGATGAAGTTAAGGACAAACTGACCTACAGTGCGTTGTCGTTATCCGGAGGACAGCAACAGCGGCTCTGCATTGCCCGGGCGATTGCCGTTCGGCCTGACATCTTATTGATGGATGAGCCCACCAGTGCCCTGGACCCGATTTCTAGTCGTAAAATTGAAACGACCATGCAGGAGTTAAAAAAACACTACACGATTATCATTGTGACTCATAACATGCAGCAAGCGGCGCGTTCCAGTGATTTTACGGCTTTCTTTCACATGGGGCACGTGATTGAGTTTAACCAGACCGCAGAATTGTTTACGAATCCCCAGATGAAAGCAACGGAAGACTACATCTCGGGACACTTCGGTTAAGGAGGAGCGCATGACAACGAATCAAACCCCCCTGTTAACGACCAGTGACGTCCGGCTTTACTACGGAGAACACGAAGCGTTACACGGGATTAACTTGAACTTTAATCAAAACGAAATTACGGCGCTGATTGGACCATCCGGCTGTGGAAAATCTACTTACCTGCGGTGTTTAAATCGAATGAATGATCTGGTGGATGGCGTTTCGATCACCGGTAGCTTTCGGCTGGATGGCCATGACATTTACAGCCCGAAACAGGACGTGGTGGCGCTGCGTAAAAAGGTCGGCATGGTGTTTCAACAACCGAATCCGTTTCCGTTTTCCGTCTATGACAACGTCGCCTATGGCCTCCGGGTGCAGGGAATCAAGGATAAAAAGACGTTAGACGAACGGGTGGAATCGAGTTTAAAGCAGGCGGCGGTCTGGGATGAAGTTAAGGATGACCTACAGAAAAACGCTGTTTCATTTTCCGGAGGGCAGCAGCAACGGATCTGTATCGCCCGCTTGTTAGCAGTACGTCCCGAAGTGATTTTGTTAGACGAACCGACTAGTGCGCTGGATCCAATTTCCAGCGCTTCGATTGAAGACACGTTGTTACAGATTAAGGATCAATACACGATTATCATCGTGACCCACAGTATGCAACAAGCTTCCAGGATTTCGGATCGGACGGCGTTCATGTTAAACGGGAAGCTGGTGGAAACGGGCAAGACTAAACACATTTTCTTAAACCCGAAAAAGCAGGAAACCAGTGACTATCTCAACGGAAAATTTGGTTAAGCAACAGAGGAGGAACTAACAATGGCAAGTACGTTTGACGATCGACTCGCAAAGTTACGAAAAGGCTTCACGGATATGGGAGTGGACGTTAGTGAACAGATTTATCAATCAACCAAATCCTACATTGATCACGACGTTGACCTAGCTCATCAGGTTATCGACGGGGACAATGAAGTCAATGGTAACGAAACAAAGTTGGAAAAAGACGCGATGAATCTGATTGCATTGCAACAACCAGTGGCGCGGGACTTTCGGATTATCATTAGTTATTTGAAGGCTAGTACCGATTTAGAACGAATCGGGGATAACGCGGTGAACATTGCCAGAGAAACCATCCAAGCCAAGGGAAATCCACGGATTCAGGATGTAGAAGTGGTGATTGCGAAGATTACGAAGCACATCCGCAAGATGCTAGAAGAGATTCTGGATGCCTACACCACCTTTGACGCAGAGATTGCGCCGGTGATTGTGCAAGAGGATCGCAAAATTGACGAATACTATCTCAATACACGGACGGCGATTACGGAAGGAATCTTGGAGAATCCGGAAACGGCTGTCGCTGCTTCTAGTTACTTGATGGTGATCCGGTTGCTGGAACGGATTGGAGATCACATTGTGAACCTAGCGGAGTATCTAATTTACAGTGATACTGGCAAAATTGTGGAACTAGGAGAAGCTAGTGAAGCTAATCTCAAGTAATTTATAGAAAACGGCTCAATATGAGTCGTTTTTTTATGCGATTTGCTAAATAATTTATGTGCAATTTAAAATGTAAACGGCTTGATTGTGCTATAATTAAAAAAGACTTTATACGGTTACGACGAAATCTGGGGTTTTGCCGTATTTAATTGTGTCTGGAAACAATACCGGGCGCTGTCCATAACTTTGGATAGAGGAGATCATTTCAATGAAATTTTTAAAACTACACATGATTCTATTTTCATCGTTACTGTTGGCTGGGAGTGTCTTGAACCATCCTACGGTTCATGCTGATCCGCAACCATCGGCTCCCCAAGCCCCAGCCGATGACTTCGCTGATTTAGCACCAAATCAACGAGACTTTATTAACCAAGTGAAGCCGGGGGCCATCATGGCTTGGAAGCAATATGGGGTTCTTCCGTCCGTTGCAATTGCCCAAGCAATCATTGAAAGTGGTTGGGGCTCGTCTTCTCTTGCCGCACAAAATCATAACCTCTTTGGGATCAAAGGGGCTTGGAACGGTCAGGCAGTCTTTTTGCCCACACAAGAATTTAGTGGGGGTGGTTACGTCACCATTACGGATGCCTTTCGTTCGTATCCAGACTGGTCAACTAGTATTCAAGACTATGGGAATTTTCTGCATAGTAACAACCGTTACGCCAATTTAATTGGAGTCAGAGACTACGTTTCGGTTGCTAATGCGTTGCACGAAGACGGTTACGCCACAGCTCCGGACTACGCGCAAACCATCATTAGTTGTATTCAACGGAATCATCTTGATCGGATTGACCAAGAAGCCTTTAATGCTCCGGATGATTACAAGGGTCCGGTTGGATCAGGGGCCAGCACGAATACCGCTCCAAGTGGTACTTCTGGAGCAGCTTTAGCCAATGATCCGTATACACAGGGAGCTCCTTCTGAATATACGCCAACGCCAAATGTCGATAATAGTGACGCGGTGGCTCCATACACTGGAGATGACAAGGATCGAAATCCACAAGTGGTGGCCTTTGATCCGCACGGAGCTTCCAATGTTCCGACCGAAAAGGCAGATCCAAACGACGCTACGTTAGGGAGTCCGGTTACTGTGACGGGTGATCCATACCAACCACAAACGCAAAAGGTTGATTTAAAGCCAGTCCCACAGGTTCAAACAGATTTACCACAGGGGGCAACCTTGAATCAGTCAGCTAATGGTATGAAACGGGCAAATTCAACGGCTCTTGTGAACAAGCCGACGTCTCCTAATGCAGCTAGTTCACCGAACGCCAACCCAACAACTGCTAGCGATAAGTAGGTAAAAAGTCATTTATAGGGTGTAAAAACGTCTGGATCATTCAGACGTTTTTTTGTTAACGACCACTGGGAGTTAGGTTCCGATGCTTTCCATTAATATGATAGGATAGGAACAATGAAATAAGTAGCAAAACAAAGGAAACAAGTATGGGAGTAAATTCATGACAAAGAACGCTAACGAATCATCTGCGCAACCCCAACGCTCGCATTGGAAGCGCAACCTCTTTTTCTTAGTAGTAGTGGCCGTTGTCGCCGGATTGGGCTTTACCGGCTACCGGTATTATGCCAAGGATCAGCAGGTCGCCCGGATTACAAGCGGAATTTTAAACGAACAGGAACAAACGTTTACGAACAATGTGTTGATTACGGGACAAAATGGTGCGGTTACGGCAGCCACCATGCAACCGGTCGTTGATTATTACCAACAACATCCCCATGAATTGGCAATTTTAAAGGATCAGTTAGAGCAAAATGATGAGGCTCCCAATGGATTTCGACTGGTGAAGAAGGGAAATTACTTTGGAATTTTTCCTCACTACCGGTTAGCCATTGATCAAATTCGCCCGGTAGTCCAAACCAATTCCCCCAATGCAAACGTTCAGTTAGATGGGCATGACATAGGCCAAACAGGATCTGGTGATCAAATTCAGCTGCCCCTCATGGTGCCTGGCTTTCACAGTATTAAGGTCCAAGCCACAGTGAATGGGGAAAAAATCTCAACCTTCAAGCAAATCAGCTTTTTTGCGAATGAACACCAAAAAATTACGGTTCCGCTTGCTATGCTTTCCTTCCGAGTGAAAGGACCAGCAGGAGCCCAAATCATTGTTAACAATCAAAAGGTCGGCACAATTGCCGATGACGGAACGGGAGCAGTTACAGACGTCCCGCTTGACCAGCAGACTACAACCTGGCTTGAAATGGACGTGGATGGTCATCAGATTGTAAGTGAAAAGAAAACGATTACCAAAAAAGACAATGGAAAATTAATTAGTTATAACTTTCCTAGTGCGATTAGCAAAGACGATGGCTTTCAACTTTTTAGTAATCTATGGTCAGGAATTGGAAATGCAGCAAACTTAAATCAAGGGTTAGACCAGCAAAACGTAGCTGGAAACTTTAAGGATGGAACCAACAATCCTGATTATCAAACTTTGAAGGCCTTTGTAAACCAGACCCACCAAAGCCATATGCAATTTGGAACGCTACATTTACAAATCGAAAAAGTGCAGCCTCTTGGTGACGACGGTAGCATGGTAACGTATCGGGTGCAAAGTGACGTAAAGATTAATAATCAAATTGGAACCTTTGATAATCGGTACCAAGCTCAGGTAGGAACTGGTGATAATCGACAACTGCAAATTCAAACTAATCAACTTGTGCAATAAGAAAAAGCATTCGCAAACGCGAATGCTTTTTTGGTTGGCTTATAAGAAATGATGTTGTTGTAAAAAGGAATAGAGAATTGTTGCCATTCGCTGGTAAGTTGCTGCGTTAGGATGGAGGCGTTGATCACCTAACGTGGTCCGGTAGTTATCACTGGTAACCAGATTGGGAGCCACGCTCCGCCAATCTAACACGGGAATTTGGTGGTGAGCATAAACCGCTTGGAGCTGCTCGTCTAATTCATTCAGAGTGTACTGCCCCATGCCGGTGATTTGTTGATTATCAACCCCACCGTCAAACCGAGGAAGGGGTAAGATGCCAATCAGTTGAATGGCCGGATTTTGCTGCTTTATTCGGGTGAGGTTTTGATTTAGGCCAGCAGCCACAGTATCTAGAGTGGCATCAGAATGCGCAAAGTCATTGGTTCCAAAGAATAACGTAGCAATTTGGTAGTCGCAAAAATCGTGACTAGCTACTTGAAAATCGAGATCGCGTTCGGTATTGCCGATGATGGCCCCGGCGTTAACCCCAACGTTAGTGATTTTCCAATCTGGAAGGAATTTTTGTAAGTAGTAGGAAATGTTATGGGTGAGATTACGAGCCCCGTCAAACCCATTGGTAATTGAGTCACCTAGCATGATTAAGTGTTTTTTTGTCATGATCATTACCTCCTTGATGCCTAGTTTTATCTTAACATAATCCGAAGATTTCCTTATTGCTAGGCCAGAAAAATTAAGTTATTATTAAGCATAAGATGATTACTTCATGGAGGGTGAGCAAGTGAGTTATAAACGAGTGATATTAGTTGATTTAGCGGCTCTAGGAATGCGTTCGGATAATGAATCTGCGCAACATAATTCAGATAATGATACGTTGTTGACTCATGTTCTAAATCAATCATCAGAATCAGCTCTGCCAACTTTTCACAAATTGGGATTGTTTAACATTTACTTTGATCGAGACGACGATCCGGATTTACAGCCCATTGCAACCTACGGACTGACGCGGACCCGCTCAATTGTGAACAAGTCGTGTTCGGGACTGCGGGAAATGTTTGATTGTTCACTCAGTTATCGCGTATCTAGTGTGTTTGAAGAGGTCGGAAAACACAGTAATTCCATTGTGATTTCCCGGTTTATGAGTTACCTCTTTTCCCAAGAACACACCAGACACTTACAGGTGGGGAATGATCAGGATGCCTTTGCTGTCTTGCATCACCAATTAGATAAGAATAAGGCAGGCTTCTTTTACCTGCAAGTGCCTAGTTTACAAACTGATACCGAAGCCAACGATTTCGATGGGTTTACGGATGCGTTAAACGAGGTTGACCAGCAGTTAAAGGGCGTGTTGGAACAGCTTCACCCGGATGACTTACTCATGGTGGTCTCCAGTCGGGTGGGTGATAACCGTTCGAAGGACGGTTTTTCCACCTACAAGATTTTGCCGGTGATGATTTACAACGAAAACCTCACTCCTACCCACATCGCAGGGAAACCGTATGTGTGCGAAGTAGGAGGAACGGTACTGGCTGCTTTAGGTCTTCAAGACCTAGTTACCTCTCCAAAACATAACTTGCTCCCCCAAACTCAAGTAACGGTCGATTAATTGCTGCTGGATAACGAAAGGATCTGAACATGTATCTACTGATTAATATAATTGGGGTCTTAGTCTTTTTGGGAATTGCCTTTCTTTTTTCCAAGGATCACAAACACGTCAACTGGCGTTCCATTATTATCGTGTTGGTATTGAACTTAGTAATTGCTTACTTACTGACGAACTTTAGTCTGGGGCGGGACCTAGTTAAAGCCATTGCGGGTGGTTTCCAATGGTTGGTTAACATTTCTTATACTGGGATTGCCTTTGCTTTCCCAGACTGGGTGCACGTCAAACAGATGAACTTCTTTACGTCGGCATTGATGCCGATTTTGATGATTGTACCGTTGTTTGATATTTTAACTTACTTTGGCATCATGCCATTTTGTATTAAGTGGATTGGTCGGGGAATGGCCTACGTTACGGGGCAACCCAAGTTTGAATCGTTCTACGCGGTGGAAATGATGTTCTTAGGGAACACGGAAGCCATGGCGGTTTCGAGCTTACAACTGAAGAACATTTCTTCTAAACGGGTCTTGACGATTGCCATGATGTCCATGTCCTGTATTACGGCAGCTATGGTAGGAGCTTATGCCCAGATGGTACCCGGTCAATACGTTTTAACGGCGATTCCGTTGAACATTTTAAATGCCATCATTATCACCAATCTGTTGAACCCCGTCCAGGTTACTCCTAGTGAAGATGTGATTTACCAAATTGGGGGAAGTTCGACTGCGGACCAACAAGTGGCCGAAGAAACGGTGGCTGACCATCCCGAAAAGCCTCACAAAGAACCGTTCTTCTCATTCTTGGGAGACTCCATTTTAGGCGCCGGAAAGTTAATCTTAATCATTGTGGCCAACGTAATTGCCTTTGTGGCTTTGGCAACTTTGATTAGTAAATTACTAGAATTAATTAACCCATGGTTATCCTTGGAACACATCCTTGGAACCATCATGTTCCCATTTGCATGGTTAATGGGATTAGATGTAAACCATGCCTTTCAATTTGCTCAATTTATGGGAACCAAGTTAGTGACGAATGAATTCGTGGTGATGGGCCAGATTGCGCCACACATTAACAACCACCACCTCTTTAATCCGCATTACCAAGCCCAGTTAACGGTCTTTCTAACTTCCTTTGCCAACTTCAGTACGGTTGGAATGATCGTGGGATGTTTGAAAGGAATTGTGAGCCGGGACAAGAATGACTTTGTTTCTAAGAACATTGTCTACCTCTTCCTGTCTGGAATTTTGGTTTCCCTAATGTCCGCTGGAATTGTCGGACTCTTTGTTTGGTAAGTAAACGCGCAGCAAAAACGTCTCCACGTGGGGGCGTTTTTTAATTACAAAGGGTTTGGACCCGGTGCTAAAGTGAAGCTATGCTAAAATAGAAGTAAATTAAAGAGATAGGATGTGAAGGAAATGCCATTAATGCGCATTGACATGGTCAAAGGCCGGAGAACACCGGACGAAATCAAAAAGGTGATGCAACTTTCATACGATTTAACCCGTAAGGACCTAGGGGTTCCAGAAGATGATCGGTTCCAAGTTGTAACGCAACACGAAGCCTATGAAATGAAATTAATGGATGCTGGATTAGGTATCGAACGAACGGATGACATCCTACTGTTTGAAATTTTATCTACTCCCCGGACCATGGGACAGAAGAAAAAATACTGTCAGGATATGGCGGAAGCCTTCCATACGCAAATGGGGATGAAGCCGGAAGACATTATGATTGTCTTTGCTACTAACCACGCCGAAGACTTTAGTTTTGGAAACGGGAAGCAACAGTTTTTAAACGGAGAACTGTAATGGAAAAGATTATCATCGACTGTGATCCTGGGATTGATGACGCGGCGGCGTTATCAGTAGCCATTAATCACCCTGAGTTAGACGTTCAGTTGGTTACAACGGTGGCTGGAAACGTGACGGTTGATAAAACAACGCAGAATGCCTTAAAAATCCTAGAATTCTTTGACAAGGCCGACCAGATTCCGGTAGCAGCCGGAGCGGAGCAACCGTTGGTAAAACCGTTTGAGGATGCTGCTCGGATTCACGGTGAATCCGGGATGCGCGGTTATGAATTCCCCCAACCGGTGACCAAACCGGTACAACAGACGGCGGTGGAAGCATTACACACGGCCATCATGCAGAGTCTGGAACCAATCACTTTGGTACCCACCGGCTCTTATACTAACATCGGGTTGCTGTTAGCTCAGTATCCCGATGTTAAAGCGAAAATCAACCGGATTGTGACCATGGGAGGCTCCCTGGGAATGGGCAACATGACCAGTGCCGCCGAATTTAACGTTTTTACGGATCCAGATGCGGCTCAAATTATGTACCAAGCCGGGATCCCAATCGTGATGATTGGGCTGGATGTGACCATGAAGGCGTTGTTAACTCCAGAGACCCTCACAACGATTGCTAATCTCAATCGCTCTGGCCAAATGTTACACGACATTATTATTAGTGATGGTGATCGTAACGACGCTGGGGTGGCCATGCATGACGTGAATACCATTTTTTACCTGCGGCATCCAGAGGCCGTTACGACCACACCGTACTGGGTGGACATTCAAACGACCGGTCCGGCGATTGGAGAAACGGTGGCTGACATCCGGGGTGCTTATCACGCTGGGCAGACGAATGCCCTGGTAGGCACTGATATTGATGCAGCGGCCTTTAACCGGTGGTTCATCGCTCAAGTGGAACGAATGTAATTGTCTTTTAAATGAGATTTAACCCGTGTAAAAACAGAATTCAGTTGGATTCTGTTTTTTCTTTGCAAAATTTTATTCTTTCTAACGAAACCACTGAATTTTCGTTATAATGTATAATATGATGATAGTTACGCAGATGAAGAAATGATTGAACAATTTTGGTTCAACCGGCTGTAGTGAGGAGTTATGAATGACGCCAGAAGAGTTTTATGCGGCCTTAGCCAAGCAGGGTATTAACCTGAGTGAGCAACAAAAGCAGCAATTTCAGGATTATTTTCGGCTATTAGTTGATTACAACCAGCGAGTTAACTTAACCACGATTACAGCCGAAGCGGATGTCTATTTAAAGCATTTTTATGATTCGCTGACGCCAGCTTTTTACGTTTCCGGGTTTCGAAAAGCAGCGACGTTAGTTGATGTGGGGGCCGGAGCGGGATTTCCGTCGTTACCACTGAAAATCTTGAATCCCGAACTACGGGTGACCATCGTGGATTCTTTAAACAAGCGCATCGTCTTTTTACAACAGCTGGTTGATCAGTTGGGGCTCAAGGACGTACGACTGGTGCACGCCCGTGCGGAAGAGTTTGGTGGTCGGCGGTCTCAAGAACGGGAACGCTATGATTATGCCACGGCCCGTGCGCTCGCCCGTCTGAGTGTGATGAGTGAGTTATGTCTACCGTTGGTGAAAGTGGGTGGGGCTTTGATTGCTCTTAAGGGGGCCAAAGCAAAGTCTGAGTTAAGTGCAGCCACCAAAGCGCTTCATGTGCTTGGGGGTCAGGTAACTGCAGATCACGCTTTCACGTTGTTACCCCACGACGAAGAACGCCACATTATTGTGATTAAAAAAGAGAAGCAAACGCCGATTAAGTATCCTCGCAAAGCGGGAACACCGAATAAGGAACCGATTCAATAAATAAACAGGAGGTTACCAGATGGCACACATTATTGCGTTAGCAAACCAAAAGGGGGGCGTCGGAAAGACGACCACCGCTGTGAACCTGGGCGCCGATTTGGCGAGCGCGGGCAAACGAGTTTTGATCGTGGATTCCGATGCACAGGGCAACGCGACCAGTGGAGTAGGAATTAGTAAGCAGGCGATTCAGCACGATATTTACGACGTGTTGGTGAATGAAGAACCACTTGGCTCTGTGATTATGCAGACTCAACACGAAGGATTAGACATTATTCCGGCCACCATTCAACTATCAGGGGCAGAAATTGAATTAACTCCCCAAATGGCCCGGGAAACGCGGTTGAAAAGTGCGTTAGGACCGGTCGATGATCAATACGATTTTGTGTTAATTGATTGCCCCCCCTCGTTAGGTCTGATTACCATCAATGCCTTTACCGCTAGTGATTCCATCATGATTCCCGTCCAAAGTGAATACTATGCCCTCGAAGGTTTAAGTCAGCTTTTAAACACGGTTCAGCTAGTCCAAAAACACTTTAATCCGAACCTTTATATCGAGGGCGTTTTGCTTACGATGTATGACGCACGGACGAACCTTGGAGCCCAGGTTAACGCCGAAGTCCGGAAGTTTTTTAAAGATAAGGTTTACCAAACGGTAATTCCTCGCAACGTGCGGCTCTCAGAAGCGCCGAGTCACGGGCTTCCCATCATTGATTATGACCCCCGCTCCAAGGGGGCCCAAGTTTATTTGGAACTAACCAAGGAGGTATTGGCTGCCAATGACAAGTAAGAATAGTAAGGGGCTCGGCCGGGGGCTGGATGCACTCTTTGAAGGTAATGAAGTTAGTTTAGATGATGAAGCGGTTCAACAACTGGAATTAGCGAACTTAAAACCTAATCCGTACCAACCCCGCAAGAAATTTGACCCCAAAGCCCTCCAGGACCTAACCAACTCGATCAGGGTTTCTGGAGTTTTTCAGCCAATCATTGTTCGGCAACCTAATCCACACCAGGAAAGTTATGAAATTCTGGCCGGGGAACGCCGGTTTCGGGCTTCTAAAGCGGCCGAAAAAACCACCATTCCAGCCATCGTTCGGGATGCTACTGATGCTCAAATGATGGAAATTGCGGTCATGGAAAACCTGCAGCGAGAGGATTTGAATCCCCTAGAGGAAGCTAAGGCTTACGAAATGTTGATGACCAACTTGGATTTAACCCAGGCGCAGGTTTCTAAACGACTGGGCAAGAGTCGACCTTACATTGCTAATTATCTGCGGTTATTGAATTTACCGGTTCCGGTCAAAGAAATGTTGC
This sequence comes from Fructilactobacillus hinvesii, assembly GCF_024029435.1. Lineage (NCBI taxonomy): Bacteria > Bacillati > Bacillota > Bacilli > Lactobacillales > Lactobacillaceae > Fructilactobacillus > Fructilactobacillus hinvesii. The sequence goes on along the minus strand of NZ_CP097118.1, from coordinate 16,701 downwards.
AAAAGGGACAACTGTCGATGGGACAGGCCCGGACGTTACTAGCCGTGAAAAACAAACAGGCATTGGTGCAGTTAGCTAACAAGGCCGTTGCCCAAACGTTGACGGTCCGGCAATTGGAAAAAGAAATTGAAAAACTGAATCAAACTAATACTACCAAAGCGAGCACTAAACAGCGCAACCGGAAGTCACTGTATCTCCGTGCCAGTGAAGCCCAGTTACAGGATAAGTTTGGTACCAGAGTGGCCATTAGTGAGAGTCGGCCGAAGTCAGGGCGGGGGAAAATCGAGATCGATTATCTTTCAAACGATGATTTAAACCGGATTTTAACGTTATTGGATGTTCACCTAGACTAGGAGGATTTCAATGTACGAATTACACGACGTCGTGGAAATGAAAAAACCCCATCCATGTGGTGCTAACCGTTGGGAAATTATCCGGATGGGGGCAGACATTAAACTAGAATGTCAAGGCTGCGGTCACATCGTAATGATGCCCCGCCGGCAGTTTGAAAAGCGAATGAAAAAAGTCTTAGAAAAACATGCAAAAGATTAGAAAGAGGTAATGGAGATGGCATTAACAGCGGGAATTGTAGGATTACCAAACGTGGGCAAGTCAACCCTGTTTAACGCGATTACAAAGGCAGGGGCCGAAATGGCGAACTATCCCTTTGCCACCATCGATCCGAACGTGGGGATGGTTGAAGTTCCAGATTCGCGCTTAGATCGGATTCAAGCGTTAATTCCGGCTAAAAAAGTGGTCCCAACCACCTTTGAATTTACGGATATTGCGGGAATCGTAAAGGGAGCTAGCCGGGGAGAAGGACTGGGAAATAAGTTCTTAGAAAACATCCGTCAGGTGGATGCAATTGTCCACGTGGTGCGGGCGTTTGATGACCCAAACATTACCCACGTTTCTGATAAGGTTGATCCTGTGGCAGACATTGAAACGATCAACTTAGAACTAACGTTAGCCGATCTGGAAGCCGTTAACAAACGGATTGGTAAGGTGAACAGGGCTGCCAAAGGGAGCGAAGAGGCTCAGGCAGAATTGGATGTTTTAAATAAGATTAAGCCGGTGCTAGAAAATGACGGAGCTGTGCGAGACATTGAATTTGATGAGGAAGAAACGAAGATTGTGAAGGGGCTCTTCCTGTTAACTTCCAAACCCGTTTTGTATGTGGCTAACATTAGTGATGACTCAATGGCCCATCCAGAACAAGATCCGTATTTTCAAGCAGTTGAAAATTACGCTTCTGAACACGGAGCCCAAGCCATTGGGATTGCAGCTGAAAGCGAAGAAGAAATTGCTGAATTAGACGATGATGATAAGGCCGAATTTTTAGCCGCGGCTGGGGTAACCGAACCGGGCTTGGATAAGCTGATTCGGGCAGCTTATAAGTTATTGAACCTTGAAACGTTCTTTACGGCTGGGGGCAAGGAAACCAAGGCCTGGACCTTTTTACGGGGAACCAAAGCACCACAAGCAGCGGGCATTATTCACTCTGACTTTGAACGGGGCTTTATTCGGGCCGAAGTGATGTCTTTCACTGACTTAGACCATTATGAAAGTGAAGCGGCCGTGAAGGAAGCCGGTAAGTTACGAATTGAAGGAAAAGATTACGTGATGCAGGATGGAGACATCGTTAACTTCCGGTTTAACGTATAGGAGGAACTATGGCAACTGAAAACGAAAAGCGTAACGCTCACGTGCATCAACACCGTCGTTCGAGCCAGAAGGAGCGCTATGCAGAATTTGCAAACCTTGGTCTGACCAAGCGGAACGAAGAGTACCTGGTGAAGTTTAGTGCTACGTTAGCAGAAACAAACTATCCGGCCGAAAAGCAAGCCGACGTGATTAAAACGATGGTACAAGAAATTTTGGCCGCGCAAAAGCGGGGGACCACCGCGAGAAACCTTTACGGGACCGTTACGGACAAGGTTAAGCTTACCTTGAATCCTCCAAAGGAACCGGAAGGACCAATGACGAAGGAACGGTATTTAACCGATGCCACGTATAATTTTTTGTGGTTCCTAATTTTATTTAACTTTATGTACGGAGTAATGGCTTTCATGGCGCCGGCCTCCGCTAACCAATCTGGGGCAGCGGGAATTACTTGTATTATTCTATCTTCGCTAGTCGCCGGTTTAGGGATGCCGTTTATCACCCAACTTTTTGCTCCCAACGTGCAACACCAACACAACTGGTTCGTCCGGGCTGGAATCATGGCCGTGATGTTTTTAGTTTGGATGTTGGTATTTTACGGATCCAACTTGTTGCCACGGATGATTAATCCCGTGGTCAATCCAATTATCAACATTGTGATTGGAGCGATTGGAGTGGTTGCGATTCTTTACATGCGTTCCCGCTTCAAAATTACCAGTGGGATTTTTGCGGGACGCCGCTAAGCAGGCTTAAAAACGGATTTCGTTAGGAATCCGTTTTTAAATTGCTAAGTTTTTCTTATATCGCTCCAAAATTCTTTTATTTAAGTTAGGATTTGATAAACTAAACAAAAAGACGAAGCAGAAGAGGACATTCATAATGAAAATTTTAGTTGTTGATGACGATCAAGAAATTGCTCAATTATTAGAGATTTACATTAAAAACGAAGGCTATGAGCCAGTGGCCACTTACAATGGAGAAGATGCGCTGTCTAAATTACACACGGAGTCAGACATTGGCTTGATGATTTTAGACATCATGATGCCAGGGATGAGTGGGATTGACGTGATTAACCAGGTCCGCAAGGACTCCCAGATTCCCATCATTGTGTTATCTGCCAAGACAGAAGACCTAGACAAGATTCAAGGACTGACTACCGGGGCCGATGACTACGTAACCAAACCGTTTAATCCACTAGAAGTGATGGCGCGGGTGCACTCGTTGTTGCGACGCAGTAAGAATTCGTTGACCAAATCAGAACCAGATGAAATTCACGCGGACATGCTAACCATTAATCGTGATTCGCACGAAGTGGTGACCGACGAGGGGACCCACATTCAACTGACGGCAATCGAATTTGGGATTTTATACCTGTTGGCGAGTCACCCCAATCGGGTGTTTTCAGCTGATGAAATTTTTGAACGAGTTTGGAAACAAGAAAGTGTGATCTCAGCGAAAACTGTGATGGTTCATATGAGTCACCTGCGGGATAAAATTGAAGAGGCGACAAACGGTAAAGATGTGATTAAGACGGTGTGGGGAGTAGGATACAAGGTTGAAGGTTAAAGCAAGAACCAACGAAGATTTCAAGCTCACCAATCGGGAGAAAAATGAACTCTGGTTTGAAACCATCATGACGGTCGTCCTGTTGCTCTTGGCTAACATTGCGATTGGCAACATCTTGACTAATTTCATTCGCACCAATCAGGGAGTAACGGATGGAATTTTTATCATTAAGCAGTCGATTACCTTTGGACCATGGCATCAGCACTTTTTAAGTTGGGAGGGGCTTTTTTGGATTTTAATGCTCTTGTTTGATGCCGTGGTCGTGTGGTGGCGAATTGTTCGGGTTTACCGTCGGATTCAAATTGGGCGGATCATTGATGAGTTACATTATATTTCTGATGGTCATTTTGATCACCGGATTCCGTTTCGCTTGACTGGCGATAACGAACGAGTGGTTAACAGTGTGAACACTCTGGTTGACAACGTGATTCAGTCGTTAGAAGATGAGCGACAAATTGAAAAATCAAAGGATGAACTGGTCACCAGCGTGAGCCATGATTTACGGACCCCACTGACGTCAATCATTGGGTACCTAGGATTAATTGAGGCTCATCAGTATCAAACAGAAGACGAATTGTTGCAATATTGTCACATTGCCTACCAAAAGTCCCAACAGATGAAAAAATTGGTGGATCGGTTGTTTGAGTACACCAAAGCCAATAACATGGGAGAACAGCGGTTGGAAATCGACCAGATTGACGTGAACCAGCTGTTGGCTCAATTAGAGACTTCCTTTGCGTTAGAAGCTCAAAAGCAGGGGATGGAGATTCAGGTACAACCGTTAGCGACGGACGTGACTATGGAAACTAACGCAGAGATGTTGGGTCGGGTATTTAATAATTTAATTACGAACGCGTTGAAGTACGGAAACGACGGACACCAAATTTTGATTACTGCCCAACAGAAGCAGCCGAATCAGATTACGTTCCAAGTTGCTAACGATGGGAAGACCATTCCGAAGAAAGTAATTCGAAAGATTTTTGATCGCTTTTATCGCGAGGAACTGTCCCGCAACTTGGAAACCGGAGGCAGTGGACTCGGGTTAGCGATTGTCCGAGAAATCATTAATAACCAGGGGGGCACAATTCAAGCTGAATCAAATAGTAAGTGGACGACGTTTACGTTTACGCTTCCTCTGAAACCGGTACCTCAAACTAGCTAAGCATGTTTAGCTAGTTTTTTTGGTTGAAGAAAAGCGTTATTGAAAAAAAACGTGAAAAAGGTTTTTTATTCGGTCTAAATCCAATATAATTAAATGTACGGTGCAAAATCCAGATGATCATGAAATCATTACCGGGAGGATTTCAATTGACTAAAGTGGTACCAAATCCTAACGAACCAAACTGGCGGAAAAACTTTCGCACTTCGTTTCCATTAGACATTAGCTACATTCCAATTGGAGTGGCCTGTGGAATCTTGTTACATGCGGCGGGCTTCAATGCCTTTAATACAATTTTAGTGTCGTTGCTGGTGTTTTCGGGGGGAGCGCAATTTTTAATTGCGTCCATGCTGACGATTAATTCACCATTGTTGACGATTGTCTTAATGTTATTCTTTTTGGAATTACGGTATGCCCTCCTCGGTTCGAGTTTATCAAAATATTTAAAGGGTCAGAATACGTGGTTTCTTCTTTTATTTGCGGGTTCGATGAACGATGAAAACTACGCCGTGAATTACCTGAAGTTTTCAACTGATAAGGACTTTACCCAACGTGATGCCCTGCAAATTGAACACTGGTCGCTGTTGTTTTGGACGGTTAGTAATTTAGTGGGGAGTTTAGTTGGAACTGCAATCACGATTGATTTGACCGTAGTTCATTTTGCACTCACGGCGCTCTTCCTCTTTATGATTGTAATGCAGGTTAAAAGTTTCTTGAAAATTATCATTGCCACTTTGGCTGCTTGCCTAGCGGTTCTGTTTTTGGTAATGACCAAGTCGACGTTAGGATTGGTATTTGCCACGTTAACGGCCTCGTTTATCGGGTTTGTGGCGGATAATTACCTTACGAAACAGAAAAAGCGGAGTCGTTTGCTGAAGATGTTTAAGAACCCAGCGGGAACTCCAAAAGAATAGGCGGAAGGACGAAAACGATGGAATGGAACGGAATGCAGCACTTTCTGTTAATAATACTATGTTTCTTTGTGGCACTGATCCCGCGGTTTTTTCCTTTATTCTTCTTTCGGAAGCGAAAAATTCCGAAGTGGTTTAACGAATGGATGGAATTTGTGCCCATTTGTTTGTTTACCTCGTTAGTTGTGAAGGACCTGTTTATTACCAAAACGTACACCTTCTCAATTGCAAACTCGATTCCAGAATTAATTGCGAGTGTGGTTGTGATTATCATTGCATTTTGGACGCGTTCCATGGCGTTGTCGGTGATTGTGGGGTTGGCGCTGGTATTTGGACTAACTTTTCTGCTATAAAATAAAAATTAAAACAAAAAAGGAGCTGAATTCAGCTCCTTTTCTTTTGGGTTTAGTTATTCTTTTCAGCCATGTAATCTCTGGTCATTGGGAGAGATGCTCCAGAAGGTCCCTTGGTAATCAAGTATTGCATGACGTCAATGTTACCGGACTTGAACGATGCCGCACAGGCTTGCAGGTACAGATCCCACATCCGGACGAATTGTTCATCAAACATTTCTGTGACTTCCGAACGAACCCGGTTGAAGTTTTTATCCCATTCTTCCAAAGTTCGTTGGTAGTGGCGCCGTAATGATTCCAGGTCATAAACTTGGAGACGATTATCCACGATGTGTTGGATGTTTTCGGTCAAACCAGGGATGTAACCACCGGGGAAGATCCACTTGTTAATCCAACCGTTAACGGCGCCCCCTTGTTGCCGGGTGATTCCGTGGATAAGGGCGCTTCCGTTGTCTTTCAGGTGGGTCGAAACGGTTTCAAAGTACTCACCCAAGTTTTCTTTTCCGACGTGTTCAAACATTCCCACGGAAGTAATGTAGTCAAACTGTTCGTCCTTTGGTAGTTCCCGGTAATCTTCCAGTCGGACTTCCGCAAGGTTTTCTAGGCCGTACTTTTTAATCTGAGATTGAACGTAGTCATATTGTTCTTGACTCAAAGTCACACCGGTCACGCGCAGGTTGTATTTCTTAGCGGCCGTTAACATTAGGGTTCCCCAGCCACAACCAATGTCCAGAAGGGTCCGGCCTGGTTGTGGGTGAAGTTTTTGAATGATGTGATGAATTTTATTTTCTTGTGCTTGGTACAGTGAATCGGTTGGTTTTTCAAAGTACGCACAAGAATAGGTCATCGTCTTATCCAGCCAGAGCCGGTAAAAGTCATTTCCGATGTCGTAGTGATCCTGCACGTCTTTTTTACTTTCTGATTCAGAGTGAGAAGCTTTTGGTAAAAATTTGATGAAGCGTTTGTCACGAAAGAAACTATCAGCAGCTTGGTAGGCTGAGGTAATGAGGTCTTCCAGGTTTCCATCAATCTCAATCGTTCCGTTCATATAGGCTTCACCTAACGCAATGGATGCGTTCTTTTTCACTTCCCGAATCGGGATGGGCTTGTGAATGGTGATGTGAGCTTTAGGGGTACCATGCCCGTATTTTTTGGTTTTACCATCCCAAAAGGTAACTTCTAATGGTTCGGCAAAACTTCGTTTCAAAAACTCGTTGTAAAATACTTTTTCTAACATAGGTGCTACCTCACTTTTTCTGATAAAATTCAGTTTAATTATATGCTTTTTTTCTTTTTTCCGGAACCAATGTGGTAGGTAAAAATCAATTTCTTATCTATGTTATAATGTGACCACGGATGCAAATGAACATTTATGGAGGTATTTTTAATGAAGAAATGGATTTGGGGCATCATCATTGTTGTGATTGTGGCCGTTTTTGGTGGCTGGATGTATGCCGGCCATTCAAATGGAACCAAAGCCTACGCAAGTCAGATTAGTAGTGGAAAAAGTGCGTTAAATGACGCCAACTATTCCAAGGCGAAGGATGACTTTCAAGCTGCAGTTGATAAAAAGCCCAAGTCAAAAGAAGCCAATGCGTTGTTAAACCAAACGCAACACTTTATTGACGGAAATGACCAAATGAAAGACAAACAATTTACGAACGCCAAGCAGTCTTATTGTGCCGTTAAGGACGAAAAAAACGGTTCTAACGTGATGGTTAAACGGGCTAATGGCAAGGTCAAAACTGTGAATGAAGTCATTAAAAACGATGGCTTGTTTAAGAAGATCTACAAAGAAGCAGTTAAGCAACACAATGATAAAAAGTACGATGCATCCAACCAAACGTTGCAAGGGATTTTAACTGCCCACGTAATTAACCAAAAATACTACTCAGACATTAAGCAAAAAGCTAAGGACTTGAAGAAGTCAAACGACAAGGCTTTGAAGAAGATGACGACGGATCAAAAGAAGGCTTCCGCCATGAACGTGCAACAAAGTCCAGCTGTAACTCAAGCGGTTAACCAAGTTAGCTCCACTCAAGAAGCTGTTAAGGCCAATGCCCAAAGTTCAAATTCTGCTGCTGCTGCCGTTAAGAAACAAAATCAAACAGCGATGAAAGCTACCAACAGTACAAGTGGCAATCAGCCGACAGACCCTAACAGTTTAAACGTTTACTCCAATCCGAGTGAATACTCAAATCGGTTTGTGGATCCCGCTACGGGGCAAGACCAGAACACTAGCACTAGCACTAATGCAACTGCTGGAGACAACTCTGGCAGTCAAACAGGACAGGCTACTTCTCCTGATACCAACCCCAATGACTACAACGCAAATAACGATCCGTACAATGTTTACTCAAATCCGGGCGAATATTCAAACCGGTTTAACTAAATTAATGGAGAGAGCTTAAGATGGATAATCATTGGCAAAATTTTTTAAAAAACGTGCAACTGCGAAGGGCGGTAGTCCTGCTGTTATTAATTGCGTTGATTTATTTCTGCCGTGCCATGATTACGACCATTTTGTTAACGTTTATTTTTACGTTTCTAGTCACGAAAACCGTTTTATGGATTCATAAACGGGTTAAGATTCCAATTCCCATCCTAGTAATTACCATATTTTTAATACTGATTGCTGCTATTGCAGTAGTAGCGGTGCTGTACCTGCCGACGATTGTTGACCAGGGGATTGAGTATTCGAAGGTCGTTTATCAGTTTTACCAACGGCCGCACATGATTAAGAATCCCCAGATTAGAAACGCCGTGGTGAGTTTAATGCACACGGTGAACGTTCCCAAACAGCTCAAGGACAGTATGGGGATGATTCTAAGTTACGTAACGAGTGCTGGAAACATGGGCTTTTCTTTATTTATTTCCTTGCTGTTGAGTTTCTTCTTTACATTGGAATTGAAACAAACCAAGGAGTTTTCAAAGAAATTTTTATCCAGTACCTTAGGGTGGTTGTTTCAAGATGTTGCTTACTTTGGGAACATCTTTGTCCAGACCTTTGGGGTAGTAATGGAAGCACAGTTCTTTATTGCCATTTGTAATACGGCGATTACAACGACGTGTTTGGCAATTATGGGGATGCCTCAACTAGTGATTTTTGCGGTAATGATCTTCCTATTAAGTTTAGTTCCAGTGGCAGGAGTGATCATCTCGTTAATTCCCCTCTCAATTACTGGCTATGCCGTTGGGGGAATCAAGTATGTGATTTACATCGTGATTATCATTGCAGTGGTGCACATGCTGGAAGCATACGTGTTAAATCCAAAGTTCATGTCAGCCAAAACGGAGCTCCCCATTTTTTACACCTTCGTGGTGTTACTGCTTGGCGAACACTTTTGGGGAACTTGGGGATTGATTGTTGCAGTGCCAGTGTTTACCTTCTTCTTGGATGTGTTCGGGGTGCAAAAGGTGAATGGTCCCCGGTTGCGCAAACCAAATCACAAGACCGTGAAAAAGAGCTTAAAAAAGTACCTAAAATGATGTATGATAAATGCGATTCAACTATTTAAACTTAATAATTTGAAAGAGGTTAATGATAATGGCTAAATTATGTTTAATTCGACACGGACAAAGTGAATGGAACTTAGCAAACAAGTTTACCGGCTGGGTAGATGTGGACCTAAGTGAAGAGGGGGTTAAGCAAGCTCAAAACGCCGGAAAGTTGATTTCCGAAGCTGGTTTAGAGTTTGATCAAGCTTACACTTCTGTTTTAAAGCGGGCCATCAAGACGTTGCACTACGCCTTAGAAGAAAGCGACCAAATGTGGATTCCAGAAATGAAGACCTGGCGTTTAAACGAACGTCACTACGGGGACTTACAGGGAAAGAACAAGGCCAAAGCTGCAGAAAAATACGGAGACGAACAAGTGCACATCTGGCGTCGTTCATACGACGTGTTACCTCCGCTGTTAAGTGCTGATGACGAAGGTTCAGCTACAAAGGACCGTCGTTATGCTGACTTAGATCCCCGGACAATTCCAGCTGGAGAAAACTTGAAGACTACTTTGGAACGGGTAATTCCATTCTGGCAAGATCACATTGCACCACAATTATTGGACAACAAAAACGTGATTATTGCTGCCCACGGAAATTCATTACGAGCTTTAACGAAATACATCGAAAACATTTCGGATGAAGACATTATGGACGTGGAAATTGCAACTGGAGAACCGATCGTTTACGACATTGATTCCAACTTAAACATTGTCAGCAAGCAAAAATTAGGTGAATAGTTTTAATTAGGTGTGGCTAATGTGATTAGCCGCACTTTTTTAATTGCCTTCGTTAAGGGAGTAGGAAGTGGTTAAGGACGTTGCTAGCCACTGATTGAGTAATTTTCAAAGGCCCCTTATCAAAAAATGAAAAATGATGTAGTCTAATAATATGTTTAACAATCTAAAATGAAAAATTAATGAATGGGGTGAGCGACGTGCCAAACAATAAATTAACTGATGATCAGTACGCCCAACTACCGGTTGATGAACTAGCGCATGATTTAAATTCATCGACCACAGCTGGTCTGACCACTACGACCGCACAATCAACGTTGACAACCGTCGGGAAAAACGTGATTCAAAAGGGAAAAAAAGAAAATGAATTCCTGAATTTCTTAAAAAACTTTATTTCCCTAATGGCTTGTTTACTCTGGGTCTCTGGGTTAATCGCATTTTTGGCTGGAACGCCGGAACTAGGGATTGCCATTTGGGCGGTGAACGTGATTAACGGGTTATTCTCATATTGGGAAGAACGGGCCGCTAAAAAGGCCACCGATGCTCTAAGTAAAATGCTCCCCAGTTATGTGAACGTGATTCGGGATGGCAAACGGGTGCAGTTAGTTGCTGAAGATATTGTTCCTGGTGACGTAGTTGAACTTCAGGCCGGAGATGCCATTCCGGCTGATGCTCGAGTCCTTGATGATGCCTCCCTTCAGGTGGACGAGTCGGCTTTGACCGGAGAATCAGTACCGGTGGATAAATTTTCAGCCTACAAACATGGCGATGGGCAGTTTGCCATCCAAAACGTGGTGTTTGCCGGGACGGTTGCTACTAGTGGAACCGCAATGGTGATGGTGATCGCAACGGGAATGAATACGGAATTTGGTAAGATTGCCAGTCTAACCCAGGGTCAAAAAGAAGAGGATTCGCCGTTAACCAAGGAATTAAATCATCTAACGCGGCAATTATCGATTTTGTCATTATCCATCGGGGCCGTCTTTTTTATTCTGGCCATTTTCTTTGTGCACTATCCGGTAGCAAAGTCCTTCATCTTTGCCCTCGGGATGATTGTGGCTTTTATTCCAGAAGGATTGTTACCAACTGTGACCCTGTCGTTAGCCCATGGAACGCAAGTGATGGCCAAGAAGCATGCCTTGCTGAAAAGTCTGAACAGTGTAGAAACGTTAGGGGAAACCAACGTGATCTGTTCCGATAAAACCGGAACGTTAACCCAAAACCAGATGACGGTTAACCACGTCTGGTTACCAGACCAAGAGTTTACGGTGACGGGAACCGGATATTACAACAACGGAAAAATTCAATTTAAGGGTCAGGACGTTGATTTAAAGAACTATCCGGACCTGAGCCTACTGTTAGACATTGCGCTATTGAATAACGACACTAAGATTCAAGAACCGAAGAATTCTGGGGATGCCCCTAAAATTTTAGGAACTCCAACTGAAGCTGGTTTGAATATCTTAACGGCTAAGGCCGGTCTGAACCTAGCCAATCGCTTGCAAACTTCACCGCGGTTGAAGGAATTGCCGTTTGATTCAACCCGGCGGATGATGACTACCATTCAAAAGAATCAGGACTGCAAGACCTATGTCTATACTAAGGGAGCGTTGTCCAACTTAATGACGGTTTGTGACACCATTCTGGTGGATGGGAAAGTTCAACCGCTGACTGATGAATATCAAGCACAGATTGATCAAGCTAACCGGAACTACGCTGCTCAAGGATTGCGTTCGTTAGCATTTGCTTACAAGACGACTAATGAAACTAACTTCGATAATGCGACACCGGCCAATACAGAACAGCACTTAACCTTCGTGGGCTTAGCAGCGATGCAGGATCCACCGCGCGAAGAAATTTACGAAGCCGTGCAAAAGTGTCATTCAGCCGGAATCCGGATTATCATGGTTACCGGTGATAGTACTTTAACCGCTAAGAGTATTGCGGTAAAAATCGGAATCGTTTCTGACGCGGCGCGGGTGATTACCGGAGCAGAAATGAAGCAGCTGAGCGATGCAGAATTGCAGTCGGCGGTCAAAGATGAAGTTATCTTTGCTCGGGTCGCCCCGGAAGATAAGTATCGGATTGTGACCATGTGTCAAGAAAATGGGGACGTGGTAGCCTCGACTGGGGACGGAGTAAATGATGCACCAGCCTTGAAGAAGGCTAACATCGGAATTGCCATGGGAGTTACTGGAACTGACGTTGCTAAGGATGCCGCTGATATGATTCTGACGGACGATAACTTTGCTTCCATTGTAAATGCGATTGAAGAAGGGCGGACGGTTTACAGTAACATTCAGAAATTCTTGCTCTACATCTTTACTAGTAACGTTCCGGAAGCCTTTCCATCGGTTTTATTCTTATTATCAGGGGGAGCAATTCCACTACCGCTGACGGTAATGCAGATTTTAACCGTTGATTTAGGAACGGATATGTTACCTGCTTTAGGATTGGGAGCTGAACCAAGTGAACCAGGGATTATGAATCGACCTCCACGCAAGCAAAGTGATCATCTCCTTAATAAGATGATTATTTGGAAGAGTTTTGGGTACTACGGTTTAATCGCAATGATCATCTCGACCTTTGCGTACTTCTTTGTCAACTGGCAACACGGTTGGCCCCACGTCGCATTAGCTGCCAGCGGTAACACGTACATGGTTGCTACCACGATGACTCTGGCTGCAATTGTCTTCTGTCAGGTTGCTAACGTCTTGAACATTCGGACGGAACGGAATTCCTTGTTCAAGGTCGGGATTTTCTCTAACCACCGAATCTTGTGGGGGATTATCTTTGAAATTTGCCTCTTGGCCTTCTTAGTTTATGTTCCATTTGTTCACAATCTCTTTGGGACGGCTGACCTTAGTTTACATGATTGGTTCTTCTTAATCTGTATTCCAATTCCATTAATCCTACTCGATGAATTGAGAAAATGGATAGTTCGGAAGTTCATGCAATCGAACGCTCAGTAAAACAGATTTTAACCGAAACGTGGAGCCAAAGTTAATGATTGGTTTGCGGCTTGTTACTGAAAATGATGAAGATCATCACCAGTTGGTGGTGGTCTTTTTCTTTCCTATAAGTCTTTGTTAGATTCCTTGACAAACAAAATTGAGACTCGTATAGTAACTGGTAGACTTTTATTTTAATGGAGGGATTTTAATGAGCGAAAAACAAACCGTTGATGCGAACGGAAAACCGTATAATCGAACGCTGTTTGTGTTGGTGTTACTGGTCGGAGCGTTTGTGACCGTTCTGAATCAGACGATTTTAGGGACGGCTTTTCCCACGCTGATGAAGGCTTTTGACGTCAATACTTCCACCGTCCAGTGGCTGACGACCGGATTCATGATGGTCAACGGAATCTTGATTCCAGTGAGTGCTTGGTTAACTAGTCGAATTAACACGAAATGGTTATACCTAGGAGCCATCTTAATCTTTGAAATTGGAACCATTACGGCAGCGTCTGCACCAACCTTTGGTGTGTTATTCGTGGCCCGTTTGATTCAGGCCGTGGGTGCCGGAGTGATTATGCCATTGATGCAGACCATCCTACTTTCGATTTTCCCGGCAAACGAACGGGGAGCTGCTTTGGGATTGGGTGGGATCGTAATCGGACTAGCTCCGGCGATTGGACCTACTCTGTCAGGATGGATCATTGATAACTATTCCTGGAGGTTAATTTTTGAAATGATTATCCCCATTGCAGCCTTTGTTTTGATTGCGGGCTTGTTTTTTGTGAAGCCAGTGTTACCAACGCGTAAATCCAAATTAGATTACTTTTCTCTGATTTTATCCACGATTGGATTTGGATCGGCGTTGTATGGATTTTCCAGTGTTGGAAACGACGGCTGGGGCAGTTCGACCGTCTTGTGGTCATTGGCAATTGGAGCAGTCTTCATTTGCTTCTTCGTATGGCGGCAATTGACGATTGAACATCCTTTCTTAGATCTCCGCGTATTAAAATCATTTGAATTTAGTCTCTCTACCACCTTAGCTTCTGTAGCCTTCATGGCAATGATTGGGGTGGAAATGGTACTTCCGCTGTATCTGCAAATTGTGAAGGGAATGTCTGCCTTTCATTCTGGTTTAACTCTCTTGGGGGGAGCCTTGATGATGGGGATTATGAGTCCCATTACGGGAATGCTCTTTGATAAGTTTGGGGCACGTCGGCTCGCTATTTGTGGACTATTCCTGCTGACGGTTGGAACCTTTCCATTTATGTTTTTAACGGAAGATACGGCTAATATTTATATCACTGTGTTATATGCGGTGCGGATGTTTGGGGTTGCCATGGTTATGATGCCAGTAACAACTTCTGGAATGAACTCGCTATCAGTGAAAATGATGGGACACGGGACGGCCGTTAACAACACGATTCGGCAAATTTGTGGTTCGATTGCGACGGCTGTGATGGTTTCCATTCTATCGAACGTTACTAGTAACAACATGCCTAGCAACGTTTTGAAAGTTAACGATCCGATCCATTTCCGTGACCTGGCCATTGCGGCAACCTTGAAGGGTTACACCGCAACCTTTGGAATTGCCTTTGTGATTGCTTTAATTGCCTTTTGTTTGGCATTTGCTCTGAAAAAAGGTCGGGTTACCCAGAATGAAAAGGCGAAAGGGGGAGACGGAGAATGATTTTTGTAATTTTAGTAGGAACGGTTCTTGCGTTTTTCCTGTGTTTTAACTTAATTCCCAACCGTAAATTATCCAATGCCACGGGCATTTTGGCCGGATTCTTGGTGATCTTAACGATTTTAGCGATTGTTGGAAATTTTCACTATCACTTCGGAATGAAAAAAGAAACGGTAACGACGCCCCATTCGTTTACCTCCATTAATAAACAAATGAACATGGTGTTGTACCAAAAAATTGGTAAGCAGGGGAAAGAACAAGTTGTTATTTACAAAAAGACTGCTAGCCAAAAGAAGCCAACCACCACTCCCGCCATTAAAACTAGAAATATCATTAAGCACGAGGGCACGAAAAATCGTTTGGTAACCCAAAAACAAGAGTGGGTTTATAAGAACGGTTTTTACCGGATGATGTTTGGGGTAGCACAGAAAGAAACCTTCATCAAACGGACTAATACGTTCCACGTGGCTAACGATTATCTAGTTATGACGCCTAAGCAGGCCAAAGAATTTGGACAACGGATGAAACAGGTTGCTGCTGGAATGAAACAGCAACAACAAGATCCTGCTGCCCAAGCTGCGTTAAAACAACAGGCACAGCAGTACATTCAAGGAAAGATGACAGCAGAAATGCAAAAAAATCCGCAGTTATCAGACCAGCAACGTCAACGGCTGATGAAGAAGTGGCAAGTTGAATTTCAAAATCAATTGAAACAACAAGCCCAACAAAAGTTAGTGGAGCAAGTTGCTCGTGAAATGAATTTAAAATAGGTTCATAATCTGTGTCTCTAATAAAAATCCTCAGCAAATTTTAATTTTGCTGGGGATTTTTTTGAATTTATTCTTGACCTTTACTACTGCTGGCAGTATAGTAATAAATGCGCGTTACGAAGGAAATTGATTCGTCTTAACAATTGATTAATTTATCCTTGACATTTTTCTTCTAACACGATATTGTAGTAAATGCACTGAAGAGCAGTGCAGAAGTAGTTCTTTGAAAACTGAACAAGATTTTGATTACAAAAAGTGTAAGGAATTTTTAAACTAGTGTTTAAAAATTAAACATTTGCGAAGTCAATTCGCTTAATTAACAAATAAAGTAGAGCTAGTAAAGTTCTCATTTAAAATGAGAGTTTGATCCTGGCTCAGGACGAACGTTGGCGGCGTGCCTAATACATGCAAGTCGAACGAGGTCTCCTAAATGATATGACGTGCTTGCACTGAGTTGACTTTAGATCGGACCGAGTGGCGAACTGGTGAGTAACACGTGGGTAACCTGCCCAGAAGTAGGGGATAACACCTGGAAACAGATGCTAATACCGTATAACAACTAAAACCGCCTGGTTTTAGTTTGAAAGCTGGCCTTGGTGCTAGTGCTTTTGGATGGACCCGCGGCGTATTAGCTAGTTGGTGAGATAATAGCTCACCAAGGCGATGATACGTAGCAGACCTGAGAGGGTAATCTGCCACAATGGGACTGAGACACGGCCCATACTCCTACGGGAGGCAGCAGTAGGGAATCTTCCACAATGGACGCAAGTCTGATGGAGCAACGCCGCGTGAGTGAAGAAGGGTTTCGGCTCGTAAAACTCTGTTGTTAGAGAAGAACGACTGTGAGAGGAACTGCTCACGGCGTGACGGTATCTAACCAGAAAGTCACGGCTAACTACGTGCCAGCAGCCGCGGTAATACGTAGGTGGCAAACGTTGTCCGGATTTATTGGGCGTAAAGCGAGCGCAGGCGGTTTTTTAAGTCTGGTGTGAAAGCCTTCGGCTTAACCGAAGAAGTGCATCGGAAACTGGGAAACTTGAGTGCAGGAGAGGACAGTGGAACTTCATGTGTAGCGGTGAAATGCGTAGATATATGAAGGAACACCAGTGGCGAAGGCGGCTGTCTAGTCTGCATCTGACGCTGAGGCTCGAAAGCATGGGTAGCAAACAGGATTAGATACCCTGGTAGTCCATGCCGTAAACGATGAATGCTAGGTGTTGAGAGGTTTCCGCCTCCCAGTGCCGAAGCTAACGCATTAAGCATTCCGCCTGGGGAGTACGACCGCAAGGTTGAAACTCAAAGGAATTGACGGGGACCCGCACAAGCGGTGGAGCATGTGGTTTAATTCGATGCTACGCGAAGAACCTTACCAGGTCTTGACATCTTCTGTTAGCCTAAGAGA